>NZ_JBUZTQ010000028.1:0-61775 GCF_055408445.1 Pseudomonas sp. B414 | reverse complement strand
AGCTGCCCGAGCTGGAGCTGTAGGAGAAATCTGCTTGCCGGGAAGTTCCTGAAGTTCCTCAAGACGGCGCTGCTGCTCTTCAAGCAGGCGTTCCTGACGGTCGCGAATCAGGTCCTGATCACCCGGCGTCGGCCCCTGTCCCGGCGCAGCCGCAGCAGAACTCAACCCGACAAGGCAACCAAGTAAAACTAAAGAAAAAAACCTTATACCAATGTGCAATACCCACATCACGAAACCATCCATGTCGCGTTAACTCTGCGATGTGTGAGCCAAAGTTTTTTATTTGTATGCGACCACGAAGTTGATGCGGCCAATTGAGCGCTGCATCATTTGCTTTTTTTGTCAGACTGTATTTAGGACAATTCCTAGAAGATGCACGGAATTGTCTTCTTCGCGCCGATTCAGTTAATTAACCAGGTGGGCTCAAACAATTGGCTCTACCACATCACTACCGCTCACCCCGGCATGTGGTCAGGCTGATATGACTTTTAGCGCTATTTCCAACTGCCCTCGATCACTATTGAATGCAACCAACGGCAGGCTTGGTACTGGCACGGGCGACTGCATGCCAACTCTTGCATAACCAAAACCACGACCCCTTAAATGTTCTGACCGGCGACCCTAGCCTTCCTTTTTTCCTTACCTTAGCGTAAGGAAACCAGTTGAACGGGAGCCGTTAACATGTCCATTGCGACCCTCACACGTCCAAAAGCCCACACCCACATTGGACTCTCTTTGCCTATTAAATCTCCACTTCCTGACTGAACAGTGTGGGCGAAGACGGGTATGATCCAGGCTAACCCGGCCCGACTAGACCCACACACATGCCCGCCTCCGAAACCCGCCCTACCCCCGCGCCACTGCTCAAGCCCGGCGAAACCGTGGTGTTGTTCGACGGTGTGTGCAAGCTGTGCAACGGCTGGGCAAGGTTCCTGATCCTCCACGACCACCAACGGCGCATGCGGTTAGCCGCCGTGCAGTCGCCAGAGGGTCAGGCGCTGCTGGCGTGGGCGGGGTTGCCGCTGGATCAGTTCGACAGCATCGCAGTGATACGCGACCGACACCATTGGGAGCGTTCGGAGGCGGTGTTCGAAATCATTGCGCAACTGCCTGCCCGCTGGCGCCCATTGCTGCTCCTGCGCAGCATCCCGCGCCTCCTTCGGGATTGGGCTTACGACCGCATCGCGCGCAATCGCTATCGGCTCTTCGGGAAATATGACACCTGCCTGTTGCCGGACCCGGATCATGAACAGCGCTTTTTGAAGGACCAGCCATGAATACCTTGATGCGTATCAACTGGATCGCCCGGGGCGGCCTGGCTTTCATGTTTACCTACCATGGGCTGGTGCCGAAGCTGCTGTGGCTAAGCCAGGGTGAGCGGGCGATGATCCAGGCACATGGGATCGAGCAGGTGCAGATGTTCGCCACGCTGGCGGGGATTGGGGAGATAGCCTTGGCAGTATGGATACTGCTTTCGCCACGCAGTGCCTGGCCGATTGCAGTGGCTGCGACTGCGCTGGCAGGGCTGCTGCTGGATGTGGCGGTGTTCAGCCCGGCGATGCTCAGGGAGGCGTTTAATCCTGTGTCGTTGAATGTGGCGGGGTTGGCGTTGTGTGCGGTGGCTTGGAATGCCAAGCCCTGAGAGGCCATTTATTTCAGCAAAGAGTCACATCGACTCGGTAGTGATCATCCGGCGAGATGGACTGGGTTTCAGTGTCACTCATTGGTAGTTCCGTATCAGCAACACAGAAACAGCCCAATCAACTGCCATGGCGTCATTTTCGTCACCATGATCAGCACGATCACAAACATCCCCGAAAACCCGAAAACGCCCATCCAGAACCATTTCCTATAGACGCTGCGGTATCCATCATCGAGCGCCCTGCCCGTCTCAACCGCACTGAGCGCCATCCGCTGCAAACGCTTCTGCAGCACGAGCACCGGCAGCCAAAGCGCCCCCACGCACAGGAAGATGATCAGCGAAGTCAGCACCCATTCGATGCTCAACGGAATCCCGGCAAGCTTGATCAGCAGAAAGCCGGTGATGATCTGAATGAAGCCCGCCGGCGTAGTAATCCAGGTATCAAACTGCACCACCATCCGCGCCACATGGGCGATCACTTGCGGGTTGGCCGTACGGCTCGCGGCGATCAGATACAGATACGAGCCCATGCCGAAACCGAACAGGAAAATCGCCGCAATGATGTGGGTGTACTTCAGGCCCAGATAGAGCATGGGTCAGCCCTGCCCGTCAGAGAAATGCACAGCTAGGCTGAGATTCGCCGGATCGTTGATAGCGGCCATGTATTCGTCGACGGTGATTTCGCCAACGCACGGCCGCGCACCGGGTTCGGGCACGTAGCCTTGGGCGATTTTGAGGGCCAGAGCAACGGCGGCGCAGCTGGGGATTTCCGGGCCTTTGTCATTCAGGGCCGTCACTTGCACCGCCAGGGACAACGGTTGCCCTTCTGTGCCGAGGCCCTGCACGTCGATGTACATCGCGCTTTTGCCATCGCCAAAGCGCTCGAACCAAGTGCCCAGACGATGTAATCGCGCAGCCCAGGCGACATGGTCACGCACCACGCCCCACCGCAGCACCTGGGCCAGCAGGTAGTTGGCAACACCGCCAAGCTTGAGCCCCGCGCCAGCCTTGAAGCTCAGGGTGTGCGCACCATAGCGGCTGGCAAAGATGTCCATGTCGGGCACGTCCACATTCGCCAACACCCGCGTGCCAAGCCCAGGCATCTTGCGCAGCGTCAGGTCCTGCCAGCCCAGCACTTCATGCACCTGGCCATGCCTGAGCTGCTTGATCGGTTTGCCCGCATAAGCCAACACGCCTTCGACGGTGGACAGGCCCGGCATCTTGGCCGAGGAGGAAATGCCGTGCTCGATCGAGTCGATGCGGGTGAAGCGGTGGCGGTACTGATCGATGATGGCGGACGACAGCGTCGGTACGGAGCTGCAACCACTGAGGACCGCCACGCCTGCCTGCCGGGCTTGTACATCCAGCACACTCATGCCGTTGACGAAGGTGCGGCAGTCGGACAAGTCGCAGTAGTTCACGCCCGCGTCAATGCAACTCTGGGCGACGGCATAGGATTGCCCTTGGAACGGGCCGCCGGTGTGGATCACCAACTTGATGCTCATCGACCGCAAAGCGGACGCAAATCCGGCGCCCATGGCATCGCCGCACCAGCCTTCGCAGACTGTGTCCGATTGGCTTTTCAGCTCATCCACTTTGCGCTGCAGCTTGCGTGGGTCGCGGCCCGAAATCACCAGTTCAATGCCAGGCGGCGCCACTAAATGCCGGCAAACGATGCTGCCGAAATTGCCGTAGCCACCGACTACCATCACCCTGAGTGTCATTCCATTCTTCCCTAAACAATCGATCATGCACCAAGTCTGAGGCAGACTGGCAGCTAAGTCGGCTAAAGATATCCGATTAGTTTAACCGCTTGAGCCAGGATCAACGGGGAGCGGCAAATAATGGAGCTCATCCAGTACGTCTGCGATGCCTCAGGCTGAAGGTGCTCTGGGCCAAAAGCGGTCATCACACGTTTGGGAATTCCGGGGCGCTTCTAGGGAAATTCTGAAAAAACTTCCTAACTTGGCAAAATCTCCGGACACCAATCGCCGAGCTTTTCGATGATCAAGCTGCTTCCGCAACCTGGCTCTGAGCACGAATTCGAAGGGCTTATCTCTTGGATATTGGTGAGGACGGTGATTGAATGTCACTTCGATAAGGAGTTCTGCCCTCCATCTTTTCACCGGAGCTCACGCAAGGCCTCAGGAGGCCAATCAGCAAATTACCAAGCGACATTCGTTGCCAGCTTAACCGTCACGCAAAAAATGTAGTGGGGGGGACGGGTGGAGGAACAAAAACCATCAGACATAAAAAATCCCCGTGAAACGGGGATTTTTTAACTAATAATGGCGGAGAGATAGGGACTTTCCGATCTCGACCCTCCACCCCTTTAAACTCAATGGGTACAGGCACAACAACCCACTTTTGCTACAAATTTTTGCTACAAATCCCATCCCAAAACAGCTACCTTTCAGCTTCCAAACCTACCCGGTCAGGGACGAAAAATGGCAAGCGAAAACCTCGTTTTACGGTCAGGCACATGGCACGTCCGCCTTACCGTCCCAAAGGACGTTCGGCACGTCTTGAACCGCAGCGAGTTCACCGAATCGCTCAAAACCGGCAGCAAGCCAGAAGCCCAGATGAAGAAATTGGCGTTTCTACACGTTTGGAAACAAGCCATCGCTACCGCTCGGCAACGCATCGCAGGACCTACCCCCGCCGAATTACCGGAAACGTCCTACAACATCGCCAAGATGATTGCATCGAGCCGAGAAAACGCCTTGATGAGCCTTGTCTTGCCCCAAGAGGGCAAAGAGGTTGACCCAAGGTTCACTCAAAGTGCCTTAGACGAACTCGGTTCTTTTATCATCGACGTAATGCTCCAATGCCATGGATGGCAAAGCCCAGAAGACGCCAAGGTTGATCTTTACAAGCAAAAACCTTTCCTCGAATACCAACTTTTCAAAGAGAAATGGTACGCGTTGGGTGAAAATATCCCACTCGAACGTAAGGTCGAGCGAATCAATGATTACACCCACCTACAAAAAACCGTCGAGCATTATGAGATAACCGCAGGGCATGCCATTAGCGTCAGCAATATCGACGAAATCCGCTCCATTCTCGACAACCCAAGTAACTACAAAATCAAATCCCCTATCACAACTAACAGAATAGCCTCATTTGAAGCCTATCAGACCAAGACCAAGGGCATTATTCAAAAGACAGTAGATACGCAGGCTAATCGCTTGAAAATGATGGGGGCGTGGCTTGAGGCAGAGCAACGCGACCTCAACCACGAAAGCATTGCCAGCTATCTCGATACCCTCGACCTATCCATTAAGACCAAAAAACAATACCTATTCGCAGGTTCCAGTTTTTGGAAGTGGGCCGTTAAACACGACGAAAATTTCAAAAAACTGCACCGCGACCAGCAATCCCCCTTTGAAAAGCACGATTTCCCAGTCAACCGCAGCAAAAGGAACGATGGATCAATGGAAAGGAAGGCATTCACCCCGGAAGACGTTACAAAGCTCTATGAAGCCGCAAAAGCCACCAAAAACCGCGAAACCCTTACAGATCTTGTCCTTTTAGGTGCTTACACCGGAGCACGTATTGAAGAGCTTTGCCAACTTCAAGCCCAAGATATCGTGACCGAAGAAGGGATTAAATGCTTCTACTTCTACGATGGAAAGACTGCCGCCAGCGAGCGACACACCCCGATACACCCAGCGATACAGGACACCGTAGAAAGGTTGATCCGTGATTCAAAAGACGGTTTCTTGATTGAGTCACCTGCAGGGAACAAATACGGCAACCGCTCAGACGCCCTCAGCAAGCAATTCGGGCGATTAAAAACCAGCCTTAACTATAACAGCCAGTTTGTATTCCACAGCTTCCGCAAGACCGTTATCACGCAATTACAACGTGCAGATGTGCCCGGAATCCTCATTGCATCAATCGTCGGACATGAAACAGGAACGGTCACGTTTGACGTATACAGTGCAGGGCCAAGCCCGAAGCAAAAACACGACGCGATATCAAAACTAAAATACGAGATAAAATCTTAAAATTGCAAGCGTTACACGTTAAAATCCAGAACAATAATCAAAGGCTCCAAAGCTCTTACCCACCAGAAGAGCTTTTGACCTTCCCTAAACTACCATCTTTTTTTACAAATCGTCTCGCATAATGCACTCCCCTGCACACGCCTCATGTGTACGCACACGCACACCCGCGTCTTTAGTTATCAATATATAGATATCAAATATATTAGATAACAATAATAAAGACTACTATTCCGCACGCACGCATACCCAACCAACCACCCCATACAAAACCAAACCTACACCATCATGCTTGATATACATTTTTTATGTGGTTAAATATTTGTATATGGTTCAAGTTTTAAAAGAAGCCCTTAAAAGCATACCTGCTATGTTAACCATCCCACTTTTGCTACGCAAAAGATGTGACGGTTAACGCAGGTGCCTTGTCGGCAGGACAGAAGCAAAAGCCAAGAGCAAAAACCAACCCACCACTGAGGATAAAATGAATGATACCAATTTGCAGATAATTACGCTGACTAAAAGAGACAGAAACTATTCCAACCTGAAGGGGCTGGATAGCTCGTTGAAACACTCGCTTAGGCTGGACCAAAACGAGTATGACGACTTTGAATTCAACCCCAATCCAGACCACCCAAATATCGCCATTGTAGGTGGCGTTGAACAAGTATTAACTAGGGAATTAGCAGAGCAATTGCTGGCCGACTTCAACGACCAACTACAAACCAAACTCAAAGCAACAGAAGCGACTGACGAGATAGCAGCAGAAAAAGAAAAGCTCCGAAAACTAAAATCGAAGCTGGTCAAATTCATCAACGCAACCGAACCCACCCAAATAAAAGAATACGTCACATCGGTAATGGAGGGAGAAAGGCCGTTGGTAGTCGAAGACTACGCCGCCCTACTCAATCAACACAAAATCAGCCGTGTAGCTCAGCGTATCGACCTTCTAGAGAACTACACCACCAAGAAGCGAGAGATCGAGCAAAACGCACCAAATCGAGCCGTATCAAGGACGGTCAACAGGGTTAAAGAAATCATCCTTGTTATTCCCGAACCCAACAAGTTAGCGATAACCAAGGCTTACACCGACCTGCTGCAGAAAGCCTTGCACCAGTTTTATCAAAAAAACTTCCCAAGCAACAAGATGCTTTTCTCATTCAGTCATCTGGACGAAACGACAAACCACGTTCATGCCTTCCTTGACCTTCAAAATGAGAAGACTGGGAAGTATGATTTTTCAGCCCAAGAATTTGAGTTTGCATCACAATATTATGCGAGGAACAAAGCTCGTCTGGATAAGATATCCGAACCACCGAAATTAGAAGATTTCAAACTCCCCAACCGTAGCGAAGAAAAGCAAAACCATAGGTTCATTAGAGAACGCGAATCATGGAAGTCAAAAGTCATGCAAGCGGCCTTCTATGAGCACTTTAATGGCTTAGCCGCTGCATATGGCTTGCAAGCCAAGTTCCTACCTAAATCCAAGGAAACGAAAGAACATCTGAACAAAATTGAACAGGAGGCCAAGAAGCCAAAGAGCGAGCGAAGCCACAACTATTACACCAGACAGATAGACAGGCTCCAGAAGGAGCTAACCACAAAAGAGGTCGAACTTATCGAGCAAAAGGCTACTGTCGCAACCCTTAACACCACGATAAAAGACCTTCAAGGCACAATAAGCACCTACAAAACAACCATCCAGACGCTGGAATCACAGGCTAATGAACAGAGAAAAGAAAACAATGAGCTTGACCATCACAAACAAAAATTAAATGACGAAATAAACGAAAAAACCACCAAGACGAAGGAATTATCGACAAATTTCAAAACTATGAAGGAGAAAATGACAAAGGAACTAAACGATTTACGCAGAAAAATCAAAGAAGATACCGAACGAAAATCAGTTTTAGAAAATGCGATTAAGGTTTACGAGGAAGAACTTGAACCATTGATGAAACGCTTTGATATTCTGGTGGATCGACTACTTGATGCCCGTAGGCTCGACGAAAACCCAGAGCAATACTACAAAAGACTACGAGAAAACACCTATGAAATGGTCAGTCGCTTAGGCACAGAGAAACGTAAGGACTATCTATTCAACGTTGAAGAGCAACTGAAAGAGCAAGGTTTAGACCATACTCAAGCGGCATTAGGATTTACTGACAAAGTAAGACTATGGGCATCTGATACATTCACCAACAAGCAAGTAGTAGAGTTTGACAAGGAAGAAGCCGAGCAGGCGAAGCAAGCCAGAAAGAGAAGACTTCTAAAGCCTAAGCCACCAAGCCCGTTCCAAGACCCTTACGACCCGTATCAATAGTCAAACCCATTAGATAATAAAAACCCGCTGGAAAGCGGGCTTTTTAGCATCCAAATTTGACAACCCTCGAAAGTATGGCAATTTGAATAGAGCAGAAAAAGAAAACCACCTTGGGGAAGGTGGCAATGAATACAACAATATTATATAAACTTACACCTCCATTTAATCACCAAATAATTTATTGTCAAGTCACCCAAGGTTTTCTTTTTCTAAACAACCAATTAGACGAGGATAACAATGGGATGCGTAAAACTATTTGAGGACTACTTACCAAAGAGACCTTATCACACAGACGATTTAGTCAGTGGCTTAAAAATCAATAAAAAAGAAAAAGCGAAACTTGCTCGATTGGTCCAACCAAACGGCCCTACCCATAGATACTGGATGGTTTTCGATCTGGACAAGACCAACGCGGGGATGCATTGGGATGACGTTGGAGCACCAGCACCTAACCTCATCGCTCGAAATCCAGCCAATGGGCACGCCCATTTGCTCTACTTGCTACAAACCCCTATCCGAACCGCAATCGACGCTAAAACAGCCCCTTTACGTTACGCTGCGGCCATCGAAGCAGGTTTGCGTAACCTGCTGGGAGCAGACAGAGGATACTCTGGCTTGATCTGCAAGAACCCGATCAACTCCCATTGGATCGTGCAAGAATGGGAATCCACCCCATACACGCTGGACGACCTTGCCGACTACATCGATCTCACCCCTGAAAAGGCCAGAGAGAAGCCAGTAGAAGACTATGGCCTTGGCCGTAACTGTATGCTTTTCGATGAGTTAAGAGCGTGGGCGTACAAAGCAATCCGTCAAGGCTGGCCCGACTACAACCAATGGCTTAATGCTTGCCTTGACAGAGCCATAGGCTACAACGTCAATTTCTCCACACCCTTGGACATATCCGAAGTCAAACACACGGCTAAAAGCGTAGCGAAGTGGACACATAGAAACTTTACTCGTGGCACCTTTGACGAGTATGTCGCAAGAACTCATACAAGCGAAATCCAGAGTTTTAGAGGCAAGCAAAAGGGCAAGGGCAAGAGAGAACAAGGAATTATCTTATTTGAAGCAGGAGCTACTATTAAAGAAGTTATGAAGCAGTTAACCGTAGACCGTGCGACTGCGTACAGGTGGATGAAACACACCATCCTCCTCCACACGACCTAAAATACCACTAGCTTTGTAACACTCGGAAAAGGGCCGAAACATGGCTACATCACCTTGACCAACATAAAAACGCTTATACTTAAAACACACACAAATACATATAACGCCGAGAGCAATCCACCTATAACTTAATATATTAATACTCTACAGCCATACAATTAAAGCCAGTTATTGTCATGCCACCAGACAACCTGTATAATCTCAACTCAATCTCGATTGAGATAACAAGCCAGTAACAATAGGGAAATGCAAATGCACCCAACGCCCAACGCCCAACGCCCCAAAGTAAAATACACTTTAGGAGCCAAGCTTTTTATCTCATTTCTGCTTGTAGCTCTAGGCACTAGCATAGCTGCTCTTTTGTATGTTATTGCAGGATATTAACAATGAAAGCAAATGAATTTTCAAACGATGACATTTCGATTTTCGAAATTTATAATTTTTTCGCCCGGCAGACTAGAACCATCATAATAACCTTCCTTTTAGTTCTTGCAATAGGTTTAGGGTACACGGCAAGTAGACCGACATTGTATAAAAGCACTTCGACAGTAACAACCGGCAATAGCCTAAGCCTATACTCAGACACTCTGACTCCGCTGGAAAGACCAGAAGAAATAGTCTATAAGTACTCCAGAACTGCCACTATAACCCCTATTAAAAACACTAACATAGTCGAAGTCTCCTCGGTTACTGAAGACCCAAAACAATCGATAGAAAATATAAACCTGACAGTAAAGAAAATAACAGAAAGTCAAAAAACAATATACCAAACACAAGAGCAAAATTTTGTTAAGTATGTAGAGCTATTAAGGATTTCAGACGCGGCAAACACAAGAATACTAGACATTTTACAAACCGCATCAAAATCTTCAAATACTTATTCATCTGAAATACTTACCGAAGAACTTCCTTACTCTGGAAAATTTAAAATAAATTTGGTGCTCGTTAGCCTTTCCGCTGTTTTCGTAGCCCTTTTCACCGGTGCAGTTAAAGAACTATTCAGAAGAGTACGCGAGAGCAAATATTAGTAGCTATAAATTACAGATCCCGATACAAAGTGTATTCGCCAACCACCAATCAGGTGCATGCAAAATCCCCACCTGATTGGCGGCTCTATAAAACATCATTACAAAATTTAACCGTAACCATTTGAAGATCATGTCGCCAGAACGTAGACAAGTGAGATTTAGGCTTATAGAGGCTCCCTGAACGGTAAATCAAGAAGACTTAACTTGAAGCAGGCGTGTCTATCCAGCAAATAATGAAATAATCAAACATCAACATAGCGACAGCATACAACTGGAGGATACGCACTTAATATTATAATTTGTCGCAAAGCCTATATCAGATAATAGCACCCGGTGAGGGTGTTTCTTCTTCCTCCCTCTCCCTTCTTTCCTCCCATCCCTCCCCATATACACCCACGTACATACCCACTGACACCTCAATAGCCGTATAACTCACGGAAACGGGTCAAACTGGGCCGTTCTCACGCAAGTGATACAAATCCTCATCCAAAGTAAAAGACACGCCCTAACGCCTTAATTTCGCACTACCCTATAGAATAGCCTACATAGGTTTGGAGATATATCCCCGAAGCTATATGTATGTATACATACATATCAGATTTCATAGGACAACCCATCACAGCAGCCCACTTCCATTTTCCCAAAACCTCTATTTTTGTCCAAAACCCAAAATAGGTCATTTTCGATAAAAACCAACCCCATCGACCCGCAAGCATTAAAATGCTATTATCAAAAAAAATCTTGAAAATTTTTTACAACTTTATATCAAATTATTGATAACTCGATTTTTCCGACCATCACTTTATGGCTTAATTACGGCAAAAAACGTTGTCAATAGCAAAACGAAAATATTTTTATCGTTCAACCTTATTTGAATTTAGGGTTCAACTCTATCGCATTTTACTTAGTTGATATTTGCAATTAACCCCGACTAAAAAATCAAACCATACTTTCAAAAATCTCTCCAATTTTAATTTCAAGATTGAACGTGGGGAATAGGTCACGTAAAAAATTGAAAATTTAAAAACCCTGCCTCCGATTGGCGGCTCGCCAAAAGCTAGCGTAATACTTCGAAGATATATCCCTGAAGCATTGACTTATTTTAAACCTATGCTATTTGTATTTAAAACAGCATAGGAGAATATATGAAAAAAGCAGAAATAGCGGGAAAGATAGGCGGCATGGTTGGTGGTTTCAAACGACGAGAGCGTCAAAGATTTTTAGTCAACTTCCTAAAAATAATAGAAATTGAGGAATACCCTAACTTAAGGCTAACATCAAGCCTCGCCAAAAAACTCATAGCGGCATTTTCTGGCTATAAGTCCATCTCTAATGACGTATTAGTGAAAGAGTTTGGAAGAGGGAATAACAAGGTAAAACAGCAAAATCTCGATGAGATTGTAACCCTTATGGTGGCAAGGCATAGAGACACATACAAAGATTTATGGGGCGATGCAAAGCGAAAAATTGAAGACGATGCAGACGAATACAAAAAACGCATAATCGAAGAAATGCGACCTCACTAAACTCAAACAATGTAACGCCCCACGTTACATACTTATATCCTCAAAGCTAATACTACGCTTCACGGACATATACCCTACTCCCACAGAGTAGGAATCGCCCCATTTCGTTCCACTTAAATTAAACAGCCATAGGTTCAAAGATATATCCCCGAACCCTTATTTATCACCCACCCTCGACAACTGCCTGCGACCGGTTTTCGTTTCGTAATCCGGCCCCCAACGGCACGGGTACAAGTCCCCGCACCTTTGGCGACCTTGATCTAAAACGTAGCAGCAGAGCAGCCCACAGGCTCAGCAGAGGTATCGTCAGGTCAGCGATAGGCGTTGGTAGCCAAGAAGGCCAAAGACGCTCAGGAAGAGCCATAGGACGGTCAAATGACAGACGAAAAAAATGGCGATCTGCAGGTCAGGTTTTGCTACAAAACCTTGCTACAAATCACCATTTTTACAACCTCGTAAATCATTGATTTATAAGGCTTTTTTCAATATGGCGGAGAGATAGGGACTCTCCGATTATGACCATCAACCCCAACAAATCCATTGTTTATTGACCACAACCCCCATTAGTAGTAGAAAAGAGTAGTAGAATACATACCACTACTCACACTCGGTATCCCGTATGGCTGACTATATTTTCCAGAAGAAAGGCGAATCGACGTGGTACGTCAAACTGGATATCCCAGCGGATGTGAGAAGAGCGCTAGGCAATCGTCGTGTTTTCACTCATACCTTAAAGACAGGCCTTCGCTCAGAGGCAATGGAACGTCGCCTGCCTTGGATTACTCAGTGGAAAGCTGACATCCGCGCAGCACGAGAGTCTAAAGCTGGCAGCGGAGATGAATGGCGGCTAGCCCAGCACACGATTGGGCTAGATTTGCAGCAGAAGCGAACCGATGCCGTAACAAAGATATTCACCCCGCTGAGTCCCGATGCTACCCCGGCTGACATTTCATGGTTTGAGGCGCTCCCAGAAATAGTAAACGACCTACGGGAAAATGGTCGGTTTGATCTAGCTGAGCGCGTAACCAACAACAGCAAAAGACTCCTAGAATTTTATGAATACGGTGGGACTGCTGGCGAGGGAATTGATATTACCAACGAGCGCCAAATGATCATCGGGGATATTGAAGCAGCGTGCATTGCTGATGAGTACGATCTTTCGGAGAAAGAAGAAGAGGAAGCGCGGAGCATTATGCGCGACCCTACGACCTACAAGCCACGATCCCCAATTACCGCGCCTATGATTGAGGCTTGGGCAAAGCACCTAGTCACTCAAATCGAATCAGGGAAAACCCGTGATAGCCATAAAGCTCGCATTGAGAAGATATCTAAGTTCCTGACGACTGAAGGTGCCCCGCTCACCTTCGACACAATTCACAGGTTCTTAAATGCCCAAGGTGGTGCTCGTCAGACACTCACGAACTACATGTGGTCGGGACGAGACTTCTGGAAGTGGGCGATAAAGTACAACGCTCAGTTCCGAGATCAATTCAAAGGCCAGCTATGCCCTTTCGACGGTCACGAACTTCCCAAAACTGGTAAGGCGGCAGGAGAATCTTACATCCCGTTCACTCGTGAGGAAGTGGAGCAGCTTCACAGGATGGCAAAGGAGAAAGGCAAAAAGGACTTAGAAGACTTGATTGCTTTTGCTGCCTACACCGGGGCGAGACTTGAAGAAATTGGACGCCTAAAACCTGAGGACACCATGTTCGATGAGAACGGGGAGCCAATCGGATTCAGAATCACCGAGGCTAAAACAGCAGCAGGTGTGCGAGAAGTACCACTTAACCCAGCCCTTGTAGCCCTTTACAAAGATCGCTCAAACTCTGCAAACCAGAACAATGGCTATCTATTCAAGGGTGGAACAAACAAAAACGGCAATAGACTTGATGGGCTCGGTAAGCAGTTTGGGCGTCTGAAGTCTAAAGCCTTTAGCAGGCTGCACGTGTTCCACAGCATCAGAAAAACAGCAACCACCCTTCTCCATCAAGCCGGAGTTGGCATAGATGTTATTCCGTACATCATAGGGCATGAAAACCCTTCGTTCACTTTTAACGTCTACAGCGCCGGATGTTCTTTCAAGCAAAAGCAAGATGCTATAAACCTGCTCTCTTACAGCTTTCAGTGAAAGCGCACGAAGCAAGGACAAGCTGTCTTGAGCAACCTTGGCTTCAACTTCAATCGTTAACGCCGCTACCAGCATCGGTAGGGAAATTCGATTAAGAAGAGCTATCAATTTCATTCAGGCTATTGACAATGATTATCATTCGTGATAATATGTTTCTTATAGAGAGGAACTCTTAGGCCCCATCATTTTTACCTCTTGTTTTGGTGATGGCTGGCTTGTGGGTTACGGAATTCGCTCCTATGGTTCCGGGCTGCATTCTCATTGCAACCTTCTCTTCCCTCCTAAAAGGTCCATTCGTGGACCTTTCTTTTTATCTACGATAAAACACGTTCAAACCAACCCAGAACACAACTCACCAATCCCTTGGAGGTAAATCTATGGCTAATCATAACGCCTGTGCTGTATGCAACATCTCACTTAGCAACCATAACTCCCACGCAAAATATTGCTCATCAGCTTGTCGCTCAATCGCTTGGCGAGCAGTACAAGCAGCGAAGGTTAAACAGGTAAGTGTCTTGCTCAAAATGCCGAGCGATGTATTTGCAACATTGAAAGCTAAAGCCAGCGATGCTGGACAGCTTATTAACGGGTACATCATGAGCCAGGTAGCTTAACAACACCCCCAACAATCCGCTAACCACTTACAAGGAGATGGAAGGCAATAACACACAAGGAAAACAATAATTGAACTACGCAGTTTGCAATACCCAGTCTAGTCTCATAACCAATATCATTACCTCCTCTTCATTGCCAGCCAGCAACTCTATACACAAGTTTATTGAGATAGGTAATACAACACTGTCTCGATACTACAAACTGCTAAATAAACGATCCCGCAACGGGGCAGCAGTTGGCATTGGAGAGCTTGCTTTACTGAGCCCATCCTTCGCGGAAACATTGGCCCAAACGAGATAAAAGGGGTAGCCCCTACCTACCCTACAGGGTCGATGTTTTGCACGGCTACAGGCCACGTATTCCGTGGACTTGAAAGGCGACTTTGGCCTTATGTCTGCCTATCTTCGATACATCGGAACGTTACCCCCCCAACCAACTCAACAGAAGGATCAATCATGACTTCCCCACAGCAATTTCTCGATCAACTTAAGAGAGCCCAGTTCCGTAGACAGAACAAACAAGCTAGCCAAGTAACAACAGTTGTTGAAACTAAGATTTCAACTAGCACTGCTACCGCTACCCATACCAAGGTAGCCAAAACCAAGATGAGCGATGACCTTTATCGTACCTTGATCGTAGCCAAAGCAATCCACCATATTAAACAAAGAGGAGTATAACAATGTCATCAACAAACAAGATCGTCGTAAGTGGTGTCCCGCTTCAGTTCAACCAAGAGGAACTTGATAATAGAGTAGCTGCCCACCAGTTTGCATATACTCAAACCAGCCTGAGCTGTATTACAGTGAGAGGGAGCCACCCCAAGGAATTCTTTCAGAACATAATTGACCGAGCTGCTGAAGGGTTCAGTTTGACAGACTATCCTAGCTCACTCAGTCCAATGGACTATTCGATTTCAATGCGTAAGCCTGAAGCTTTGCAGGCTGATGACTTACTTCAGATTACTAATGATGTGAAGGCTAAATACCGGCTGGAGCTTGAGACATCTCATGAGTCTTACAAGAAGTTATTGTTTGAGCAGCTTGTACAAACAGAGGAGCTGAAACAGCAAAAGGCTCAACAAGCGACTAGGGACAAACTACTGGCGAGACTGCAAAAAGAAGCCGATGGTTGTTACCAGCCGCTCAACTTTCCTGAGTAAGAGTTTCAGTAAGCACGGCAGTATCAGGCTTTAAAGCAGGGCATAACGACCCTGCTAGATCCTCAGATTACACGTACAGACGTGCTCTGGTGCCGATGCCTGCGGGCTCCTCCTCTCAGGTGGTTACACACACTCTCTGTTCCTTCCTAAAATGGCGATTTACCGTCATACTACGGAAAACCACCTAAAATCCTCACCTAAAAACTCCGCCTTGAATCTGCCAGCCCCAGCCTTTACTGGCGGGCGTTTGCTAGATTCTGTGGGGTCGCACAAAAAGCATGAGCTGAGATGCAGTATAGGTATACATGAACAAGGACTGAAAATTGAGCGAATCCCCATCAGACAGAACGGTGCGACAGTACCTAAAATTCCACTTGAGCACCCAGTGGCGTTACCAGCACACCCTCTTCTACGCCACCCCAGAAGACAGCGTTGGTCTTTTAACGGAGCAAGTGCGATTCAAGGAAGCCCTGAGGAAGCATGTACCAGATCAGCCCTTCCTTTGCCGCATCCAGTTGCTGGATAAAGATGGGGTGCAAGCCATCTTGGTCATTTACACAACTGGCAAGGTTCATGGACTCACTGAGCTGGCTTGTAAAACATTCAAGCAACCAATGAACACTCTCGGTCGTGGCTTGCCTGATAGTCGCCGTGATGGCGCTGCTGCCACAATCAAACGTGAACCAGCTCACAACCTTGCAGAGTTCTTTGAGAAGCCTTCAGTGCGCCGCTGGAGCGTCCTAAACAAGCCACTGATTGATCCCACCCTCCAGTACAAGGCGAGCTGAAAAGCTCTTCCTAAAACACGCCTACATATAGGTGTAGAACACCCATTATATAGAAAGAACAATAAGACCAGAGCAAGAACATCGCTGGCGCTCTGTTCCCACTACAGCATGACTTACATTAAAGCCATTCTTGCTTAGAGAAACTCATTAGAAGAGTTCCAAATCTGGTGAAATACCAGCCTGACACGAACACGGTGGATATCAGTCAGGGGCCACAATGTGCCTAAGTACAATTGTGGCACCTTCGACATCGGGCGACTCATGGATCTCCGTCTGGAGTTTCAGTCCTAGAACATCATGCGGCTCGTACATCCTCAAATGCCCGATCTCCTCTCCTGTCTGACTACGTGAATACTTGCCCGAAAAAGCCAAAGGTCTAGATTCCTCGGTACGCAGGAGACTCCCCGTGAATCTTAGGAGAGCTATTGCTACTGGGCCTTGGGCTGTATCCAACACATGACTGTCGTTGAGGGTCACATCGAAGGAAATTGGCAACGCAGGCCCATTGACTTGTAACCCCTCCAAAAGCTCCGGATGGCGATCCAAGGTGTTTTTGAAAATGGAAAGAGGAGTTACTTCATCATTTGTTGCGAGCTCACGAAGCACCTGATTAGCCTGATCGCGCTGCATCGCCTCTGCCAAGCTATCCATTGTATGAGTGGCTGGAGTCGTATTCACACCAAACTCAACCCTTTGCAGATTAAGTAGGTCAGTTCGGTGCATCATGCCCACCAGCTCAGGCCAGCTCTTAAATTCAGCACAGGAGAGCTCCCTGAATTCACGAGTATCAATACCCAACTTCGACGCCAGCTCCAAGGCAGGACGACTAAAGCCAGTCGTAGATACCGCTGTCACTTTGGACAGATTGTATCTATGCCGCCTACCGTAGAGCTGCTCAATCCATGATGCAGGAGCCGGTCCAGCGGATGGCCGATCTCTGCACTCGATAAGCCAGGTAAGATCAATCGTACCGACCTTACCTTTGAGCAGGATATCAAGCTCACCACCAGTTCCTCCTGCCTCGCTTTTACGAAGCACTCTTGGTGTTATTGTCCAACCCTCTGGAAGTCGCAGACTCTCGATGTAGGTCACGATGCTTTCCAATTTACGGCCATCGTTTCTCTTCCGACTAACCATTGAATGCCTGCCTTCCTGAGATTTAAGAGTTCCCAAAGCATACACCGAAGAGCAACGAGAGAAGCCGCATGTACACCGCTGCTCTCCATTTTACGCTGTCCACTTAACAACCCCAGCATGACCTCCGCTACAGCCTCCTTGGCTATACCGCCAGTCACAACATTGGAATTCAGCCTTCCCTGAATTCCAGCGCAAGCAAACCAAACCTCAGTCAGCAATCACCCACTATCGAAGTACTCTACCTAAACGGTAGTGCGATAGACGGTGGCAAATAACTATCAGATAGCTATTGTGCAAGGCTATTCGATAGGATTATCATTTGTCTATCGATCAGATAGCCAAAAGGAAATCAGCAATGAACGCCCACCTTTACCTCAGAGCCTCCACCAAAGACCAAGACGCCAACCGCGCCAAGGTGGCCCTTGAGGCATTCGCTATTGAGAAGGGGCTGACCATTACTGGCGTGTACGCCGAGAACATCAGCGGAACCAAACTCAACCGTCCTGAGCTGCTTTCCTTGCTCGATACTGCCGAGAGTGGTGACGTGTTGTTGGTTGAGTCTGTTGACCGTCTGAGTCGCCTCTCCCAAGCTGACTGGGACACGCTCAAGGCGACTATCAAGTCTAAGGGGTTGCGTCTTGTTGTTGCAGATTTACCCACGAGTCACATGCTGGTTGAAGCGAAAGGAATCACCGGGCAAATCATGGACGTGATCAACAACATGCTGATCGACCTGATGGCAACCATGGCACGACTGGATCAAGAGAAGCGTGTGGAGCGCATCAAGCAAGGGTTGGAGAATAAGAAGGCTGCTGATCCTGAATGGAAGCCAGCAGGCAAAGGCAGGAACGCCGCCAAGTGGGAAAAGGTCAAGTCACTGATGCAGAAACATCCAAAGATGTCTGCTGATGAAATTGCCAAACTGGCTGGATGCGGTGTCGCCACCGTGTATCGAATCAAGAAAGAGACAGCGTAAGGCCCCTGCGCCCATCTAGCCTCGATAAGGCCTAGGTAAGGGGTCAACCTAGGTTAGATGACGAACGTCGCTCCTAGTGTGCACAGCAGAGGGATCAACGGGATTTTGCCGAATACCTGAGCTGCCAGCCGCCCAGATTGAGGTACTTGTTCGACAAGGTTCCTATCCCACCAAGGATTCCCCACCACCAGATACCCAAGCTGATTGGAAAGTGGCGACTGGAAAAATATTTGGGATGGCTAGAGTAGTAGAAATGAGTAGTAGAATCGAAAAGCAAAAAGCCCCGTAACTCATTGAATTACGGGGCTTTTCTATGTATGGCGGAGAGATAGGGATTCGAACCCTAGGTACTGTCGCCAGTACAACGGATTTCGAATCCGTCCCATTCGGCCACTCTGGCATCTCTCCAACGGCGCGAATCATAGCGCGATTTTTGATTATGGCAAAGCCTTTTTTCAAAAAAATCGCGCTGTATCAGTTGCTTGCGCGCCTTTACTGCTTAAAGCGGGACGCCGAGGCGGTTGGCAACTTCTTCGTAGGCTTCGATTACGTCGCCCAGACCCTGACGGAAGCGGTCTTTGTCCATTTTCTTGCCAGTGGCCTTGTCCCACAGACGGCAGCCGTCCGGGCTGAATTCGTCGCCCAGGACGATGCTGCCGTCGTGGAATACGCCAAATTCAAGCTTGAAGTCCACCAGCAGCAGGCCCGCGTCGTCGAACAGTTTGTTCAGTACGTCGTTGACCTTGAGCGACAATTCTTTCATGCGAACCAGTTGCTCGGCAGTGCCCCAACCAAATGCCACTACGTGGGATTCGTTGATAAACGGGTCGCCCTTGGCGTCGTCCTTGAGGAACAGTTCGAAGGTGTAAGGGTTGAGTTTCATGCCCTCTTCCACACCCAGACGCTTGACCAGGCTGCCGGCCGCGTAGTTACGCACAACGCATTCGACCGGGATCATGTCCAGCTTCTTGACCAGGCATTCGTTGTCGCCCAGCAGTTTGTCGAATTGGGTCGGCACGCCGGCTTCTTCGAGTTTCTGCATGATAAAGGCGTTGAACTTGTTGTTCACCATGCCCTTGCGATCAAGTTGTTCAATACGCTTGCCGTCGAACGCCGAGGTGTCGTTGCGAAACAGCAGGATCAAGCGGTTTTCGTCGTCGGTCTTGTAAACCGATTTCGCTTTACCGCGATAGAGTTCTTCACGTTTTTCCATGATGGGCTCCGCATGCTAAGTAGGTGGGCTAGGCGATTGTGCGCCAGTCGAGCCCTGAATCTTGATCGGCCAGTTGCAGCCAGTCCGGGTCGCACCCAAGGGTGTCGACAAAACATTGCCGGGCCAGCTGCGGCAGGTTGTTCTTGCTGCTGAGGTGGGCCAACACCAGGTGTTGCAGGTCTTGCCAGCCCAACTCGGCCACCAGGCTTGCGGCCTGGTGGTTGTTCAAATGTCCTTCCTGGCCGCCTACCCGCTGCTTGAGAAAAGCGGGGTAGTGACCACGGGCAAGCAGGTCGCGGCAGTGGTTGGCCTCGATCATCAGTGCATCCAGGCCGCTGTAGCTGTCCAGCACGCCAGCACAATACGAACCCAGATCGGTCAGCAAGCCAAAACGCCGCTTGCCGTCACTGAACACATATTGGGTAGGCTCCTGGGCATCATGGGCAACCAGGGTCACGCTGATGCTCAACGCGCCGATCTGCAGCGTCTCACCACCTGCCACAAAACCGGCAGGCTCCAGGGGTTTGCGCATCCCGCGCTGTGTGCCACGACTCATATACACCGGCAAATTGTAGCGCCGAGACAGCAAACCCACGCCATGCACGTGATCGGCATGTTCGTGGGTTACCAGAATTGCGCTCAATTGGTGCGCGCTAACGCCCAACCGGGCCAGGCGACGCTCGGTTTCTCGCAACGAGAAACCGCAATCGACCAGTACATAGGTGCTGTCGCTGGCTATCAGCGTGCCATTCCCTTGGCTACCACTGCCGAGAACGGCAAAACGCATAGAATCAGCCCAGGTTGTCTTGAATCACGCCCAACACTTTGCGCGCCACTTCTGGCGGGGCAACGGTGTTGATGTTTTCTTCGACAGTCACCTGCACGCTATCACCGACCTTGCTCAGGCGAACCTGGTAGCGCTGGGCACGGGCCTCAACTTCTTCCTTGTTCGGCTTGCTGGCGAAGAGACCGGAGAAGAAACCAGGTTTCTCGTCCTTTTTCTCGGCTTTTTCGGCAAGGTTGATGTAGTACAGGCCCAATGTGCGGTTGATGTCTTCAACGCGCCATTCGCCCTGTTCAAGCGCACGGCCGACACCGGACCAGGCACGGTCGAGGTCTTCGGTCAGGGTCAGCACCGGGTTACCGCTGCCGTCTTCGCTCAGGGTCACACGTGCCGGGGTGTCGAAATCACGCGCAGCCAGCAACGACACCGAACCGCCCTTCTCGGCGTTACGGCTCATGCTGATCAGCATTTCATCAACCAGGGCTGCATCCAGACCGGTGTTGACCGAGCGGTTACCGAAGTCGACGTTGGCAGTGCTGCCCGCCGGGCGGTTGGCGCTGACAACGTAGACTTCACTGGTGTTGCGCTGCACACCCGGCTCGATGCGCACCCGCAGGCGGGTCTCGCTGTCGGCGGCCAGGCCGCTGCTGCCAATGTGACGGGCCATCGGCGCCGAAAGCTCGTCAGCACGCTGCCAGCTCGTGGTGAACTCGCCGGTTTGCGGGCGTTGTTCATCGATGCGGAAGCCGTTGTCCTGGAAGAACTGCATCGCTACCGGCCACACTTCTGACGGGGAACGCTGCGCCATCACCCAACGGCTGTCGCCGCTTTTTTGCAGGCTGAAGTCGCTGGCGCTGGCGGTAACCGCCAATGGCTGCGGACGCGGCACTTGAAACTCGCCAGTGACGGTGTCGTCGGGTACGTTGCTCGGGATCGGCAACAGCGGCACAAGGCGCTTGTCAGTCTGGACACCTGGCGGCAACTGCATCGGAGCGGTTTGACGCGCTTCCAGATAATCGCTGCCACGGTCACGGAAGTACCCGTCTTGACCCCACAGCCAACCGCAGCCGCTGGTGCTCGAAATAATCACGGCTAGTGCGGAAAGTCCGGCCAATCGCTTCATGCGTAGTGCTTCCTCAATTAAACCAAAACACCGGACTGGCGCATTGCCTGACGCAGCGGTTCGTGGCAAGGCTCGCTGAGCCAGGTGAGTGGCAGACGGATACCGTCCGACATCAAGCCCATCTCGCTCAGAGCCCATTTCACGGGGATAGGGTTGGATTCGATAAACAGGGTTTTATTGAGCGGCATCAGCTTTTCGTGGATCGCACGGGCAGTGACGGCATCGCCACGCATCGCAGCGGCGCACAGGTCGCTCATGTCACGCGGGGCAACGTTGGCGGTTACCGAGATATTGCCCTTGCCGCCGAGCAGGATCAGCTCGACTGCCGTGGCGTCGTCGCCGGAGTACACCAGGAAGTCATCGCTCACGCCTGCCAGGATGGCCGGTACGCGCGTCAGGTCGCCGGTGGCTTCCTTGATGCCGATGATGTTCGGCACGGTGGAAAGGCGAATGACGGTAGCCGGCAGCATGTCGCAGGCGGTACGGCCCGGAACGTTGTAAAGGATCTGCGGGATATCGACAGCTTCGGCGATGGCCTTGAAGTGCTGATACAAGCCTTCCTGGGTCGGCTTGTTGTAATACGGTGTCACCAGCAGACATGCATCGGCGCCAGCGGCCTTTGCATTGGTGGTGAGTTCGATCGCTTCACGCGTCGAGTTGGCGCCCGTACCGGCGATCACCGGAATGCGCCCTGCAACCTGCTTGACGACATGACGAATCACTTCAATGTGTTCGTTCACATCCAGAGTTGCCGATTCACCTGTAGTGCCAACGGCAACAATGGCGTTGGTGCCCTCTTGCAGGTGAAAGTCCACCAGTTTGCTCAGAGCGTCCCAATCAAGACGACCTTGTGCATCCATAGGTGTGACCAGTGCCACCATACTGCCCGCAATCATGCAACCGCTCCTGCCGGAAAAAGAGAGCCGTAATGGTACTGGCGCCATGACCCTTGCACAAGCAACAGCTCGCCCGATGAGCATTCCCCTTAGCGTTGCTTTTCGCTACCCTTCACCCTTTGATTGGTACTGATGTGTGCGCAAGTCTGTTTCACAGGCTTTCAGCAAGCGCCAAAAGCCCCGCCCAAACGCCGCCGAGCGCGGTTTGCAGAGCCTGCAAACCGCCTGAAACGCTGTATTGACGGGCTTCTGATGTTCAAGTGTTACCTGATATTCAACTTGCCTGCCATCGACCGTACTGACCGCTCATCGTTTTAGGAAGGCTGCATGTCCACCCCCACAGTCCGCGAACAATTCCTTGTCATCAGTGCCCTTGGCGCCAACCCAATGGAGCTGACTAACGTCCTGTGTCGCGCCAGCCATGAAAATCGCTGCGCCGTCGTGACCTCGCGCCTGACTCGCCATGGCGAATGCAGTGCGCTGGTCCTGGAGATTACCGGTAGCTGGGACGCCCTGGCGCGCCTTGAAGCAGGCCTGCCTGCGCTGGCGAAAAAGCACGCGTTCAGCGTCAATGTAGTGCGCAGTGCCGCCCTGGAAACCCGCCCGCAAGCCTTGCCTTATGTGGCCTACGTGAGTTCGGCCTACCGCTCGGACATTATCAACGAGCTGTGCCAGTTTTTTATGGACCACAACGTTGAGCTGGAAAACCTGACATGCGACACCTATCAGGCCCCACAGACCGGCGGCACCATGCTCAATGCCACGTTTACCGTGACCTTGCCGGCTGGCGTACAAATCAGCTGGTTGCGTGACCAGTTCCTGGACTTCGCCGACGCGCTGAACCTGGATGCACTGATCGAACCGTGGCGCCCACAGAACCCGATGTAAGGAAACCGACTCAATGGCTGTTGCAATTGACCAACCCGTAGACGATTTCCAGATCCCGGCAACGAGTGAAAAAACCATCAGCCTGTCGCAGCTCAAGGGCAAGCAGGTAGTGATCTACTTCTACCCCAAGGACAGCACGCCGGGCTGCACCACCGAGGGTCAGGGCTTTCGCGACCATTACGCCGATTTCCAGGCGGCTAACACCGAAGTGTTCGGCGTGTCCCGCGACAGCCTCAAGTCCCATGAGAACTTCAAGGCCAAGCAGGCGTTTCCGTTTGAGTTGCTGAGCGACAAGGACGAAGCCCTGTGCCAGCTGTTTGACGTGATCAAGCTGAAAAAGCTGTATGGCAAGGAATACCTGGGCGTTGACCGCAGCACCTTCCTGATCGACAAGGACGGCGTATTGCGTCACGAATGGCGCGGCGTGAAAGTGCCGGGGCATGTCGAGGCAGTGCTGGAGCAGGCCAGGGCGCTGCATAACGGCTGACGCTATCTGCTCAATACCTTTGTGAGAGCTGGCTTACCAGCGATACAGACTGCTCGATGGATCTGAACAATCGTGTCGAAGCAATCGCTGGCAAGCCAGACTCCCACAGTATTTAAGGCATTCTCAGAGTTACTGACGCACCAGCCGCACATTCTGGAACTCGACCGCTTCAGTGCTGCGGTACGGGTTGATATCCAGCCCGCCACGGCGCACATAGCGCGCATACACAGTCAACTTCTCGGGTTTGAGCAAACGCTGCAGGTCGAGGAAGATCCGCTCCACACACTGTTCGTGGAAGTCCGAATGCTGGCGAAAGCTCACCAGATACGCCAGCAAACTGGCGTGGTCCAGCGCCGCACCACGGTATTCGACCACCACAGTGCCCCAGTCCGGCTGACTGGTAACCGGGCAGTTGGATTTGAGCAAGTGGCTGTAGACACTTTCCTCAAGCACCTGCGAATCATCACACTTGAGCAATTCAGGACGCGGCTGCGCATAATCGCTGACCGTGATATCCAGATCATCAATGCACACACCCGGCAAAACGCCTACGCCATCCGCCTGAAAATCATCCAGGCTGCGTACGCGCACGCTGACAGGCTTGCCCGAAGCAGCTGACAGATCCGCCTGCAATGTGGCTTCAAGGCTTGGGGTATCGGCAAACACGCTCTGGTTCAGCGAGTTCAAGTACAACTTGAAGGACTTGGACTCGACGATATTCGGCGAATCGGCGGCAAAGCAGAACTCGGCAATGGCCACCACCGGCTTGCCCGATGGCAACAGCCAAGACAGTTCGAAGCAGGTCCAGAAATCCACCCCGACATAGGGCAGGGTTTCGGCGCTCAGGCCCAGCTCTGCCCATTTGGCCGCACGCGGGATCGGGAACAGCAAGGACGGGGTGTAGGTGCTGATGTATTCACTGGACTTGCCCAGCGGGGAATGTTCGGCGGCGGGATGCATGAGGAAAACCTGGCTAGAAAAACCCGGTAATTCTATCGGGTTTAAGCCAGGCTTTCAGCGTTCACAGACGATCAGGGCGTTTTAAGGCGCAACTTTGACCTTGCCGACCATGCCGGCCTGGTAGTGGCCGGGCACATTGCAGGCGAACTCAAGGTTGTCAGCCCTGGTGAAAGTCCAGGTCAACTCGGCGGTTTTGCCCGGCTCGACCAGCACACTGTTGGGGTCGTCGTGCTTCATGCCCGGCATATCCATCGAACCGTGGCCCATGGCCGAATGATCCATGCCGCCTTTGCTCATGCCGGTTGGGGTGAGCATGCCGCTTTGCTGCATTTCGAGCATTTCTTTCTGATGGGCCGCGTGCATCGCCGCATTGCCCAGATTGAATTCGTGCAGCAGCTGGCCTTTGTTGATCAGTACAAAGCGCACGGTCTCACCGGCCTTCACGTCCAGCGACTTGGGGGTGAAGGCCATATCGGTCATGTCGATCTCCACCGTGCGGGTAGCACTGGCCGCCGGTGCGGGCTGGCCGAAATCGTAATGCCCGACAGGCGATGCAAGAGCCGGCAAACTCAGGGCCAATAAACAGCCTGCGAGCGACAAACGGAAACCTAAGGTCATACTTACTCCCAGAAACTAAAGATCAGGCTTGTCACTACTCTAAAACCCCGGTACTGGCATTCAACTGACAGTAAGATTACAACTTTGTCAGCTTGGCCCTACCTCAAGTACAGCAGGGTATAAGGCTGAAGTTAATTTTTACGATGAGTCGATCATGAAACTGCTGATTGTCGAAGACCAGATCAAAACCGGGCAGTATTTGCGTCAGGGCTTGAGCGAGGCCGGGTTCACCACCGAACTGGCGGCCGATGGCATTACCGGGCAACACCTGGCATTGACCGGCGATTATTCGCTGCTGATTCTCGACGTCATGTTGCCCGGTCGCGATGGCTGGCAAATCCTGCAAGCCGTGCGTGGCGCAGGGCTGAGCATACCAGTGCTGTTTCTGACCGCCCGCGATGCCGTGGACGACCGCGTCCACGGCCTGGAGCTGGGGGCTGATGATTATCTGGTCAAGCCGTTCGCCTTTTCCGAGCTGCTGGCACGGGTGCGCAGCCTGCTGCGCCGTGGTAGCAACACACCACAGGAAACCAGCCTGCAACTGGCCGATCTGCGCCTGGACCTGATCCGCCGCCGTGCCGAGCGCAACGGTCAGCGTATTGACCTCACCGCCAAAGAATTTTCCCTGCTGGAACTGCTGCTGCGCCGCCAGGGCGAAGTACTGCCCAAGTCCCTGATCGCTTCACAGGTGTGGGACATGAACTTTGACAGCGACACCAACGTGATCGAAGTGGCGATTCGCCGCCTGCGCCTGAAAATCGACGACAACCACGAACAAAAGCTGATCCACACCGTACGCGGCATGGGCTACGTACTTGAGGAGCGCAGCAGTTGATGCGCCGCCTGTCCTTGAGCAGTCGTCTGGCCCTGCTGTTTGCCGGTTGTACCGCCGTGGTGTCGCTGTTTGCCGGGGTGCTGTTCGGGCGGGCCAGTGAAGTGCACTTTGTCGAACTCGACCAGCAACTGATGGAAAGCCGCCTGGCAGTCCTGCGCAGCACACTGCAAGGGGCCGATACCCTGGAAAGCTTCACCCTGCGCTTGCCGACGCTATTACAGGATCTGGCCCACCAGCCGGAACTTGCAGTGCGGGTGCGCGGCCCGGACGGGCATCTGTGGTTTGACAGCTCGCCGCGCCTGCCCCTGGCGCTTGAAACCCGGCCGGGACTGGGCAGCCTGCAGATCAACGGTACCGATTACCGGGTTCTGGTACCGCAGAACGACAACGCAAATGCACCTCATCTGACACTGCTACTGGATATCACCCACCACCAGCACTTTCTGCAACGCATGCAGCGACTGATATGGATGACTGTCGGCCTCTCAGCGCTGGCTACGGCGATTCTCGGCGCCTGGGCGGCCCGTAGCGGCTTGCGCCCCTTGCGCCGCATGAGCGCGATTGCAGCCAGCGTTTCGGCTGACTCCCTCAACGCCCGCCTGCCCCAGGAACAAATGCCTGCCGAACTGGCCGACCTGGCCACGGCCTTTAACGCCATGCTTGGGCGGCTGGACGATTCGTTCCAACGATTGTCGGCATTCTCCGCCGATATTGCCCATGAGCTGCGCACGCCGCTGTCCAATCTGCTGACCCATACCCAGGTGACCCTGACCCGACCGCGGGGCATCGAGGAGTATCGCGAAGCGCTGCACAGCAACCTCGAGGAGCTGCAATGGATGGCGCAGTTGGTCAACGACATGCTGTATCTGGCCAAGGCTGACCACGGCCTGCTCACCCCGCGCCGCGAGCCGCTGGAGCTGGGCCATGAAGTGGAGGCACTGCTGGAGTTTTACGCGATGCTGGCTGAGGACTCGCAGATTGAGCTGAGCCGTGAGGGCAGCGCGCAGATTGCCGGCGACCGCAGCATGCTGCGCCGCGCCCTCTCCAACCTGCTGGATAATGCATTGCGCTACACGCCGGCAGGTGGCGCAATCAGGGTACTGATTGAGGCTTTGCCGAGCAGCGTAAGCATCAGCATCGAGAACACGGGTCCGGGGATTCCTGCAGAACTGCTGCCACGCCTGTTTGACCGGTTTTACCGGGCTGATCCGGCGCGGCGCGAAGGCAGCAGTGAACATGCTGGATTGGGGCTGGCGATCACCCAGTCGATCATTCGCGCCCATGGCGGGCAGATTCGCTGTGAGTCGCAGGCAGGGATCACGCGGTTTGTGATTGACCTGCCGAATAATACTTGAGCCCGCTCACACAAATAAGGGTAAGGACGACGATACTCAGGAATAGCGCAAAGCATGTGCAGGCTGGATTTTCGCCGCCCGATACGCCGGATACAGCGTGGCCAGGAAGCTCAGCACAAAACCCGCACCGCAGATCAATGCCACATCGCCACCTTGCAACTCTGACGGCAAGTTACTGACGAAATACACGTCGGAACTGAAGATATGCTGCCCGGTGACCCGCTCCATCCAGCCCACCAGTTCGCTGACATTGAGCGCCGCAATCACCCCCAGCACGCCACCGATCAAGGTGCCGACGATACCGATCACCGTGCCCTGCACCATAAAAATGGCCATGATTTGCCGCGGCGTCGCGCCAATGGTGCGCAAGATCGCGATATCCGCACCCTTGTCGTTCACCACCATGATCAAGGTGGCAATGATATTGAACGCCGCCACGGCCACGATCATCAGCAGCAACAGACCGATCATGGTTTTTTCCATTTTCATGGCACTGAACAGGCTGCCCTGGGTATGGGTCCAGTCGTCCGCCTTGTATTGCGCCCCGAGGCCCGCAGCAACCTGTTGCGAAACTTGCGGTGCCGCATACAGATCCTTGACTGCCAGGCGCACGCTTTGCACCTGGTTTTCATCCCAGTGTTGAATGGCGGCAGCATCGGCCATATGGATCAGGCCCATGGTGCCATCCAGTTCAGCCCCGACCTTGAAGATGCCCACCACATTCAAACGCTGCAAGCGCGGGGTAATCCCCCCCGGCGCAGTGCTGGCCTCGGGCACGATCAGAGTAATCTTGTCACCCACTGCCAGACGAAAACGCCGCGCCGTCAGATCACCCAGCACCACGCCGAACTCGCCGGGTTTCAGCTCCTCAAGGCTGCCCTGCACAATGTGCTGGGTGACGATCGACACCTTGCCTTCCTGCGCCGGATCAATACCGCTGATCTGGATCGGCTGCATCGACCCCTTGAATGACAGCATGCCGTCCAGTTCGGTAAACGGTACGGCGGCCGTGACTTCAGGGTTTTTCATTGCCGCCTCGGCCACCGGGCGCCAGTCATCGATCGGCTTGACGCCAACGATGGTCGCATGGGGCACCATGCCGAGGATGCGGTTACTCATTTCACGCTGAAAACCGTTCATCACCGACAACACCACGATCATCGCCAGCACACCGAGGGCGAGGCCGATCATCGATGTCATGGAGATAAACGAAACAAAACGATTGCGGCGCTTGGCGCGGGTATAGCGCGTGCCGATAAAAATCGATAACGGTCTGAACATTCGCGGGCACCGTATAAAAATTGAAGACCCGACGCCCGCTGGCAGGCGCCGGGTACTAGCCGATCAGATCGTGGTCAGGCGACCTTCCTGAAGGTGCAGCACGCGATCCATCTGGCGGGCCAGGTTCATGTCGTGGGTCACCACCAGGAACGCCGTGCGCATCGAGGTGCTGAGTTCCAGCATCAAATCCTGAATGCCCTGGGCAGTGTGCGAATCAAGGTTGCCGGTCGGCTCGTCGAGCATCACCAGCCCCGGCTTGTTGACCAGGGCACGGGCAATCGCCACACGCTGACGCTCACCACCTGACAGTTCCGACGGTTTGTGCTCCAGGCGATGGCCCAGACCGACACGGGTCAACAACGCAGTGGCTCGCTCACGGGCCTCGGGGATCGCCGTCTTGCCGATCAACAGCGGCATGCAGACGTTTTCCAGCGCAGTGAACTCGGGCAGCAAGTGGTGGAACTGGTAGACGAAACCCAGCGAGCGGTTACGCAGCAGGCCACGGGCCTTTTCACCCAGTGCCGACAACTCTTCACCTGCCAGCCACACGCTGCCGGAGGTTGGGGTATCAAGGCCGCCGAGCAAGTTGAGCAAGGTACTTTTGCCCGAGCCCGAGGTGCCGACAATCGCTACCCGCTCACCGGGGTGCAGCTCAAGCTGCAGGCCCGACAGCACAACCACCGATTCCGGGCCTTCCTCGTAGGACTTGCCCAGGTCGCGGCAACTCAACACTGCTTGTTCTTTCATGCCCAACTCACTCATAACGAAGCGCCTGCGCAGGCTGGGTGCGCGCAGCACGCCAGGCCGGGTACAAGGTCGCGAGGAAACTCAGAAGCAATGCCGCACCGCACACCATCAACACGTCCTGCGCCTGCAATTGCGACGGCAGGTAGTCGATGAAATACACGTCGGCATTGAGAAACTTATGCCCGATCAGGCCTTCAAGGGCCGAGATCGCGGCGCTGACATTCAGCGCGGCAAGCATCCCGACCACCGCACCGATGGCGGTGCCGACCACACCGATCACGGTGCCTTGCACCATAAAGGTGGCCATGATCGTGCCCGGCGTCGCCCCCAGGGTACGCAGGATGGCGATATCGCCCTTCTTGTCATTGACCACCATCACCAGCGTGGAAATGATGTTGAAGGCGGCAACGGCCACAATCAGTAACAGCAGCAGGCCGATCATGGCTTTTTCCATACGGATGGCCTGATACAGGTTGCCGTGGGTACGGGTCCAGTCGCGAGCGTAATACTGACTCTCGCCCAGCTGCTGGGCGATTTCCCAGGCGGTACGCGGCGCCTCGAACAGGTCATCGAACTTCAGCCGCAGGCCCTGTACCTGATCGGGTTTCCAGCGCTGCAAACGCGCCAGATCCTGCAGGTTGGTGATGCCCAGATAGCCATCAATTTCACCGGCGCCAACATGGAAGATGCCCTGCACGGTAAACCGCTTCATGCGCGGAAACATGCCCGCCGGGGTCACGGTGACTTCGGGTGCAACAAAGGTCAGTTTGTCGCCCACCGCCACACCGAGCTTTTTCGCCGCCTTGTCGCCGATGATGATGCCGAAGCTGCCAGGGGTCAGCGAATCGAGCTGGCCCTGCTGCATGAATCGATCAATGATCGAGACATTGCGCTCCTGCGCCGGGTCGATGGCATTGAGCAGGACTTTCTGCACATTGCCATCATGGGTCAGCAAACCCTGCATCTGGGTAAATGGCGCAACCGCCTCCACCTTGGGGTTTTGCTTGACCCTGGCGGCCAGGCCTTGCCAGTCACTGATCGGCTGATCACCAACGATGGTCGCGTGGGGCACCATGCCCAGCACGCGGGTACGCATCTCATGATCGAAGCCGTTCATCACCGACAGCACCACAATCATCACGACCACGCCAAGGGCAAGTCCGATCATTGAAGTCAGAGAAATGAACGACACAAAATGATTGCGGCGCTTTGCACGGGTATAACGCGTGCCGATAAATAAAGAGAGAGGTCTGAACATGTCGGGGCTTGTTCGAGGGAAAAGAAGACGTCCTTGTGGCGGGGCCTGATAAGCAGCTTTACACTCAGACCACAGCCGCCATCATGGGTTCGCCATGTCGACATTAAATGACGCAGATCGCCGCGAATACTACCGTATCGAGGATATGATCGCACTGGAAATAACCCCGCTATCGGCCCCCGAAGCCGCGAGCGACGAAGTGTTGCAGGATGCGTCGCCGTTATTCAATTTGCTCAGTGAACTGCACCTGAGTGAATTCGAGTCCCAGCACCTGTTGCGCCAGATCAGCGAACGCGACCGCACGCTTTCCAGCTACCTGAAAACCTTGAACAAACGTGTCGAGCTGCTGAGCCAGATCGTTGCCCAAACGGTACTCGGCAAGATCGGCGAATTGCAGCCGGTACAGCTGTCTGAAGGCGGCATCGAGTTTCATCACCCCCACGCCTGCACACCGGGCAGCCACCTCTCAATCAAGCTGGTGCTGATGCCGCAAGCTCTGGGTTTGCTGCTGCGTGCCCGAGTCATCGACTGCGTGGCACAAGATGACGACTACCGAATCAACACCGAATTTGAAGCCCTTACCGACACGCAGCGCCAACTGCTGGCGCGCTACATTTTGCAAAAACAGGCTCAGGCACGCCGCCTGGCCCGCGAACAAAACGAACCCGCGGCCGAGTAAACACTCAGGCTGTGATCGCGACAGACAAGGAGCAATTGTGACCCTGATTTATGGCCATCGCGGCGCCAAAGGCGAAGCACCGGAAAACACCCTTGCCAGCTTCGAGCAATGCCTCAAGCATGGCGTTCGTCGCTGTGAACTCGACCTGCATCTGTCCAGAGATGGCGAGTTGATGGTGATCCACGACCCTACCCTCAAGCGCACCACCGACCGACGCGGCAAGGTAATCGAGCACACCGCCGCTGACCTGACGACCTACGACGCACGCAAGGGCGGCCCGGGCTGGGTGCACCCCTGCCCGATCCCGCGCCTTGAAGAACTGTTTGAGAAGTGCGATTTCGAGCACTGGCAGCTGGAAGTCAAAAGCGCTTCGCGTACCCGTGCGGCAACAACCGTACTGGCCATTCGCGAGATGGCGGTACGTCACGGCATCATGGACAAGGTCACCGTGACCTCAAGTTCCCGTGAAGTGCTCAAGGCTGCGCTGGAATTGACCCCGGATCTGTCCCGTGGACTGGTCGCCGAATATGCCTGGCTCGACCCGATCAAGGTCGCCCGGAACTATGGCTGCGAGATGTTGGCGCTGAACTGGACACTCTGCACACCGGAACGCCTGGAAAAGGCCCAGCGCCAGGGTTTGCATGTGTCGGTATGGACAGTCAACGAACCTGCGCTGATGCGCAGGCTCGCCGACTTCGGCGTAGATAGCCTGATTACAGACTTTCCCGGTTTGGCCACTGCCACCCTCGGGAATGGCTGAAATCGGTCTCCCCGGCCGGCTCAGGCCACCGGCCGGAGCCGCTCAAAAAAGCCGGTTAAGACCGTCGTAAGCAGCTACCCGATAGGCTTCAGCCATGGTCGGGTAGTTGAACGTGGTGTTGACGAAGTACTTCAGGGTATTGAGTTCACCCGGCTGGTTCATGATCGCCTGGCCGATATGCACGATCTCTGACGCCTGATAACCGAAGCAGTGAACGCCCAGCACTTGCAGGGTTTCACGGTGGAACAGGATTTTCAGCATGCCCTGGGGCTCACCGGCAATCTGTGCCCGAGCCATGCTCTTGAAGAATGCCTTGCCCACTTCATAAGGCACTTTGGCCTGGGTCAGTTCCTGCTCGTTCTTGCCGATCGAGCTGATCTCCGGAATGGTGTAGATCCCGGTTGGCACGTCATTGACAAAGCGCCAGCTGCCATTGTCGACGATGCTGCCAGCGGCCGAACGCCCCTGGTCATGGGCAGCACTGGCCAGGCTTGGCCAGCCGATCACATCGCCTGCGGCATAGATGTTCGGCACGGTGGTGCGGTAGTTCTCATCCACAGTGATCTGGCCACGGCCATTGGCCTTGATGCCGATGTTTTCCAGACCCAGCTGATCGGTGTTGCCGGTACGGCCATTGCACCAGAGCAAGGCGTCCGCCTTGATCTTCTTACCCGACTTGAGGTGCAGGATCACGCCGTTTTCAACGCCCTCAACCCGCTCGTACTCTTCGTTGTGACGCACGGTGATGTTGTTGTTGCTGAAGTGATAGCTCAGCGCTTGCGAGATCTCGGAATCGAGGAAGCTCAACAGTTGCTCGCGGTTGTCCACCAGTTCGACCAACACCCCCAGGCCGCTGAAGATCGATGCGTATTCGCAACCGATCACGCCAGCGCCGTAAACAATCAATTTGCGCGGGGTGTGGCCCAGGCTGAGGATGGTGTCGCTATCGTAGATACGCGAGTGGCTGAAATCGATATCGGCCGGGCGATAAGGACGCGAGCCAGTGGCCACGATGATCTGCTTGGCCATCAGGGTTTCGACAACACCGTTGGCGCAGACCACTTCGATGGTTTGCTCGTCAGTGAAGCTGCCGGTGCCGAAGAACAGGTCGATACGGTTGCGCGCATAGTAGCCCGTGCGCGAAGCGACCTGCTTGGAGATGACCTTTTCTGCGCTCTTCAGAACGTCGGGGAACGAGAACCAGCGCGGCTCACCAATGGCCCGGAACATCGGGTTGGTGTTGAACTGCATGATCTGGCGAACCGAGTGACGCAGGGCTTTGGACGGGATGGTGCCCAAGTGCGTGCAGTTGCCACCGACCTGACGCCGGCTATCGACCATCGCGACCTTGCGCCCTGCTTTAGCGGCGTTCATTGCCGCACCTTCTCCTGCCGGGCCGGAACCCAGTACCACTACGTCGTAGTTGTAGACAGCCATGCGTACTCCTCAGAACAGGCCGTGGCACCGCTTTGGGCACCTACGGCTAAATCATGTCGCGGCCAGCGCCATGAAGGATCAAAACGTGGGGCACAGTCTATAGAAGCCTGACCGCCGCGAACATTAACCCTTGGTCTGGTCGTTGGCTATTTTTGTGTTCACTACATCAAAATCAGAATCTGACATAACCTCTATCAACCCACCGATCAGAGCCCACCACCATGCGCCAGTTGTTGATCGTTCTTGTGTTGCTGTACAGCGCCACCAGCCTGGCAGACGACTCCGCACAGTTAAAGGAAGCCAACTTCGACGCCCAGGTACGAGCCGGCGCACAGCCAATGGAGCGCAAGGGCCAGATCGTACTGACCTATCTATGGGCCGATATCTACGCCGCCGCCCTCTACACCCGACCCGGCACCAACCCGCAACAGGCCTTTGACGAACAACGCGACCTGCGCCTTGAACTGTTCTACTTGCGCGATCTTGAACACAGCGATATCACCCAGGCATCTGCCACCATTCTCAAACGCCAGCAATCTGCAACCACCCTGGCCAAGCTCGACGCGCCACTGAAGGAACTGCAAGCCAGCTTCGGTGATATCAAGCGCGGTGATCGCTACGCCCTGGACTACAACCCGCAGCGCGGGCTGAACCTGGAGCGCAATGGCACCGTCATTTTCACTAGCCAGAATCATCAATTGGCCAAAACCTACCTGGGCATCTGGCTTGCCCCCGAAGGCCTGCCCGACAAGCTTCGCCTGGACTTGCTCGCACAAAGGCCCTAGCCCGCCCGTGTAGCGACAACAAATGTTGCCTACATAATTTGTTACACATATGGTTACAAAACTGTTTTGCACCATGGCGCAGGCCATGACCTTGCAGTGTGGACGAGTAAAAACACGGATTACGCATAAAAACAGATAAGAGCGGGTGATTTCTGATGGCCTCCAGTACGGGCAAAGGCAAGGCGATTTTTCGTGTTGTCAGCGGTAACTTCCTAGAGATGTTCGACTTTATGGTCTTCGGCTTTTACGCCACGGCCATTGCCAAAACCTTCTTCCCAAGCGATAGCGCTTTTGCCTCATTGATGCTCGCCCTGGCTACCTTTGGTGCCGGCTTCCTGGCGCGCCCGCTGGGTGCGATTTTTCTCGGTGCCTATATTGACCGTCATGGTCGGCGTAAAGGCCTGATCATCACCCTCGCCCTGATGGCCATGGGCACGGTGCTGATCGCCTGCGTCCCGGGATATGCCACCCTGGGCGTTGCCGCGCCCCTGCTGGTGTTGCTTGGGCGCTTGCTGCAAGGCTTTTCCGCAGGCGTGGAACTGGGCGGCGTGTCGGTGTACCTGGCGGAAATCGCCACACCAGGGCGCAAGGGCTTCTTCGTCAGTTGGCAATCTGCAAGCCAGCAGGCAGCCGTGGTGTTCGCCGGTTTGCTGGGGGTTGGCCTCAACCACTGGTTGAGCCCTGAGGAAATGGGTGAATGGGGCTGGCGCATCCCGTTCCTGCTGGGTTGCATGATCGTACCGGTGATCTTTGTGATTCGCCGCTCGATGGAAGAAACCCCTGAATTCGAAGCACGTAAACATCACCCTACCCTGCGTGAAATCCTGCGTTCAGTCGGCCAGAACTTTGGCCTGGTGCTGGGCGGTATGGCGTTGGTGGTGATGACCACCGTGTCGTTCTACCTGATCACCGCCTATACCCCGACCTTCGGCAAGGCCGAGCTGCACCTGTCGGATTTCGATGCCTTGCTGGTTACGGTATGTATTGGCCTGTCGAACTTCTTCTGGCTGCCGGTCATGGGCTCGCTGTCCGACAAGGTAGGGCGCAAACCGCTGCTGCTGGGGGCAACCATTCTGGCAATTCTGACCGCTTACCCGGCGCTGTCCTGGCTGGTAGCCAACCCGAGTTTCAGTCATCTGCTGATCGTCGAGTTGTGGCTGTCGTTCCTGTACGGCTCGTACAACGGCGCAATGGTGGTGGCCCTGACCGAAATCATGCCGGTTGAAGTGCGCACCACCGGGTTCTCCCTGGCCTACAGCCTGGCGACCGCGACCTTTGGTGGCTTTACTCCTGCAGCCTGTACTTACCTGATCCATGTACTGGACAACAAGGCCGCACCCGGCCTGTGGCTGACCGGTGCTGCGGTGCTGGGCCTGATCGCTACCGTGGTGTTGTTCCGTGGCAATCAGCATCAGTTGCGTGCGGCGCAGGCGGCAGTACCAAGCAACGGTTAAAAGCCGCTTTAACTTGTGGGAGCGGGCTTGCTCGCGATGTAAACGACGCGATCTGGCTGAAAAACCGCGGCGCTCAAATCGCGAGCAAGCCCGCTCCCACAGGGTATGTACCGAGTTTTTCCCCCAGCTTTTTTGCTGCACACACAAAAACGCCCCGAACCAGTCGGGGCGTTTTCAGTTACGGCAGTTGCTTAGCGCGGGAACGCTGGCGGGTTTACCCCGGCCATGTCTTCCATAACGCGTACTACCTGGCAGCTGTAACCGAATTCGTTGTCGTACCAAACGTACAGCACAACGCGGTTGTCATTGCAGATAGTGGCTTCAGCATCCACCACACCGGCGTGACGCGAACCTACGAAGTCAGTGGAAACCACTTCCAGCGAGCTCACGAAGTCGATTTGCTTGTGCAGATCGGAGTGCAGCGCCATGTGACGCAGGTACTCGTTCATTTCTTCACGGGTAGCCGGCTTCTCAAGGTTCAGGTTGAGAATAGCCATCGACACGTTTGGCGTTGGAACGCGAATCGCATTACCGGTCAGCTTGCCAGCCAGCTCAGGCAGGGCCTTGGCAGCAGCGGTCGCAGCACCGGTCTCGGTGATCACCATGTTCAGCGCAGCAGAACGACCACGGCGATCGCCCTTGTGGAAGTTGTCGATCAGGTTCTGGTCGTTGGTGTACGAGTGAACCGTTTCAACGTGGCCGTTGACGATGCCGAACTTGTCGTTGACAGCCTTGAGCACCGGCACGATGGCGTTGGTGGTGCAGGATGCCGCCGAAACGATCTTGTCGTCCGCGGTGATTTCGCCGTGGTTGATGCCGTGAACGATGTTCTTCAGCTTGCCTTTGCCCGGCGCGGTCAACACTACACGGTCGATACCAGGGCACTGCAAGTGCTGGCCCAGGCCGTCGGCGTCACGCCATACACCGGTGTTGTCCACCAGCAGGGCGTTCTGAATACCGTACTGGGTGTAATCCACCTCGGTAGGGTTTTTCGCGTAGATAACCTGGATCAGGTTGCCGTTGGCGGTGATGGTGTTGTTGGCTTCATCGACCACGATGGTGCCATCGAACGGGCCATGTACCGAGTCACGACGCAGCAGGCTTGCACGCTTGACCAGATCGTTGTCGGCGCCTTTGCGCACAACAATGGCGCGCAGACGCAGACCGTCGCCACCACCGGTTTTTTCGATCAGGATGCGCGCCAGCAGACGGCCGATACGACCAAAGCCGTACAGCACAACGTCGGTGCCTTTACGTGCAGAAGCGTTTTGTTGACCTACAACATCGGCCAGCTCTTCACGCACAAACTGCTCAGCCGTACGGCCATTGCCTTCGGCCTTGAACTTGACGGCCAGCTTGCCCAGATCTACCGAAGCAGCGCCGAGCTTGAGCTCGCTCATTGCCTTGAGCAGCGGGAAAGTTTCGTGCACGGACAATTCGATATCATCGGACTGACGATGGCGAGCAAAGCGGTGAGCCTTGAGAATCGCAATGACTGAACGGTTGATCAGGCTGCGGCCATAGATCGAGCTAACCACATTGTTATTGCGGTATAGCTGACCGATAAGCGGAATCATCGCTTCTGCGAGTGCTTCACGGTCGATCCATTCACCAAGACACTGGTCGGGCTTCTGAGTCACGGGAACCTTCCACATGTAGGGGCTGAAAAAAGGGGCTACATTATGCCGCTGCACCCATGCAGGGGCAATGCACGCCTGTCACACGCATTTACTGAAACGATTAAGCTCCAGTAAATATAGGCGAATATTTTTTTAACACTGGCCTTTTTACCGGCCCGTCGCCCTTGCGCAGCCCCTCTGGCACCCCCATGTTGAGTAACAGGCGCTGATTTGCGCCCCCCGTTAAAGACTGCAACTGACAGCCAGCCCTCTGGCCCGTTACACTTGCCGACTTTGTCGCAACGCTTGGAGCTCAACCTTCCGTGCCCGTCCTGCGTCTACCGAAACTCCCTGCTACGGCAGGTAAACAGCACTGGAGCAACCTGCCCGGTGCTGCCCTGAGCCTCGCGATTGCCGAGGCCGCCAGCGCCGCCAAGCGCTTCACCCTGCTGCTGACCGCCGACAGCCAAAGTGCCGAACGCCTTGAGCAGGAACTGAGGTTCTTTGCCCCCGAGTTGCCGGTGCTGCATTTCCCCGACTGGGAAACCTTGCCCTACGACCTGTTCTCGCCGCACCAGGACATCATCTCCCAGCGCATCGCCAGCCTGTATCGGCTGCCGGAGCTGAGTCATGGCGTTTTGGTAGTGCCGATCACCACCGCCCTACATCGCCTGGCCCCCACCAAGTTCCTGCTCGGCAGCAGCCTGGTGCTGGATATCGGCCAGAAGCTGGATGTTGAGCAGATGCGCACGCGGCTTGAGGCCAGTGGCTATCGCTGTGTGGACACGGTGTATGAGCATGGCGAATTCGCCGTGCGCGGGGCGCTGATCGACCTGTTCCCGATGGGTAGCAAGCTGCCCTACCGGATCGACCTGTTCGACGACGAAATCGAGACCCTGCGTACCTTCGACCCGGAAAACCAGCGCTCCATCGACAAGGTCGAATCGGTACGCCTGTTGCCGGCCCGCGAATTTCCGCTGCAAAAAGACGCCGTCACCCGCTTCAAGGCCCGCTTCCGCGAGCGCTTTGACGTGGACTTTCGCCGTTGCCCGATTTTCCAGGACTTGACCAGCGGGATTACCCCGGCGGGTATCGAGTACTACCTGCCGCTGTTTTTCGACGAAACCTCGACCCTGTTCGACTATTTGCCGGGGGACACCCAGGTGTTCTCCCTGCCGGGTATCGAGCAGGCAGCCGAGAACTTCTGGTCTGATGTACGCAACCGTTACGAAGAACGCCGTATCGACCCGTCGCGCCCGTTGCTGCCCCCTGCCGAGTTGTTCCTGCCAGTAGAAGACTGCTTTGCCCGCCTGAAAAGCTGGCCACGAGTAGTCGCCAGCCAGGATGACATCGACACCGGTAGCAGCCGTGAACGCTTCCCGGCACAGCCACTGCCCAACCTGGCCATCGAAGCCAAGGCCAATCAGCCGCTGCAGGCCCTGGCAGGTTTTCTTGAGCAGTTTGAAGGCCGCGTGCTGTTTACCGCCGAGTCAGCGGGTCGCCGTGAAGTCCTGCTCGAACTGCTCGAACGCTTGAAGCTGCGGCCAAAAACCGTCGACAGCTGGCCCGATTTCGTCGCCAGCAAACACCGCCTGGCCATCACCATCGCCCCGCTGGATGAAGGCCTGCTGCTGGACGACCCGGCATTGGCACTGATCGCCGAAAGCCCGTTGTTCGGCCAGCGCGTGATGCAACGCAGGCGTCGCGAAAAACGCGCCGACGCCAATAACGATGCGGTGATCAAGAACCTTACCGAGCTGCGCGAAGGCGCGCCGGTGGTGCATATCGACCACGGTGTGGGCCGCTATCAGGGTCTGGCAACCCTGGAAGTGGACAATCAGGTCGCCGAGTTCCTGACCCTGGAATATGCCGAGGGCGCCAAGCTCTATGTGCCCGTGGCCAACCTGCACCTGATCGCCCGCTACACCGGCAGTGATGATGAGCTGGCGCCGCTGCACCGCCTGGGCTCGGAAACCTGGCAAAAAGCCAAGCGCAAGGCTGCCGAGCAAGTGCGTGATGTGGCCGCTGAACTGCTCGATATCTACGCTCGCCGTGCTGCCCGTGAAGGCTATGCATTTGCCGACCCGAAAGCCGATTATGCGACGTTCAGTGCCGGCTTCCCGTTTGAAGAAACCCCGGACCAGCAAACCACCATCGAAGCTGTGCGCGCCGACATGCTGTCGCCCAAGCCGATGGACCGCCTGGTGTGCGGCGACGTGGGTTTCGGCAAAACCGAAGTGGCCATGCGCGCAGCCTTTATTGCCGTGCATGGCGGGCGTCAGGTGGCCATTCTGGTGCCCACCACTCTGCTTGCCCAGCAGCACTACAACAGCTTCCGCGACCGTTTCGCCGATTGGCCGGTAACGGTCGAGGTGATGAGCCGCTTCAAGTCGGCCAAGGAAATCAACCAGGCCGTGGCTGATCTGGCTGAAGGCAAGATCGATATCGTTATCGGCACCCACAAGCTGCTGCAGGACGATGTCAAGATCAAGAATCTGGGCCTGGTGATCATCGACGAAGAACACCGCTTCGGGGTGCGCCAGAAAGAAGTGCTCAAGGCCCTGCGCAGTGAAGTCGATATCCTCACCCTCACCGCCACGCCCATCCCGCGCACGCTGAATATGGCGGTGTCGGGCATGCGCGACCTGTCGATCATCGCCACGCCTCCGGCGCGGCGGTTGTCGGTGCGCACCTTTGTCATGGAGCAGAACAAGAGCACGGTCAAAGAGGCCCTGCTGCGTGAACTGCTGCGCGGCGGCCAGGTGTACTACCTGCACAACGACGTGAAAACCATCGAGAAATGCGCTGCCGAACTGGCTGAGCTGGTGCCTGAGGCACGGATCGGCATCGGCCACGGGCAGATGCGCGAGCGCGAACTCGAACAGGTGATGAGCGACTTCTATCACAAGCGCTTCAACGTGCTGATTGCCTCGACCATTATCGAGACCGGTATCGACGTGCCCAGCGCCAACACCATCATTATCGAGCGTGCGGACAAGTTCGGCCTGGCACAGCTACACCAGCTGCGCGGCCGCGTCGGGCGCAGTCACCACCAGGCCTATGCCTACCTGCTGACGCCACCACGTCAGCAAATTACCGGGGACGCGCAAAAACGCCTGGAAGCCATTGCCAACACTCAGGACCTGGGGGCCGGTTTTGTCCTGGCCACCAACGACCTCGAGATTCGTGGCGCCGGTGAACTGCTCGGTGATGGCCAGAGCGGCCAGATCCAGGCGGTCGGCTTTACCCTGTACATGGAAATGCTCGAGCGTGCGGTCAAGTCGATCCGCAAGGGCGAACAGCCCAATCTCGACCAGCCGCTGGGAGGTGGCCCGGAAATCAACCTGCGCGTACCGGCGCTGATTCCCGAGGCGTACCTGCCGGATGTGCATGCGCGACTGATTCTGTACAAACGCATCGCCTCGGCCACCGACGAAGAGGGTCTCAAGGACCTGCAGGTGGAGATGATCGACCGTTTCGGCCTGCTGCCTGAGCCGACCAAGAATCTGGTGCGTATCACCCTGCTCAAATTGCAGGCCGAGCAACTGGGTATCAAAAAGGTTGATGCCGGGCCGCAAGGCGGACGTATCGAATTTGCCGCCGATACTCCGGTTGACCCGATGGTGCTGATCAAACTGATCCAGGGCCAGCCCAACCGCTACAAATTCGAAGGCGCAACCCTGTTCAAATTTATGGTTCCCATGGAACGCCCGGAAGAACGCTTCAATAACATTGAGGCGCTGTTTGAACGCCTGACGCCGAAGACTGCCTGAATGAAATGCCCATGCCCCTGAGCCAGAACCCGCGACTGACCAAACCCCTGGCACCGACCTGGGTCAGTCGCTTCAAAGAGCAAAGCCTTGAGCGTGGCCGCCGCTACGCCAAGGAAAATCGCGTCAGAATCGCCACAATCGGCGACAGCATGATCACTGCCAGTTGTCAGGGCTCAGGCGAAAACACCTACCGTCAGACCATACATTTGCGCGAATCCGCCAAAGGCACACTGCTTTTGGTGGACGCCACCTGCACCTGCCCGGTACGCATCAATTGCAAGCACACCGCTGCCGTCTTACTGAAGATCGAAGAAACCTTGAATTACCCCGCCGCCGCTCAGGATGCCGAGCTTCTGGAGAAACTCCAGGCCGTACTCGATTCACGTCGCCCCAATAACCTGCCCGAGCAATTGATCGACGATATACAGCCGGTACCGCGCCTGTGGCTGGCCAGCGCCGAGTTCAGCGCCTTCGAGCCACGCAACGGCAAGATGCAACGCTATATCCAGCACCGCGCCGCCCTGTCGTTCAACTACCTTGACCACTACGTCAGCGGGCAAAAGAACGCCGATATCCTGCTGCGCCAGGAACAGCAGATCCTGCGGATCAAGCGCCAGCCGCAGGCAGAAAACCGCTACCGCGAGCAACTGCGCAGCCTGGGCTTCAAGATTGCCACCCGCCAGAGCAAGGCCCTGCCTGAAAGTGCTGGCGAACTGTTTGAGCTGGTCAATGACAGTGCCTGGCTGAATTTCACCCTCAACCAGTTGCAGGGCCTGCGCGAGCAAGGCTGGGAACTGCAGATCGATGAGGATTTCGGCTTCGACCTGAGCCCGGTCGAAGACTGGTACGCCAATGTTGACGAGGCCCCTGAGCGGGACTGGTTCGACCTGGAACTGGGGATTGTGGTCAATGGTCAGCACCTGAGTTTGCTGCCGATCCTGCTGAACCTGATGCGTTCGCACAACGACCTGCTCAACCCCGAGAAACTTGCACGGCGCCGGGATGACGAGCTGATCCTGGTGAATATTCCGGCCAACCCCGCCAGCGGCCAAGGCCCGCTGCAGGTTGCCCTGCCATTCGGGCGTTTGAAGCCAGTACTGGCGACCCTGGACGAATTTTACCTGGGCGAGCCGGATGCCACTTCGCTGCGAATCAAAAGCGCCGACGCCCTGCGCCTCAACGCACTGGATGCCCTGCCCCTGCGCTGGGAAGGCGGCGAACAGATTCGCGGCTTTGCCCAACGCCTGCGTGATATCAAGGACTTTAGCGTCGAAGCCCCCGCAGGGCTCAACGCCAACTTGCGCCCCTACCAGCTCGAAGGCCTGAGCTGGATGCAGTCCCTGCGCCAGCTGGAGGTCGGCGGCGTACTGGCCGACGACATGGGCCTGGGCAAGACCCTGCAGACCCTGGCGCATATCCTCTGCGAAAAAAATGCCGGTCGCCTCGATCGCCCGGCCATGGTGGTGATGCCCACCAGTCTGATCCCCAACTGGCTCGACGAAGCGGCGCACTTTACCCCGCAGCTCAAGGTACTGGCGCTGTATGGCGCCACGCGCAAAAAACACTTTGCGCACCTCAACGACTACGACGTGATCCTCACCACCTACGCCTTGCTGCCCAAGGACATAGAACATCTGGCCAAACTGCCCCTGCACATCCTGATTCTGGACGAAGCCCAGTACATCAAGAACCCCGGCAGCAAGGCCACCCAGGCCGCCTGTGAGCTGGTTGCACGGCAACGCCTGTGCTTGAGCGGCACCCCGCTGGAAAACCACCTGGGCGAGCTGTGGTCACTGTTCCACTTTCTGCTGCCCGGCTGGCTGGGGGACGTCAAGGCCTTCAACCGCAACTACCGCGTGCCGATCGAGCGCCAGGGCAACAACGAGCGCCTGCAGCATCTGAATGCGCGGATCAAACCGTTTTTGCTGCGTCGCACCAAAGAACAGGTCGCCACTGAACTGCCGCCCAAGACCGAGATCATCCACTGGGTCGATCTCAACGAAGCGCAGCGTGACGTATACGAAACCATGCGCCTGGCGATGGACAAAAAAGTGCGCGATGAAATCACCCGCAAGGGTGTCGGGCGCAGCCAGATCATTATTCTTGAAGCGCTGCTCAAACTGCGTCAGGTGTGCTGTGACCTGCGCCTGGTCAGCGACACCCCGCCGAAAAAAGGCAGCACCTCGGGCAAGCTCGACAGCCTGATGCTGATGCTCGAAGAACTGTTTGCCGAGGGTCGGCGCATCCTGCTGTTTTCCCAGTTCACCTCGATGCTGGCCCTGATCGAGGCCGAACTGAAAAAACGCAAGGTGAGCTACGCCATCCTCACCGGGCAAACCCGCGACCGCCGCACCCCGGTCAAGGACTTCCAGAGCGGCACGTTGCAGATTTTCCTGATCAGCCTCAAGGCGGGCGGCGTCGGCCTGAACCTCACCGAAGCGGACACGGTGATTCACTACGATCCATGGTGGAACCCGGCGGCGGAAAACCAGGCCACCGACCGTGCCTATCGTATTGGCCAGGAAAAACCGGTGTTTGTGTACAAGATGATTGCCCGCGGCACTGTCGAAGAGAAAATCCAGCACTTGCAGCAGGAAAAATCGGATTTGGCTGCAGGCGTACTCGACGGGCGCATAGCCGGGGACTGGAAACTGCAGGACGATGATATCGACGCCTTGTTTGCGCCGCTGCCGCCTAAAACTGAAAAACGCTGAGATTCAATATGGGGCGGCGGTGCGACAATTCGACTTGTTCGCGATGCAGGCGACCAGATTTATCTGACACACCAAGGCGATACCATCGCAAGCAAGTCGAATCGTCGCACCGCCGCTCCCACAGGGGATGGGTGAGTATCAGCCCGCCAGCACCCGCGCCAACGTCGCCTTCACCTTACCCATGCCGTCATGCAGCGCCTGCTCGATTTCGGCCATGGTGATAATTGCCGTCGACTTGCCCGCCGCCGGGTTGACCACCAGCGCCAGGCACGCGTAATCCAGTTCCAGCTCACGGGCCAGCGCCGCTTCCGGCATGCCGGTCATGCCCACGATATCGCAGCCGTCACGCTCAAGACGGGCGATTTCAGCCACCGTCTCAAGACGCGGGCCTTGAGTTGCCGCATAAACACCGTGGCTGCTGTAGGAACAACCCTCGGCCGCCAGCGCGCCGATCAACTGCTCACGCAACGACTCGGTGTAGGGATAGCTGAAGTCGATATGGGTCACATGCTCCAGGTCACCGGCGAAATAGGTATGTTCCCTGCCGCTGGTGTAGTCGATCAGCTGATGCGGCACGCAAAAATGCCCGGTACCCATGGCCATATGAATTCCGCCCACGGCATTTACCGCCAGGATCGCTTCGGCCCCGGCCTGCTTCAAAGCCCACAGGTTGGCGCGGTAGTTGACCTGATGCGGCGGCACCCGGTGCGGATGGCCATGACGGGCCAGGAACAATACTTCGCGGCCGCCAAACTCACCGATCTGGATATCTGCCGAAGTCGGACCGTAAGGCGTATCCAGGGCCAGTGAACGACTAATGGTCAGCCCTTCGAGCTGAGTCAGACCCGTGCCGCCGATAATTGCATAAACCGTCATTGAGGCCGATCCCTTAATCAATTAATTGAGCATCTTTGAGTGCGCCCATCGCCACCAGCCAGCGCGGGCTCTGCCGATAGTCGGTGCTGGCCCAGGCTTGGCCACGCATGCGCGCAATCCGTGGCGACGGCGTCACCTTCAGGCGCTGCGCAGCGCTGAGGGCCAGTTCTGCTGCTGCACGATCATTGCACACCAGCCCCATATCGCAACCGGCCGACAGGGCAGCCTCGATGCGGCTGGCGGCATCACCCACCACATGGGCACCGGCCATCGACAGGTCGTCACTGAAGATAACACCGTCAAATTGCAGCTCACCGCGCAAAATATCCTGCAACCAGCGACGGGAGAAACCTGCGGGCTGGCTGTCTACCTGTGGGTAAATCACATGGGCCGGCATCACTGCCGCCAACTGCTTGCTCAGGCGGGCAAATGGCACCAGGTCATGGGCGCGGATCTGCTCAAGGCTGCGCTCATCAGTCGGAATGGCTACATGAGAATCAGCTTCAGCCCACCCATGCCCCGGAAAATGCTTACCGGTAGCAGCCATGCCGGCGTCGTTCATCCCGCGAATAAAAGCCCCGGCCAATACCGCTGCGCGTTCAGGATCACCTTCGAAAGAACGGCTGCCGACCACGGCACTGCGCTGGTAATCCAGGTCCAGTACCGGGGCAAAGCTCAAGTCCAGGCCCACGGCCAAAACCTCAGTGGCCATGATCCAGCCGCATTGCTCGGCCAGGTACTCGGCATTGGAGTTGTCGGCAATCGCGCGCATGGCAGGCAGGCGCACAAAGCCCTGACGCAAGCGCTGCACCCGACCGCCTTCCTGATCGACCGCCAGCAGCAGGTCCGGGCGCACTGCCCGAATAGATGCACTCAACTCACGCACCTGGCGCGGGTGCTCGATATTGCGGGCAAAGATGATCAAACCGCCCACTTCAGGCTGGCGCAACAATTGCCGGTCTTCAGCCGTCAGCCAGGTACCGGCGACGTCCACCATCAAGGAGCCTTGCAAGGCAGAACTCATGGGAAATCCTTTAGAAAGAGAGCGCTTGTTACCCGGCCCGGATACGCAGGCACGGGCCTGCACGCCGCACTCCAGAGAGGCAGCAGCGAATCGACAGACGGGAACAAGTCAGGGCTGGGCATGGCAGCTAGCTTAGCGGAACAAAGCTGCCGCGCCCACCCGCAGCAGGTCAAACCTTGGCGGTGACCGGCGCGGTTTTGCTGCGAGGGCGAAGCTGGGCACTGGCCATCGACGGGTCGGTAACACCGCTCTCGGCACGCATGCCGGCCGCCAGAAACGGCACCATCAGACGCATCACCTGCTCGATCGAGGTATTGACCCCAAAATCGGTCTCGGCAATGGCACGCAATGCCTTGATCCCGGACATGCTGAAAGCCGCCGCACCCAACATGAAATGTACGCGCCAGAACAGCTCGATGGGCGGGATCTGCGGGGCAGCTTCGTTGACCAGCAACATATAGCGACGGAACACCTTGCCGTACATATCTTCGAGATAACGGCGCAAATGGCCCTGGCTCTGACTGAACGCCAACCCCAGCAAGCGCATGAAGATTGACAGGTCGTTGCCACTGCGCGGCTGAATCACCAGCGCCTGCTCGACCAGCATCTCCAGCAACTCTTCAAGGGTCGGACGGTTCTCCGGCTTGCCCTGACGGCGCTCCAGTTCACGATCGAGGTTGGCGCAAAAAGGCCCCAGAAAGCGCGAAAAAACTGCCTGGATCAACGCTTTCTTCGAACCGAAATGGTAATTGACTGCCGCCAGGTTGACCCCGGCCTTGCTGGTAATCAGCCGCAACGAGGTTTCAGCAAACCCTTTTTCCGCGAACAGCTGCTCGGCAGCATCAAGGATACGTTCAACGGTTTCCGACTGGGCCATGACTACTCCGCCTGACATGCATTTAAACACTTGTTTGAAACATACGTTTCAGCTTGTAAAAAGTCAAGATGACCTATTCGTTTTGCGACCGGGCGGTTTCGCATTTAACCACAGCCTCGGCCAGCCCTGCCCCAACTGATAAGGTACGGGCCAAGCCACTTATTGACGACCGTCCAGCGGACTGCTGGAAATGGGTGATTGCCAATACGCCTTCACTGTATATAATCCCAGTCACTGTATAAAAAGACAGAGCGATCAACATGCTAAAACTGACGCCACGCCAAGCTGAGATCCTGGCCTTCATCAAGCGATGCCTGGATGACAACGGATACCCGCCCACCCGTGCCGAGATCGCACAGGAACTGGGTTTCAAGTCCCCCAACGCTGCCGAAGAGCACCTCAAGGCCCTTGCCCGCAAGGGTGCCATCGAGATGACCCCGGGGGCCTCGCGCGGCATTCGTATCCCCGGCTTTGAAGCCAAGGCGGACGAATCCACCCTGCCCATCATTGGCCGTGTTGCTGCCGGCGCGCCGATCCTGGCACAGGAACATGTCGAAGAGTCCTGCAACATCAATCCGACCTTCTTCCACCCGCGGGCCGATTACCTGCTGCGGGTCCAGGGCATGAGCATGAAGGACGTCGGCATCTTTGATGGCGACCTGCTGGCGGTTCATACCTGCCGCGAAGCACGCAACGGCCAGATCGTGGTGGCCCGCATCGATGACGAAGTCACCGTAAAACGCTTCAAGCGCGAAGGCAGCAAAGTCTGGCTTATCGCTGAAAACCCGGATTTTGCCCCCATTGAAGTCAATCTCAAGGAGCAGGAACTGGTCATTGAAGGCCTGAGCGTCGGCGTTATTCGCCGCTAATAGGAGGCGTCATGCAGTTCCCACACACCCCGCTGCCCGCACAACTGACCCTGTTCGAAGCGTTCATGGCGCAACCCATGCCCCCTGCGATCAAGGACGTGCTCGATTCACCCTGGAGCGCCGAACCTGAAGTATTCAGTGAGCTGTCGCTGCGTGGTGCTGCCGGAAACTGCCTGAACCTGCTGGCGCCCATGCTGCGCGAACTGAGCGAGCATCAAAACGCCCGCTGGCTGACCCTCATCGCCCCGCCCGCCAGCCTGACTCAAAGCTGGCTGCGCGATGCCGGGCTGAACCGCGAACGTATTTTGCTGCTGCAACCCAACGGCAATAAAAGCGCCTTGCAACTCACCTGCGAAGCGCTGCGCCTGGGCCGTAGCCACACCGTGGTCAGCTGGATCAACCCGCTGACCAGCGCCGCGCGCCAACAACTGATCGGCGCAGCACGCACCGGCCACGGGCAAAGCTTGAATATTCGCTTGGGCTAAATCACTTGCGCTGCCACAGCGCCAATGCAGAGTGCAGTGGCCGGTTGTGGCACAGGATTCAAGGCCGCTTAATGAAGAATGCGCGGCCCGTCATCTTTCTCGAGCTCGCCTTCGGCCAGCCGCCCCGCCATCTGCACACCGACGCTAAGCATGGCCTTGGCCACCTCTACGTGCTGACCCTGAAGAAAGGCCTTGGCATCTTCAGAAAAGTTCAGCGTTACCAAAGACCCTTCGTCCTCAGCACGGCGCAACTCGATGCGGCCGTCTGGCAACTCGACAATTTCTAGAAAGGACGTTGGCATATAAATTTGTTCTCCACGAAAGCGCGGGAGTATATCAGCCATCCCGTGGAAAATTCCCAGGATCTGCAGCGCTTTGCATTACAGACTGATGAATGACTGTACCGTCTCGATTTTGACCCCTAGCACTCATTGAGTCCATCACGGAACCGGATAGCCAGACTTTTCAGGTTCTGGCGCCACTCTTCCATGGTTTCGCGGCTCAGCTCCTGAGGCGTCTCGTCTTCCAGATTGACCGCTACGATCAAAGGCTGGAACACGTCAGCCTTGACCTTCTTCGGCGCCTGCAGCGGCTGATACAGCGCTGCATGGGTGGCAACCAGCTGTGCCAGCCAGGTTTGCGGCGCATGCGCCAGTTCAACCAGCTCTGCCAGCTCGGGGATGGCCTTCTCGTCCAGTACTGCCTGAGTAAGCAGCAGCTCGACCCGCGGCGCATTGGCCTGGGGCAGACGATAGAAGCCCGCGATCTCATGACACAATCCAAGCAGCGCCCCATACAAGTGGAACACCGCCGATTCGCGCTCAGCCTGAACCAGCGCCTGGGCGTTCATGGCCCGACCTTCGCTTGCCTTGTGCATGGCCTCCAGGGCCAGGCCAGCGAAATAGATCTTCTGATTGGTGCGGGTATAGAGTTCGTGAGCCATGGGGGCGCTCCACAACGAATGGATAAAGGCAGGTGGTACAGTCTCAGGGATCAGGCCGTACTGGCGCAAGGCCCACGCTCCCCACCGCCACTTGTGGGAGCGGGCTTGCCCGCGATGCAGGCGCTGCAGTGTTTCAGCCAAACCATGTCGATGCCATCGCGGGCAAGCCCGCTCCCACAACAGTGTTCCAGCGGCGACAACCACGCCGGGACTGGCAAGCAAAAAAAACCGCGCAAGGCATGCAGCCCTTGCGCGGTTTTTTTATTCAGCGATCAGCTCGGATCAAGCGTCTTTTTCTTTACGCTTGTCTTCCACCTTCCAGCTCTTGCCGTCATAGAACGCACGCCAGCCAGTCGGTTTGCCATCCACTTCAGTCTGCACGTACTGCTCTTTGGTCTTGCGACTGTAACGAATCACCGCAGGGCGGCCATCCGGGTCTTTCTTCGGCGCTTCACACAAGAAGTGGTACTTGGGATCGATCTCGTCCTTGTGCGGCACAATCTCGATCACCAGCGGAGCACGGGTCTCACGGTTTTTCGGGAACTGACTCGCAGCCAGGAACAACCCCGAAGCACCGTCACGCAGGATATACGTATCGTTGACCTTCTCGCATTTCAGCTCCGGCATTTTTACCGGGTCCATCTTCGGTGGCGCCGCCTCACCGCTTTTCAGCAGTTTGCGGGTGTTCTTGCATTCCGCATTGGTGCAACCGAAGAACTTGCCGAAACGGCCAGTCTTGAGCTGCATCTCGCTGCCGCACTTGTCGCATTCCAGGCTCGGACCTTCGTAGCCTTTGATGCGGTAGTTACCTTCCTCGATTTCGTAGCCCACGCAATCCGGGTTGTTACCGCAGATGTGCAGCTTGTGCTTCTCATCCAGCAGGTAAGCATCCATTGCCGTGCTGCAAATCGGGCAACGGTGCTTGCCCAACAGCACCAGGGATTCGGATTCGCCTTCGTCGTCCGCTGCGATTTCATCGCCCGGCACCAGGTTAACCGTGGCCTTGCAGCGTTCTTTAGGTGGCAGGCTGTAACCCGAGCAACCCAGGAACACGCCAGTCGAAGCCGTACGAATCTGCATCGGACGACCGCATTCCTTGCATGGAATATCCGTCATCACCGGCTGGTTGGCACGCATGCCGCCTTCCGGCGCTGCCGCTACTTCGAGTTTCTTCTTGAAGTCGCCGTAGAACTCGTCCAGCACGTTTTTCCAGTCGCGCTCGCCTTGCGCCACGTCATCGAGGTTCTCTTCCATACCGGCGGTAAAGCCGTAGTCCATCAGGTCGGAGAAGCTCTCGGACAAGCGTTCGGTAACGATGTCGCCCATTTTTTCGGAGTAGAAGCGGCGGTTATGCAACGCCACGTAACCACGGTCCTGAATGGTCGAGATAATCGCCGCATAGGTCGAAGGACGACCGATACCGCGCTTTTCCATCTCTTTTACCAGGCTGGCTTCGGAGTAACGCGCAGGCGGCTTGGTGAAGTGCTGGCTCGGATCGAGCTCGATCAGTTTCAGCGCATCGCCCTGGGCCATGTCCGGCAGTACATCGTCGTCGCCCGGCTTGGCAATCTGTGGCATTACACGGGTGTAACCGTCGAACTTGAGGATGCGGCCCTTGGCACGCAGCTCGAAGTCGCCAGCGGCCACGGTAACGGTGGTCGACAGGTATTTGGCCGGTAGCATCTGGCACGCCACGAATTGGCGCCAGATCAGCTCGTAGAGGCGCTCAGCGTCGCGCTCCATGCCTGTCAGCTTGCTCGGGTGCAGGTTTACGTCAGAAGGACGAATCGCTTCGTGAGCCTCCTGTGCGCCTTCCTTGCTGCTGTACACGTTCGGTGCAGGCGGCAGGTAGTCAGCGCCAAACTCGCCTTCAATGTAGGTGCGCGCCATTTCGACCGCATCGGCCGACAGGTTGGTGGAGTCGGTACGCATGTACGTGATGTAGCCCGCTTCATATAAACGCTGGGCCATCATCATGGTCTTTTTCACCCCGTAGCCCAGGCGGTTGCTCGCGGCCTGTTGCAGGGTGGACGTGATAAAGGGTGCCGACGGCTTGCTGCTGGTCGGCTTGTCTTCACGCTTGACGATGCTGTAGTTCGAAGCCTTGAGCTTCTCCAGCGCCGCCATGGCCTGAGCTTCGTTCAGCGGCTTGAAGGCCTCGCCTTTTTCGCGGGCAACGTCAAAGCGCACTTTCGCACCTTTGGCAGTGCCCAGATCGGCGTGAATCTCCCAGTACTCTTCAGGATTGAACGCACGAATCTCGCGCTCACGCTCAACTACCAGCTTTACCGCAACCGATTGCACACGGCCAGCCGACAGGCCACGGGCAACCTTGGCCCACAGCAGTGGCGAAACCATGTAACCCACGACGCGATCGAGAAAGCGACGAGCCTGCTGGGCATTGACCCGGTTGATATCCAGCTCGCCCGGTTTGGAGAAGGCTTCCTGAATCGCTTTCTTGGTGATTTCGTTGAACACCACGCGCTTGTAGCGGGTGTCATCACCACCGATGGCTTCGCGCAGGTGCCAGGCAATGGCTTCCCCCTCGCGATCCAAGTCGGTTGCGAGATAGATGGTGTCAGCATCCTTGGCGAGCCGGCGCAGCTCTTCGATGACCTTTTCCTTGCCGGGCAGGATCTCGTACTTGGCTTTCCAGCCATGTTCGGGATCAACGCCCATGCGCGAGATCAGCTGCTTCTGAGCCTTCTCTTTTGGCGACAGGGCCGGCGCTTCGCCCGCCGCTGCCTTGCCACGCTTGGCAGCCGGTTCTTTGCTGGCGCTAGCCGAACCGCTGGTGGGCAGGTCTCGGATATGGCCGATACTCGACTTCACCACGTACTCGTTACCCAAGTACTTGTTGATGGTCTTGGCCTTAGCCGGGGATTCCACAATGACCAGCGATTTGCCCATGGATCAGAAAATTCCTGAATTCTAGAAGTGAAAGGCGGTTCGCGCCTGACGCGGCACCGCTATATATAGTGGCTACAAGGTGAGGTCAAGCACAGGGTTCTGCGCGACCTTGCCTTATGGCCGGGAAAAAAGGCTGGGTTCGGCCTGAATCAGGGCAAAGCGCGGGACCTGTTCGCCCTCGACGATGACTGACTCCAGGAACATGCTCAGCGGGCGCACCCAAAAGCCGTAATCGCCATACAGGGCTTGGTAGAACACTACATCCTCTTCGGTTTCAGAATGGCGAGCCACACTGAATACCCGATATTGAGGGCCTTTGTAATGTTGATAGAGCCCAGGTTGTAGCGGCATGTTGCGGACCCTCTGCAAAATAAAAAAATAAAAACGCCTAAAAACAAAAACCGGGGCACAAGGCCCCGGCTTCCATCAACGCAACGCTTAGACGCGTTCGAAGACGGTGGCAATGCCCTGGCCAAGACCAATGCACATGGTGGACAACCCGAAGGTGCCGCCATTTTGCTTCATTACATTGAGCAAAGTGCCGGAGATACGCGCACCTGAACAACCAAACGGGTGACCCAGGGCGATGGCACCGCCGTGCAGGTTAACCTTCTCATTCATCTTGTCGAGCACTTTCAAATCTTTCAGCACTGGCAGGGCCTGTGCAGCGAAAGCTTCGTTGAGCTCGATGAAGTCGATATCGGCCATACTCAAGCCCGCACGCTTCAACGCTTTTTGCGTAGCCGGTACTGGACCATAGCCCATGATTGCAGGGTCCACACCCGCAACCGCCATCGAACGGATCACGGCCAACGGCTCCAGACCCAAGTCTTTGGCCCGCTGCGCCGACATCACGATCATGCACGAAGCACCATCGGTGATTTGCGACGAAGTGCCAGCAGTCACTGTGCCGCCTTTCGGGTTGAAAGCAGGTTTCAACGCCGCCAGGCTTTCCAGGGTGGTATCTGGACGAATAGTTTCATCGTAGTCGAAAATCTTCAGGAAGCCGTTTTCGTCATACCCCTGCATCGGGATGATTTCGTCCTTGAACTTGCCTTCGATCGTCGCCTTGTGGGCCAATTGGTGCGAGCGCACGGCAAACGCGTCCTGCTGCTCGCGGCTGATGCCGTGCATCTTGCCCAGCATTTCAGCGGTCAAACCCATCATGCCCGAGGCTTTCGCCGCATACAGCGACATGTGCGGGTTAGGGTCAACGCCGTGCATCATGCTCACGTGGCCCATATGCTCGACGCCGCCGACGACGAAAACGTCACCGTTGCCGGTCATGATCGCTTGCGCAGCCGTGTGCAGGGCGCTCATGGACGAGCCGCACAGGCGGCTTACGGTCTGCGCTGCGCTGGTGTGCGGGATCTGGGTCATCAGCGACGCCATGCGCGCAATGTTCCAGCCCTGCTCCAGGGTCTGGTTTACACAGCCCCAGATCACGTCTTCCACTTCACCCGGGTCAACCTTGCTGTTGCGCTCCAGCACTTTGCTGATCAGGTGTGCAGACATGTCTTCAGCACGGGTGTTGCGGTGCATGCCACCCTTGGAGCGGCCCATCGGGGTGCGACCGAAGTCTACAATCACCACGTCTCTAGGATTCAAGCTCATAATTTCACTCTCACTCTAATGGGGCGCTTAACCGAAGAAGCTCTGGCCGTTTTTGGCCATCTCACGCAGCTTCGCAGTCGGGTGGTACAGCGCGCCCAGTTCAGCGTACTGATCAGCCAGGGCCACGAACTCTGCAACACCGATCGAGTCGATGTAGCGCAGAGCGCCGCCACGGAACAGCGGGAAGCCAATGCCGTACACCAGACCCATATCGGCCTCGGCTGCGGTTTCAACGATGCCGTCTTCCAGGCAACGCACGGTTTCCAGGCACAGCGGGATCATCATCCAGTTGATGATGTCTTCGTCGGTCACGTCGCGCTGCTCGTAAACGATTGGCTTGAGCACTTCAAGCACGCTTGAATCAACGACTTTCTTCTGCTTGCCGCGCTTGTCTTCTTCGTAGGCGTAGAAGCCCTTGCCGTTCTTCTGGCCCAGGCGCTTGGCCTCGTACAGAGCGTCGATCGCCGAGCGGCGGTCGTCTTTCATGCGATCCGGGAAGCCTTCAGCCATTACGTCGCGACCGTGGTGACCGGTGTCGATGCCGACCACGTCCATCAGGTACGCCGGGCCCATTGGCCAGCCGAATTTTTCCATTACTTTGTCGATGCGCACAAAGTCGACACCGGCACTGACCAGACGGGCGAAACCGCCGAAGTACGGGAACAGTACGCGGTTGACCAAAAAGCCCGGGCAGTCGTTGACCACGATCGGGTTCTTGCCCATTTTCTTGGCGTAGGCAACGGTGGTTGCAACAGCCAGATCGCTGGACTTCTCGCCACGAATCACTTCAACCAGCGGCATCATGTGCACCGGGTTAAAGAAGTGCATGCCGACGAAATTTTCCGGACGCTTGAGGGCCTTGGCCAGCAGGCTGATGGAGATGGTCGAGGTGTTGGAAGCCAGGATGGCGTCTTCGCGAACGTGGTTTTCCACTTCCGCCAGCACCGCTTGCTTGACCTTCGGGTTTTCGACTACTGCTTCGACCACCAGGTCGACGTTGCCGAAATCGCCGTAGGACAGCGTAGGGCGAATACCGTTAAGTACTTCAGCCATTTTTGCCGGGGTCATGCGACCTTTATCAACGCGCCCCACCAGCAGCTTGGCGGCTTCTGCCAGACCCTGCTCGATGCCGTGTTCGTTGATGTCCTTCATCAGGATCGGCGTACCTTTGGAGGCCGACTGATAGGCAATACCGCCACCCATGATGCCTGCGCCCAGAACGGCGGCCTGCTTCACGTCTTTGGCGATCTTGTCGTAGATCTTGGCTTTTTTCTTCAGTTCCTGATCGTTCAGGAACAGGCCGATCAGGCAGTTCGAAGCGCTGGTCTTGGCCAGTTTGGCAAAACCTGCGGCTTCCACTTCCAGCGCCTTGTCACGACCGAAGTTGGCGGCTTTCTGGATGGTCTTGATTGCTTCAACCGGGGCCGGGTAGTTCGGGCCGGCCTGGCCAGCCACGAACCCTTTGGCGGTTTCGAAAGCCATCATTTGTTCGATTGCGTTGAGCTTGAGCTTTTCCAGCTTCGGCTGACGCTTGGCCTTGTAGTCCAGTTCGCCACTGATGGCGCGCTTGATCAGGTCGAGGGCGGCTGCGCCCAGCTTGTCAGCGGTTACAACAGCATCAACGGCGCTCACTTTAAGAGCGTCTTCGGCGCGATTTTCCTTGCCGGAGGCAATCCACTCAACCGCGTTATCAACACCGATCAGGCGCGGCAGACGCACGGTGCCGCCGAAGCCCGGGTAGATGCCCAGCTTGACTTCTGGCAGGCCGATCTTGGCGCTGTCAGCCATGACCCGGAAGTCAGCTGCCAGGCACATTTCCAGACCGCCGCCCAACGCGATGCCATTGATGGCCGCGACGGTAGGGACATTGAGGTCTTCGAAATCACTGAAGATTTTGTTGGCTTCCAGGTTGCCAGCGATCAGCTCGGCATCCGGCAACTTGAAGTTTTCGACGAATTCGGTGATGTCGGCGCCGACGATAAACACGTCTTTGCCACTGGAAACGATGACACCCTTGACCGAAGCGTCTGCCTTGATCGCATCTACCGCCTGACGCAATTCGTTCAGGGTTAGACGGTTGAACTTGTTGACGGACTCACCCTTGAGGTCGAACTTGAGTTCGACGATGCCACTTTCAAGAGCCGTAACCGTGATGGCTTTACCTTCGTAAATCATCAACTGATCTCCAGGATATGGAAGCTGAACAGTACACGCTGGACGCTAGCGTCTGGCTGCCATTGACCTCGGGTCAATGCTGTTGCCAATCCGCCAGGCACACCCGCCAACGCGATATTCGGGCTTGAATGAGCGCTGTCTGACACGACAAACACTTGATTCATACGCCCGTTTGATTTGGGTGTCGACACCTTTACGGAAAAGCGATCGATTGTCAATTGTCCAAAACAATGATGACAAAACGACCCGGCAGTCAGTTTAAAAACTCATGCCCCTGTGGGAGCGAGCCTGCTCGCGATGGCATCTCCACGGTTCACCTGAGAGACCCCGCCGCCCGCATCGCGGGCAAGCCCGCTCCCACAAAGGACACGCAGAGGCTCAAGCCAGCGCCTTGAGCACTTCATCAATGGCCTTCAACACCTGAGCCTCACCCTTCTCGCCCCACACCAGCACGATCATTTGCTTGTCCGCCTCAACTTTATAGACGTTGGCCGGCAGTTTTTCGAACTGCGCCAGCAGGCGCGGATCCTCACACGCTTCCTGCCAGCGATTGAGCCATTTGCCCGGCGCCGATTGCCAATAGCACCACACATCAGGCTTAGTACTGCGCCGCGGGCGGTGGTATTGCGCACAGGAAGCAGGCGGTTCAGGCTCAAGCCAGTGCGGCCACTCCTGCGGCGCCAGCTGCATGGCCAACCCCATGCGCCGCGCCTCCATACGCAAGCCCATGCGACCATTCTGACTACGCGAAGGTCGCAACCATGCCAAGGGGCTAAGAACCAGCGCCAGGATTGACACCACTATCCATACCGTCATATCTGTACTCTCATAACTTGATAACCGAGTAGATCCGGACTTGAACCAAGGCTCTGCAAAAGGGCCATACTCATAATTGATTACATTCAACAGGAGCGCCGCAAATGTCCACGCCAAAGCCCTACACACATATTCTCGTCGCCGTCGATCTGACCGATGAATGCGACCCGGTGATCTATCGCGCCAGTGCGAGCGCTGAGGCAAATGGCGCCAAACTGTCTCTTATCCACATCGTTGAACCGATGGCCATGGCCTTTGGTGGCGATGTGCCTATGGACCTGTCGCAGCTACAGCAACAACAGTTTGATCAAGCCAAGGAGCGCCTTGAACGCCTGATCGACATTTATCCGCAGCTGTCCAAAGACAACTGCCACCTGAAATATGGTCAGCCACGCCAGGAAATTCACGGCTTCGCAAAAGCCGAAAACTGCGACCTGATCGTGGTCGGCAGCCACGGCCGACACGGCCTCGCCCTGCTGCTGGGCTCCACCGCCAACGACGTACTGCACGGTGCGCCATGCGACGTGCTGGCGGTCAGCCTGAAAAAGCCTGACTAAGTTTATCTGCATGCAACAAAAAAGCCCGGCACCTTGTAAAAGGGCCGGGCTTTTTCAGTTCAGCATGCCGTCAATCAGGCATCCAGCTCGGCCCAGCGCTCAACCAACTGCTCAAGCTCGGCTTGCAATGTTTCGAGCTTGGCAATCACTTCTGCGGTTTTGGCCGCAGGCAGTTGGTAGAAACCAGCGTCAGCCATTTCTGCTTCAACAGCAGCAATCGCCTGTTCTTTGGCGTCGATATCAGCCGGCAAAGCTTCCAGCTCGCGCTGCAGCTTGTAGCTGAGTTTCTTTTTCGCCGCAGGAGCAGGCTGAGCCGCCACCGGAGCCGGTGCAGCCTCGACCACGGCCGAGTTCAGGTCGGCTTTGCCCGACTTGCTCTCGGTCACGCCCAACAGGCGTGGAGAGCCGCCCTGACGCAGCCAGTCCTGATAACCGCCCACGTATTCGCGGACCTTGCCTTCGCCCTGGAATACCAGGGTGCTGGTCACCACGTTGTCGAGGAATGCCCGGTCGTGACTGACCATCAGCACGGTGCCCTTGAAGGTCAGCAGAACCTCTTCGAGCAGCTCCAGGGTTTCAACGTCCAGGTCGTTGGTCGGCTCATCGAGCACCAGCAGGTTGGCCGGCTTGCTGAACAGCTTGGCCAGCAACAGACGCGCACGCTCACCACCCGACAGCGCCTTGACCGGCGTGCGGGCACGCTGGGGGCTGAACAGGAAGTCGCCCAGGTAGCTGAGCACATGCCGGCTCTGACCATCGATATCAATAAAGTCGCGGCCTTCAGCCACGTTATCGATCACGGTTTTTTCCAGATCCAGCTGGTGACGCAGTTGATCGAAGTACGCCACGTCGATGCGCGTGCCCTCTTCAACCGTACCTTCAGTTGGCACCAGGCCGCCCAGCATCAGCTTCAGCAGGGTGGTTTTACCGGTACCGTTGGCACCCAGCAGACCAATACGGTCGCCGCGCTGCAGGACCATCGAGAAGTCCTTGAGCAGGAACGGACCACCCGGGTGAGCAAAGCTGACGTTTTCCAGCACCATCACTTGCTTGCCGGACTTGTCTGCGGTGTCCAGCTGGATATTCGCCTTGCCAGTACGCTCGCGACGTTCGCTGCGCTCTACGCGCAGTTCCTTGAGGGCGCGTACGCGGCCTTCGTTACGGGTACGACGGGCCTTGATGCCCTGGCGGATCCACACTTCTTCCTGAGCCAGACGCTTGTCGAACAGCGCGTTGGCGGTTTCTTCCGCGGCCAGGGTGGCTTCCTTGTGGACCAGGAAACTGGCGTAGTCGCCATTCCAGTCGATCAGGCCGCCACGGTCCAGTTCCAGAATCCGGGTGGCCAGATTTTGCAGGAATGAACGGTCGTGGGTAATAAACAGAACCGCGCCCTGGAAGCCCATCAAGGCCTCTTCCAGCCACGCGATTGCGCCGATATCCAGGTGGTTGGTCGGTTCGTCGAGCAGCAGCAAATCCGGTTCGGAAACCAGAGCCTGTGCCAGCAGGACGCGACGACGCCAGCCGCCGGACAATTCGGCGAGGGTTTTGTCAGCCGGCAACTGCAGACGGCTCAGGGTGCTATCGACCAGTTGCTGCAAGCGCCAGCCATCACGGGCTTCGAGGTCTTGCTGGACGTGCATGAGCTTGTCCAGGTCAGCATCGGTAACGATGTTCTGGCTCAAGTGATGGTACTGGGCCAGCAACTCGCCAACACCGTCCAGGCCTTGGGCCACAACGTCGAACACGGTCCGCTCGTCGGCAACCGGCAACTCTTGCGGCAATTCGCCAATCTTGAGGCCGGGCGCGCGCCAAACAGAGCCGTCATCGGGTTTTTGATCACCTTTAACCAGCTTCATCATGCTGGACTTGCCGGTACCGTTGCGGCCGATGATGCACACCCGCTCTCCACGGGCGATCTGCCAGGACACCTTGTCCAACAACGGCATAGAGCCGAAAGCAAGGGACACATCGCTGAATTTGAGCAGGGTCATGAGCTTCTCCAAAAACTGGGCGCGCATTCTACCTGATTTGAACCCTCGGGCGGCCGGGTATTTCTTGTACGGCGCCGTCTTGCCTTCATTTAGTGCCAAGTTGCGCCGGTTGGCCTTCAAGACGTTCACGCATCACTGGCAAAAGGCTAAGCTACGAAATAATCAGCGCAGGCCAGGCCTGCGTTCGTCGCGTTTTTCATCAGTACGGAAGCCTCATGCGCAGTCGTCTCTTCAACTTTTTATCCTGCCTGCTTCTCACCAGCTGTGCCGTGCAAGCCGCCCATGGCGCAGACCTGACTCAACAACGCCAACTCTATGACCAGGCCAAACGTGCCCTGGCCAAAGGCGATTCCGGCCCTTATTTTCAAAATGCCGCAGCCCTGCGCAGCTACCCACTGACGCCTTACCTGGCCTATGACGAGCTGACCGCTCGCCTGAAATCGGCCAGCAACACCGAAATCGAGCAATTTTTAGCCGACCACGGCGATCTGCCCCAAGCAAACTGGATGAAACTGCGCTGGTTGCGCTGGCTGGCAGAACGGGGCGACTGGGCTACATTCGAAAAGTACTACGACCCTAAGCTCAATTTCACCGAGCTGGACTGCCTCAATGGCCAGTATGAGCTGCAACACAATCTCAAGGCCGAAGGCTATGCCACTGCCGAGAAACTGTGGCTGGTCGGCAAGGCACAGCCCGACGCCTGTGACGCCCTGTTCCGGCAGTGGGCTGCCGAAGGCCAGTTGACCGAGCAAAAACGCTGGCAAAGGGTCAAGCTCGCCGCTGAAGCGCGCAATTACGCTCTGGCCACGTCGCTGGCCAGCGGCCTCAACACCCTCAGCCCACAAGCCAAGCTGATGATCGATGTCGCGCAGAAGCCCGACATGCTCAGCCAGCCTTCGCGCTTCGCCCCGGCCAGCGAGGCCATGTCTGATGCCGTGGGCCTGGGCCTGCGTCGCCTGGCGCGTCAGGATCCGGAAAAAGCCGCCTCCCTGCTCGATACCTACGCCACCAACATGCACTTTTCCCGCGATGAAAAAGTCGCCATCGCCCGGGAAATCGGCCTGACGTTCGCCCGCCGCTACGATGGTCGCGGCCTGGACATCATGACCAAATATGACCCCGAGCTGCGGGACAACACTGTTACCGAATGGCGCCTGCGCCTGCTGCTGCGCCTGGGCCGCTGGCAAGACGCCTATCAGTTGACCCGCAAGCTGCCGCAGGATCTGGCAGCCACCAGCCGCTGGCGCTATTGGCAGGCGCGCAGCCTTGAACTGGCCGAGCCGAAAAACCCGCAAGCGCAGGTTTTGTTCAAAAAAGTCGCCAACGAACGTGATTTCTACGGTTTCCTGGCCGCTGACCGGGCGCAAACACCGTACCAGCTCAACAATCGACCGCTGGTACTCAGCCCGCAACTGGTCAAAAAAGTGCGCAACACTCCAGGGGTGCAGCGCGCACTTGAATTCCATGACCGCGGGCAAATCGTCGATGGGCGCCGCGAGTGGTACTACGTCAGCCGCCTGTTCAGCCGCGATGAAATGGTCGCCCAGGCCAAGCTGGCCTACGATCTGAAGTGGTATTTCCCGGCGATCCGTACCATCAGCCAGGCCCAGTACTGGGACGATCTGGACATTCGTTTCCCGATGGCCCACCGCGACACACTGGTACGTGAAGCCAAGCTGCGCGGCCTGCATTCCAGCTGGGTATTCGCCATTACCCGTCAGGAAAGCGCCTTTATGGATGATGCCCGCTCTGGCGTGGGCGCCAGCGGCTTGATGCAGTTGATGCCAGCAACCGCCAAAGAGACGGCGCGAAAATTCAATATCCCGCTGGCCTCACCACAGCAAGTGCTGAACCCGGACAAGAATATCCAGTTGGGTGCCGCTTACCTGAGCCAGGTGCATGGTCAGTTCAATGGCAACCGGGTGCTGGCTTCAGCGGCGTATAACGCCGGGCCGGGCCGTGTACGCCAGTGGCTCAAGGGCGCCAACCACCTTGGCTTCGATGTGTGGATTGAAAGCATCCCGTTCGACGAAACCCGTCAATATGTACAGAATGTGCTGTCTTATTCGGTGATCTACGGGGAGAAGTTGAATGCACCACAGCCTGTGGTGGACTGGCATGAGCGGTATTTTGATGACCAATAAAATCTAACGAGGCCCGCCCCTTGTGGGAGCGGGCTTGCTCGCGATAGGGACTGCGCGGTTTGTCAGATAAACCGCGGTGATGCAATCGCAGGCAAGCCAGCTCCCACAGGATTTGCGTTGCTCACAAAATTCGGACCTTGCCGGGGTCATTATGTAGGAGCGAGCCTGCTCGCGATGGCATCACTGCGGTTCGCCTGACAGACCGCAGCGCCTGCATCGCAGGCAAGCCAGCTCCCACAGGGTTTGTGGCAACCCACAAAATTCAAACTTGGCAGGGAACATTGTGGGAGTGAGCTTGCTCGCGATGGCATCACTGCGGTTCGCCTGAC
>NZ_JBUZTQ010000027.1:0-62358 GCF_055408445.1 Pseudomonas sp. B414 | reverse complement strand
CTCGCCGGAGTCATTGACCTGGACGCGACTCAGCTCAGTAGTATCGTCGTAGATAATCACTGTGCTTCTGGCTTCAGCGGTGCCACTGAAGATCGGGGTATTGTCGTTGGTGAGGCTGCCGTCGGTGATGGTGCCTGTAAACAGGGTGGCGTTATCACTCAGGGTTGCGGTTGCAGCGTCTGGTGAAACCGTATCGACGGTAAAACCGATGGCGGCACTTGCCGGGCTTTGGTTACCGGAAAGGTCTTCGACCACGGTGGTAAAACTGTGGTCGCCTTCAGCCAGGGCGGTGGTCGTGTAAGTCCAGTTGCCGGAGGCATCGACTGTTTGACGGGCCAGTTCGGTGCTGCCGTCATAAATGATTACCGTGGTTCCGATCTTGGCAGTGCCGCTGATAGTCGGGGTGGTGTCGTTGGTGGTGCTGCCGTCGTTGATGGGGCCGATGGCCGGGTTGGTGTTGTCGTTCAGGGTGACGGTAGCCGCGATCAGGGAAATCGTGTCGACGATAAACGTTATCGCGGTGCTGGCCGGGCTTTGGTTGCCGGCAAGATCCTGGATGACAAAAGTGAAGCTATGGGCACCATCGATCAGGGCAGCTCTTGGGGTAAACGTCCAGTTGCCGAAAGTGTTTACGAGGGCGCGTCCCAATTCGGTGCTGGCGTCGTAAATGATTACCGTGGCTCCGGCTTCAGCGGTGCCATTGAAGGTCGGGGTGCTGTTGTTGGTTGTGCCGCCATTGGTAACGTTATCGCTCAGGGCGTCGGTCTCGGCAGCAGGGGCAACGGTATCAATGGTAAGTTCAAAGCCAGGCGAGGGAGGCGTCAGGGCCCCAGTGGGGCTCTTAGCAATGATGAAAATAGTATGCGTGCCCTCTGCGAAGGGTATTTGTGGGGTAAATTCCCATTTGCCATCGTTACCGACCAAAACTTCACCAATAGTCTGATCGCCATCCTTGATGATAATGGTATTGCCCGCAGTGCCGGTGCCGCTGAAGGTCGGGGTATTGTCATCGGTGCTGTTCGCGCCGTTTATGCTGCCGATTTTTCCGGCAACGTTATCTTCGACATTCTCCAGTCTGGGCGTTGTTGGTGGCTGTGGGGGCTGCGTCGTGCTGTTACCGCCAGTACTTCCCTGGGTACTGCCGCCTACGATAAGGCCTCCAAGCCCCAACAGAACTGGCCAGAACCAGTTAATGCCACCTTCCAACAGGGTGAAGAGACCGCTCGGTTGGCTGGCATCCGAAAGCGGCGAGGGTACGCTGTCCATAAGTAGGTCAGCCGTGTAATCCTGTTCGGCACTAACAGTCATGTACTCGACGTAAGCGCCGTCCTCTGTAATACCTATCAGTTGGCCCTGGGTGTCGAAGTAGCCTTCGATGATTAGTTGCGGTTGATCAGTGTCCGTACCTTCAAGCGTTATGTGCAGGTCTTTGCCTACGCGCTTGTAGTGGATGTTTTGCAGGGAACTACCCTGCTCGCTATCAGAGAGTATGTACTTGCCATTCGCTACGGCTTTGATCCGTATCGGGTGGCCCTGCAGGTCGGAATGAAACTCGGTAGCTGCTGTATTGGATTGGCCAGCTACGACAGTCACATTCACTGTCATTGCGTTCACTGTCATCCCTCGTTGTGCTCCATTCACAGTCAACTGACGCCACTTAGTGTCAGCCAAGGAGCGTCCCGTCACCTGGACGTACTTTGGAATGATTTATTTTTTACTCAAGCTATAGATTTGCGATACGAGACTTGTCTCAAATTTGAAGGGAGTGTTGAGGCACTGTGTTATTGATACAGATTTTTTGAGGAAAACCTCGTAAGTCAGTCGTATTGGGGCATGAGGATGAGTTGTGGCGGGTAAAATGACAGCGCCGATGCCGAAACCGACCTTGGCGCCGCAATTTTTGAGGGTGTCCCAGTTTTGTGGTCGAAGCTCCAGTGAAGCCTCTCGCAGCCTTTGCCAGCGACTACACATTAACCTTCAGTGCCTGCTCTATATCCGCCAGCAAGTCGGCAACATCCTCCAGCCCTACCGCCAGCCTTACCAGCCCTTCGGAAATACCGTGCAGCGCACGCTCTTCCAGGGTGTAGGTAGAGTGAGTCATGCTCGCGGGATGTTGCGCCAGTGATTCGGCCCCACCCAGGCTCACCGCACGGCTGAACAGTTGCAGGGCATTCATAAAGCGCTGGCCAGCGGCCATGCCACCTTTGAGTTCAAAGGCAATCATCCCCCCCGGCAATTTCATTTGCCGGGCTGCCAACTCGTACTGTGGGAAGGAGGGCAGGCCGGGGTAGGCTACCCACTCCACGGCGGGGTGTTCCTGCAACATCTGGGCAATGGCATGGGCGCTGCTGCAATGCCGATCCATGCGCAAGGCCAGGGTTTTGATCCCGCGCATCAGCAAGTGCGCATCATGGGGCGACAGGACTGCGCCGGTCAGATCCTTGAGCCCTTGCAGGCGAATCCGGTCTGCCAGGTTCTGGCGGGTCACCACCATGCCTGCGGTGATATCGCTATGCCCGCTCAGATACTTGGTGGCCGAATGCACTACCACATCGGCGCCCAGTTCCAGTGGGCGCTGTAAATAAGGGGTGCAGTAAGTGTTGTCGACCACCACCAGCATGTTGCTGTGCCGGTGGGCAATGCTTGAGACGGCAGCAATATCCACCAGTTGCATATTCGGGTTGGCCGGTGTTTCAAAGTAGATCATCCGTGTTGCCGGGCTGATGGCGGCTTCCAGCTCGGCAGGGTTCGACATGTCCACATGCTTGACCACAACCCCGAATTCACCGATGCCGTGGTGCAGCAGGGCAAAGGTGCAGCCATACAAGGTGCGGTTGACAATAATTTCGTCGCCGGGCCTTAGCAGGGTCCAGAAGGTCGCGGCAATCGCGCCCATGCCTGAACTGAACGCTACCCCGGCTTCGCCGTTTTCCAGCGCTGCCATGCGTGTTTCTAGCAAGGCAAGGGTGGGGTTGGAAATACGGGTATAAAAATGCCCTTTTTCTTCGCCGGCAAAACATCCAGCACCGTATTCGGCGGTGGCAAAAGCAAAGGTCGAAGTCATGTAGACCGGGGGGATCACTGCACCGTTGTTCTCCTGCGCGTTGTAGCCGTAGTGGATGGCGCGGGTAGAAAAGCCGAAGTTGTTGTTTTTATCGTTCATGGCGAACTCTCCGATATTTCCTACAATGCTATGCTTTAAATGTACGAGGAAAATTCCAATTTTGCTTGTATCTGCAGACCTTATTAGAACAAAAACCAGTCATATAGGAATTTAGAGGCAAGTTATGCCAAGCGCTCTGGATAGAACAGATAAAGCCTTGCTCGCTGCACTGCAGGGTAATGCCCGACTGACCGTTGCAGAGCTGGCTGAGAGCGTTTCGCTGACTACTTCGCCCTGTTGGCGAAGGGTAAAAATACTGGAAGAAAGCGGGGTTATTACCGGCTATCAGGCGATCCTTTCACCCAAGGAGTTGGGTTATGGCGTCACGGCCTTTGTCAGCGTGATGATGGCTTCCCACTCGCAAGAGGTGGCCAGAAGCTTCGAGCAGCGGTTGCTGGAAATCCCCGAAATTGTTGCCTGTCATAACGTGTCCGGGCGTTATGATTTTTTGTTGGAAGTAGTGGCCAGAGATCTGGAATCGTTTGGCGAGTTTGCGCGTGAGGTGCTGCAGGCTCTGCCAGCGGTCAAGGAGATCTATTCGAGCTTCTCATACAAGTCGGTCAAGCCGCGGCGAGAGATTCCGGTGGCTCGCTGAGGGCTATTAAATATTTATAAAAGGGTGCTAGTTAGAACGTGAAGTCTGCGAATTTTTATCCGTCTTAATGCGGGGTTGTCAGCGTTTTCTGTTAAAAGTGTAGTCCCGCTCTATTAATGATTATTTGGCCGGCGGTAAAAGTTTTAAGTGGTTCACTTTTAATGTCATCCATTAAGAGTACATAACCATGTTGACCCGTGAAATCATGTTGCAATTATTCCCGAAGAGCGTTGCACACGTAGCTGTTTATCTGCCTTTTATGCAGGTGATGATGCGCCATCGGCAGATCAATACACTACGGCGCATGGCTGCTTTTCTGGCCCAGGTTGGTCATGAAAGTGCCGGCTTTACTGTGCTGGTGGAAAACCTCAATTACAGTGCTGACGGCCTGGCAGCTACCTGGGGTTCGCGTTTTGCGCAAAAAAATTCGGCCGGGCACTACATCACTGTCATGGTGGAGGGACGCTCGAAGCGTCTACCCAATAACGACGCATTAAAGCTCCATCGCAAGCCCGAAGCCATCGCCAACCGGGTGTACAGCAACCGGCTTGGCAATGGTTCCGAGACGTCGGGGGAGGGCTGGCTATACCGGGGGAGAGGCTTGATCCAGGTAACCGGCAAGGCCAATTATCGGCAATGCAGCCTCGGTATGTTTGGCGATGAGCGATTATTGACCACCCCGCAAATATTGCAGGAATGGCGCTGGGCTGTTGAGTCGGCCGGCTGGTACTGGAACTCGCGCAATGTAAATGCCCTGGCAGACGGCGACGACTTTGAACGTGTGACCAAGGCGATCAATGGCGGCCTCAATGGCCAGGCACACCGTGTTGCCCTGTATCGCCAGGCGTTGGGTTTATTGCAGGCGCCCTGAAATTTTATTTCAGTCAGCAAGGCCGCTTTATCAGTCCATAATGCCCGCGCACTTTGCCCCCGTCATTCTGGAGTCATATAACAGTGATGTTTGAAATAAAACCGATAAGCCCTGAAATCTATCGCCAGCAGACTCGTCGCAGCACGCTGTATATCGCGCTGACATTTATCGTACTGGCGCTGCTGGTGTCCGGGCTGGCGGTGATGTTGCTGGGCGAGGCAGGTGGCGACAATTTCCGCTTGAATCTGGGCGGGGTGATTGTGGCCCTGATCGCTACCATTTTACTGGTGCGGTATCTGTTCTGGTCGCAACCCTGGATGGCGCCTGCAGTTTACGGCTGGCAACTCAAACGCAGCCTGATGAAGGTCACCAACGTCATGCATCATGTAACGGCAGGGGTAATGGCGGGGGATGTGGCAGCGATGAAACTGCTGCGCTTTTATCACCTGGGCTTGACCCAGATGTACCAACTGGACGCCAACTCCAGTGCGTTAAACCAGATGGTTCGCGAGATTGATTTGCATAAGGCGCGCCTTGAAGCGCTGGGTATCGACACGGAGCAAACCAGGCTTGATCCACAGTGGCTTGAAGCGGTGAAAAACTTTGCGCCACTGAAGTAATGCTGTTCAGGTCTGCGGTACTTGTGTGTGGGAGCGGGCTTGCTCGCGATGGTCTTCAACGACCATCGGGAGCAAGCCCCACAGTTTATAAGGTGAGGCTTAGCTTACGACTCTGTAGCACGGCTCATAGGCCGCGCCGCCTGGCAGTTTCATGCGGTGTTGTTCGACAAATGCCTGCAGCAGTTTATCCAGAGGCTTCATCACAGCAGCGTCACCGTGGATCTCATACGGCCCGTGTTGTTCGATCAGGTGGATACCTTTCTCTTTCACGTTACCCGACACAATCCCGGAAAAAGCCTGGCGTAGATTGATAGCCAATTCATGCGCCGGCATGTCGCTGCGCAGTTTCAGGTTGGCCATATTGGCATGGGTCGGGTCGAAAGGGCGCTGGAAGCCTTCGTCGATTTTTAGTAACCAGTTAAAGTGAAATGCGTCGTTGCGTTCGCGACGGAACTGTTTCACTGCCTTGAGCCCGGCGGTCATATGGCGGGCCACTTCGGCCGGGTTGTCGATGATGATCTGATAATGCTGCTGGGCTTCTTCGCCCAGGGTTGCGCCGACAAATTCATGCAGTTGTTGCAGGTAGGGTTCGGCTTCCTTGGGGCCGGTCAAGACAACCGGGAACGGCACATCCTTGTTTTCCGGGTGCATCAGAATGCCGAGCAGGTACAGGAACTCTTCAGCTGTGCCGGCACCGCCCGGGAAGATAATCACCCCGTGACCCACGCGGACAAAAGCTTCAAGACGCTTTTCGATATCGGGCAGGATCACCAGTTCGTTGACGATGGGGTTCGGCGCTTCGGCAGCGATGATGCCCGGCTCGGTCAGGCCCAGATAGCGGCCACCGGTCAAACGCTGTTTGGCGTGGGAAATGGTCGCGCCCTTCATCGGTCCTTTCATCACACCGGGGCCGCAACCGGTACAAATATCCAGGCTGCGCAAGCCCAGTTCGTGGCCGACCTTTTTCGTGTATTTGTACTCTTCGGTGTTGATTGAGTGACCACCCCAGCACACCACGATTTTCGGTTCGACGCCGGGGCGCAGCGTACGGGCATTGCGCAGCAGGTGGAACACGTAGTCGGTGATGCCCTGGGAGCTGCTCAGGTCGATGCGCGGGCTGTCCAGGCCGCTCTGGGTATAGACGATATCGCGCAGGGCGCTGAACAGCATTTCACGGGTGCTGGCGATCATTTCGCCATCAACAAAGGCATCCGCTGGGGCGTTGAGCAGTTCAAGGCGCACGCCGCGGTCTTGCTGGTGAATCCGTACCTCGAAATCCTGGTAGGCCTCAAGGATGGTTTTGGCGTTATCGACGTGCGCGCCGGTGTTCAGGATAGCCAGTACGCACTGGCGGAAAAGCGTGTAACTGCTGCCTGAGCCAACCTCGCTCAGTTGTTGTACTTCACGTTGGGAAAGTGTTTCCAGGCTGCCTTTCGGACTAACCGAGGCGTTGATGACTTGTCTTTGGACCATTGCGAGCTTCCTTGAGCGGGGTCGAAAAGTTGCTTGGCGCAGCTATTGAATTCATGTCAGCAGCGAGCGAGGCGTCCCAACTCTTACGTTTTTTGATGGTTCTACTGTAAGCATAGTAGCCCTGGTCATGTAATTAAAAGAGCCTGCAGTTAACTCTGGTTACAGTACCAGCAGTGAGCGCGGCGGCGATAAGGTAACCTCGCAAGTCACTGAAAAAGAAAAAGGACAGGCAGATGATCATCACCACCACACACAGCATCGACGGCAGAAAAGCCACTGAATACCTGGGTATTGTCAGCGCCGAATCGGTCCACGGGATCAACGTGGTGCGGGACTTTTTTACCGGCGTACGCGATTTTTTTGGCGGGCGTTCGCAGACCCTGGAGCGGGCACTCAAGGAAGCGCGGGCAGAAGTGACGGACGAAATCCGTGACAGGGCGAAGGCCATGGGCGCAGATGCGATTATGGGGTTGGATTTTGAAATCAGCATGCCTTCAGGTCGTGGTGGCATGCTGGTGGTGTTTGCCACGGGCACCGCAGTGCGCTTGAACTGAGGCGCCAGGTTTCGACCGCACAGGGCGGTCGAATGGGCCTGTACGGGTTAAACCGTTTTGGCCAAAGGCACGGAAGTGGTTTTGGACAGCGCGTCCTGCAGCTTCTGCTCTTGCTCGGGCGACAGGGAGGTACGCAAAACCTTGCCCTTGAAGTCCGAGTCTTCCAGTTCCTTAAGCACTTTTTCCGGCTGGAACTTGCGCAGCAGCACAAACAGGGCCGAGGAGTCATTTGGAATGGTCTCGCTCAATGATTTGATAAAATCATCATCGATGCCGTAATCGCTCAACGAGCCCGACAGGGCACCGGTCCCAGCACCCAGTGCGCCGCCAATGGCAAAGCCTGCCAGCGGGTTGAGAAACAGCAGCCCCACCAGTGCGCCCCACAGGCCACCAGTGACCAGACCTGAGGTGGCCCCGATCGCTGTCAGATTGACGCTTTGCTTGATATGGATCTTGCCTTCGGCATTACGTACCACAATGACCGCATCTTCCAGCTCGACCAGATGCTCTTTGCTCAGCGATACCATCTTGGTGAGGGCACGATCTGCTTTTTCGGTGTCTGAAAATCCCACTACGATTAAATCGGACATGTCTTTCATTCCTTGACGGTACAGGTCCAGCCCGGCGAAGAGCTGAAGGGTGGAGGAGTTTCTCAAGGCGTCACAATGCAAACGCCCTGGCGCGCAGTGGTTCAGCTGTTTAGAGCCTTCTGCGAGGAATGAGCGTGGTCGCTAACCTTGAAACGGTCAAGTCGACAAGACATATCTCTTAACAAAGAGACGGGTGCAGCAAGAGGGCTATGCCGTGGCAGGTGCTGTGTGCAAATGCTTTGAAGAGGGCTGACTGAGCAGCCCTGACCTCAAGCCTAGGGCTGATACCTCACAGGCTTACGGCTGTTCGTTCTTTTCAGGAGCATTCAAACCGGCCTGGATGCGTTGGTAAATTTCTTCACGGTGAACGGCTACATCCTTCGGCGCGTTGATGCCGATTCTGACCTGTTGACCGCTGACACCTAAAATAGTGATCGTAATATCGTCACCGATGTTTATGCTTTCACCAACTTTGCGGGTGAGTATCAGCATTTTTTTCTCCTTGATGGCTTTGTAAGGCACGTCTCTGAGACGGTGCGGCTTCGGTCATGACTACAGAATACTGCTAAGTACGTATTATTGCGCCGCTCATTACAGACGACATGGCCAGAGGTTTAATTCCCTTTAAGGGGAAAATTCTCGCGCATAAGCCTTAAATTGGGGCGCTTTGGATTTGTTCAAGGAGAGCAAGGCCGCTGCCCCAGTGATAAAATCTACCCATTCAAACAGACAGGGGAAACGCAGTGCGTATAGTCATCGTGATGACAGCTTTTTTGGCCTTGACGGCTTGCGGTCAGGAGTCTAACGATAAAATCCAGCGGGCTAAAGCAGCTTCTGAAGCATCAGCGGTCCAGGCACCCGTTGCTCACTGGGCGTTGGAGATCACTGAGGGTCAGAGAGCGACCATCCCGGACACTACCGGCAGGCTTCTTGACAACGGTTTTACTCCTTATATTTTCGAGAGTGGCGGTGTTCAGCACTTCCTGATCGGGCCGTTTACCTCCGAGGCTCAAGCGCTTGAAGCCCAGCAAAAGATGAAGCTCAAGCCCAAGCTGGACGGCATTGAAACCAACGTGATCGAGTTACCCGCCGCGAAATAATCTGATACAGCGTCGGGTATTCGCCTAAGCGTAGCTGCCACAGGCGTTATTCGACGCCTTGTGGAGGAAATATTTGCTCACTCGGCGTCCATCAGAGCAGCACGACGGCAAGGGTAATCGCCATGAGCAATCACAAGATCGAAATTCGACGCAGCAATGTCGAAAAAATCCTTCTGGGGGCCGAAAAGGTTTTTGCCGAAAAAGGCTTTGCCGGCACGGCGATGGCGGATATTGCGGCGCAAGTGCAGTTGCCACGCTCTAACCTGCACTACTACTTCAGCACCAAGACTGATCTGTACAGCGCGGTTTTGCTGGGGTTGCTGGAAGTGTGGAAGCAGGATGCGCTGTGTTTCGAGACTTACGACGATCCGCGCCTGGTCCTGAGCAGCTACATACGCGCCAAAATGAACCATTCACGCACCCGGCCCCATGGCTCGAAAGTCTGGGCCAATGAAATGATCCATGGCGCCCCGACCCTGGGCCTGGCGCTGGATGCCAGCCTGTATGACTGGGCCAAGATGAAGGAAGCGAAAATTCGCCAATGGGTGCAAGACAAGCGAATCCTGCCGGTGGAACCTTCCAGCCTGCTGTATATGATCTGGGCCTCAACCCAGCATTACGCTGATTTTGACCATCAGGTGATGATCATCAATGATCACCAGCCGTTGTCCGATATCCAGTTTGAACGGGCGGTGCAGACCGTCACCAGTGTAATCCTGCGCGGGATCGGGCTGGAGCCGTAAAAACACCTTGGGATGTACTCAATGTGATGTGTGGGAGCGGGCTTGCTCGCGATGGCATCACGCTGGTGTCCTTGACACACCGCGTCGCTTGCATCGCGAGCAAGCCCGCTCCCACAGAAGTTTATTTATGCTTTCGTTAAATTTTACGAAGCCACCCGATACGGGTTACGCGGGTCATGGTTCCAGTCCAGGAACGGCAGGCCATTGTTATGCGGCACCATCTCGATACAGTCCTCCACAGGGCAGGTGATCTGGCACAGGTTACAACCCACGCATTCATCGTCTATCACTTCATAACGGTGCGTGCCGTCCGCCTGTTTCAAGCTGGCGATGGCCTGGTGCGAGGTGTCTTCGCAGGAAATATGGCAGCGCCCGCAACCAATACAGGCGTCTTGATCGATCTTGGCGATGACCTGATAATTGATATCCAGATATTTCCAGTCAGTGGTATTGCCCACTGCACGGCCAGAAAAGTCCTCCAGGCAGGTGTAGCCCTGGCTGTCCATCCAGCGCGACAAACCGTCTTTCATCTCGTCAACAATCCGAAACCCGTGCAGCATCGCGGCGGTACACACCTGCACCGAGCCACAGCCCAAGGCAATAAATTCTGCGGCATCACGCCAACTGCCAATGCCGCCGATGCCGCTGATCGGCAAGCCTCTGGTCAATGGGTCACGGGCAATTTCGGCGACCATATTCAGCGCGATCGGCTTGACCGCCGAGCCGCAATAGCCGCCGTGGGTACTCTGGCTCCCCACCATCGGCAATGCCACCATGCGTTCAAGATCGACACTGGTGATCGAGTTGATGGTGTTGATCAACGATACCGCATCGGCCCCCCCACGATGGGCGGCCCGGGCGCTAAGGCGCACATCGGTGATATTGGGCGTGAGCTTGACGATCACCGGCAGTGAGCACCAGGTCTTGCACCAGCGCGTGACCATCTCCACATATTCAGGCACCTGGCCCACAGCCGCGCCCATGCCGCGCTCCGGCATGCCGTGGGGGCAACCGAAATTCAGCTCGATGCCATCGGCGCCTGTGGCTTCAACCAGCGGCAGGATAAATTTCCACGATTCCTCCTCGCAGGGCACCATCAGCGACACGATCAGCGCCCGGTCCGGCCAGTCCTTTTTGACCTGGGTAATTTCGCGCAAATTGATCTCAAGGGAGCGATCGGTGATCAGCTCGATATTGTTGATGCCCATGACTTCTCGATTCGGCCCGAAGTGCGCCGAGTAGCGTGAGGACACGTTGACCGCCGCCGGGTCTTCGCCCAGGGTTTTCCAGACCACGCCGCCCCAGCCCGCCTCATAGGCGCGCACGACGTTGTAGGCCTTGTCGGTGGGTGGCGCAGACGCGAGCCAGAACGGGTTGGGCGCTTTGATACCGGCGAAAACAATTGAGAGATCGGCCATTTACGCAGCCTCCTGATCAAGCATGAGTTGGGCATGCATGGCTTCTGCGGCCAGCTTGCCGTGTTGCACGGCCTGTACGGTCAGATCCTGCCCCAGTGAAGTGCAATCGCCGCCGGCATAGACCCCGGGAATGCTGGTACGCAGTTGTTCGTCCACCTCGATGCGGTCGCCTACGCGCTTGAGCGTTTGTGCCAGCGGGTCGGCCAGGGCGTGCTCATCAAAGGTCTGGCCGATGGCCTTGAACACTGCGTCTGCGGCCAGCTCAAAGGTTTCACCGGTGGTCACCAGGCGCCCGTCCTCAAGATGAGTACGGGCAAAGCGCATACCGCGCACCTTGCCCTTTTTATCCAGCAACACTTCCTGTGGCTGTGCCCAGGTCATCAGGCGCACCTGATTGGCCTTGGCGATGTCCTGCTCGTGCCCGGTGGCGCCCATGTCCTCCAGCCCGCGGCGATACACCAGATTTACTTCGCGAGCACCAAGACGAGCCATTTGCACGGCCATATCGATCGCCGTATTGCCAGCGCCCAATACAATGCAGCGCTCGGCCAGGGGCAATTGCGTCAGGTCATCACTCTGGCGTAGCTCGCGAATGTAGTCGGTGGCGGCCAACAGTCCCGGCGCATCTTCGTGGGTTAAACCCAACTGGCGACTTGCCGCCAGGCCCAGCCCCAGAAATACCGAATCGAATTGCTGATGCAGTTCACTCAGGCTCAGGTTGGCGCCCAATCGCTGCCCGTGGCGAACCTCAATACCGCCCACTTGCAGGACGAAATCCACTTCACGCTGGGCGAAATCATTTACCAGTTTGTATTTGGCAATCCCGTACTCGTTTAGTCCGCCGGATTTCTCCCGGGCTTCGAAAATCACCACGTCATGCCCGTGCAGTGCCAGGCGATGGGCACAGGCCAGCCCCGCAGGCCCGGCGCCGACCACGGCAATGCGCTTGCCGGTAGGCGCAGCCCGTTTGAACGGATGCTCGCTGAACTGTGCATGGTCAACTGCATAACGCTGTAACAAACCGATCAGCACTGGCGCGCATTCCTGGCTGTTGTTGCGCACGCAGGCTTGCTCGCACAGCACCTCGGTCGGGCATACCCGGGCACAACTGCCGCCGAGGATATTGGCCGAGAGAATTTTCTGCGCTGCGCCCTGGACGTTTTCCTGCTGGATATTGCGAATAAACGACGGGATATCTATATCACTGGGGCACGCATTGACGCAGGGCGCGTCGTAGCAATACAGGCAGCGTGAGCTTTCCAGCACCGCTTGACGGGCGTTGAGGGGGGGTGCCAGATCAGTGAAGTGGCTCGCCAGCACCTGCGCATTGTCGTGCGGGTGCGGTAAATGGTTCAGGGACTTGATCACAGTGATTGCCTCACGGTTGTGGGGTACGTCCTGCCTCTGTCGGGCAGTGGTCTGACACTTAGCGCTTCACAGCCACCGGCTGCTGGTGTTCGGCGCGTTTTTTCAGCAGATCGAACACGGCAGGGTAGGCCGGGCGCTCGATATAGCGGCCTGCACCGCGTTCAGCCCGCAGGTCACCATCGGCCCACAGCACACGGCCCTGGCTGACGGTATGGCTGGGAACGCCGCGCACGGTTTTGCCTTCAAAAATATTGAAGTCGACGTTTTGATGATGGGTTTTTGCGGAAATGGTGCGAGTGCCCTGTGGGTCCCACAGCACCAGGTCGGCATCGGCACCGACGCGGATCGTGCCTTTGCGCGGGTAGATATTGAAAATTTTCGCGGTATTGGTCGAGGTCAGTGCAACGAACTCCTGCATTGACAGGCGCCCGGTATTCACCCCTTCATCCCACAGCAGCGCCATGCGGTCTTCGATGCCCGCGGTGCCGTTGGGGATCTTGCTGAAATCGTCACGCCCGGCGGCCTTTTGCTCGGCACAGAAGCAGCAATGGTCGGTGGCAGTGGTGTGCAGGTTGCCCGACTGCAGGCCATGCCAGAGTGCTTCCTGATGCCCGCGCGGGCGGAAGGGCGGGCTCATCACATAACCGGCGGCGGTCTGCCAGTCCGGGTGCTGATACACGCTGTCATCGAGCAACAGATGCCCGGCCAGTACCTCGCCGTACACAGGTTGGCCCTGACTGCGCGCGTAGGTGATTTCATCCAGCGCTTCACGGGTCGAGACATGCACCAGATACAGCGGTGTGCCGATGGTCTGAGCGATGCGGATCGCCCGGCTGGCGGCTTCGCCCTCGACCTGGGACGGGCGCGATAGCGGGTGGGCCTCAGGCCCGGTCATGCCCTGGGCCATCAGCTTGCGTTGCAGGTGGTACACCAGTTCGCCGTTTTCCGCATGCACGGTGGGCACTGCGCCCAACTCCAGGCAACGCTCGAAGCTGGCCACCAGGGTGTCATCAGCGGCCATGATCGCGTTTTTGTACGCCATAAAATGTTTGAAGCTGTTGACGCCGTGCTGGCTGACTAATTCGGCCATTTCTTCACGCACCTGCTCGCTCCACCAGGTGATGGCAACGTGAAAGCCATAGTCCGCCGCTGACTTCTCGGCCCAACCGCGCCACTGATGAAAAGCCTCCAGCAGGGACTGCTGCGGGTTGGGAATGACAAAGTCGATAATCGACGTTGTGCCGCCAGCCAGACCGGCTGCGGTACCACTGAAAAAGTCTTCACTGGCCACCGTGCCCATAAAGGGAAGTTGCATATGAGTGTGCGGGTCGATACCACCGGGCAGCAGATATTGGCCGCTGCCATCGAGCACTTCGCAGCCTGCCGGAACATCAAGATCGGTACCTATTGCGCGGATTAGACCGTCGGCGCAATAAACATCGGCACAATAACTTTCATCATGGGTCACAAGCGTAGCGCCACGGATTAACAGCGACATACGGAGTTCCTCGCAGGCTGACCGGCTAGAGCCGGTTCTAAATGTTGTTATTAAAGTTAGTGGGGAGTTTCCATTCCTGCCACTGGTGACAGGAATAAAATCTAGAGGGTTGTATGGAAATGATCAAACTTTATTTTTAATTGCACTATTTGTACTTAACTAACTGATTTATATGTATTTATTATTAAAATCACCAAAATGATGCACGACCTCACCATTTTGACGCACTTGACAGGAATCAAATATGAGCGAAGTTTCTTATGCTAAATCAGGCGCTTGAGCCTGCAGGGTAACGGTGATGAATCGATAAAATAAATAAGCGTGCACCGTGTTGTTTCGTTTAGCTATATGAAAAAAAGCAGAAGAGGGACAGGAAGGGCGTTAAACGGGAATGAGAGTCATTTGGCTGCATAATTAAAACAGTTTTAAACCAGTAAGTTGCAAGTTAAAGAAGCCAGTAAGCGGGGGTGAGGCAAGTAACACGGCACAGTTCTTGATTGTTGCTGCCAACACCTGATCGGGCGAGACAGAAAAGTGAGTGTCCAAGTAAGGGAGACGCTCTGCGCCACCGTGCAGGGTTAAACAGTACAACCAGGAACATCACAAAAAGAGAGTGATCGAGTATGCAACCGAGCAGATCCCAAGTCACCGAACGTAACGGATTGTACGAACTGGAGGCCGGGCCTGAAGTCCTTGACAGCCCCCGCTATAACCACGATATAGCGCCCACCAGGGTGCATGAGCGCACTTGGAACAAATGGCATATCACGGCTTTGTGGGTCGGCATGTCGATTTGCGTGCCCACTTATACCCTGGGAGGTGTGCTGACGGCCTATTTCGGGCTTTCAGTGGGGGAGGCATTGCTGGCGATTTTACTGGCCAATATCGTGGTGTTGATCCCGCTGACTCTCAATGCTTTTCCCGGCACCAAGTACGGCATTCCCTTTCCTGTATTGCTGCGCTCTTCCTTCGGCATTATCGGCTCCAACGTCCCGTGCCTGATCCGTGCGCTGGTGGCCTGCGGCTGGTTCGGCATCCAGACGTTGTTTGGTGGCCTGGCGATTCACCTGTTTCTGGGCTCAGTGTTCGAGGGCTGGAAAAGCCTCGGCGGTACCGGTGAAGTAATAGGTTTCATGATGTTCTGGGCCCTCAACCTGTGGGTGGTGTTGCGCGGTGCCGAGTCGATCAAGTGGCTGGAAACCCTGTCCGCGCCGCTGCTGGTGCTGGTGGGGATCGGGTTGCTGGTGTGGGCATTGCCCAATGTGTCGATGACCGAGCTGCTGGCCCAGCCGCCGAAACGCCCGGAAGGCGCCAGTGTGTATGGCTACTTCTTTGCCGGCCTGACCGCGATGGTCGGTTTCTGGGCCACCCTGTCGCTGAATATCCCGGACTTCAGCCGCTACGCAAAAAGCCAGAAAGACCAGATTCTGGGGCAGATTTTCGGTCTGCCGTTGACCATGTTTCTGTTCGCCGCTTTAGGCGTGGTGATGACCGCCGCGTCGGAAAAACTGGTCGGCGTCACCGTGTCCGACCCGGTCAGCCTGATCGGTCATATTCAAAGCCCGGGCTGGGTGGCGCTGGCGATGGCACTGATCATTATTGCAACGCTTTCGACCAACACTGCGGCCAATATCGTCTCGCCCACCAATGATTTCCAGAACATCGCACCCAAGCTGATCAACCGCACCAAGGCAGTGATGCTGACGGGGTTTGTCGGGTTGGCGCTGATGGCCCATGAACTGCTGAAAAAACTCGGTTTGCTGGTCTCGGAGGTGAGCCTGGAGACGGTGTATTCCAACTGGCTGCTGGGTTACTCCAGCCTGTTGGGGCCGATCGCGGGGATCATGGTGGTGGACTATTTCATCATCCGTCAGCAACGGCTCGACCTTGCCGGGCTGTACCGTGACGGCGTGTACCCGGCCTGGAACTGGAACGGCTTTATCGCCTTTGCCGTGCCCGTGCTGCTGACCCTGCTGTCGCTGGGCAGCAGTGCCTTCAGCTGGTTCTATGACTTTGGCTGGTTTACCGGGTCGTTGCTCGGGGCCGGGATTTACTACGGACTGTACCGCTTTAGCAGCCAGCCAGCCGTGTCCGTGAAAGGCACGATCTGAAGCTGATTCTTATAAAAACTGCCTGAGGAAAACATTATGAACGCCGTACAAGACCTTCAGCAGCAACGCCCGCAGTCAATCAACGGTGAGCGCCTGTGGGCCTCGCTGATGGAACTCGCCCAGCTGGGCGCCACGGTCAAAGGCGGCGTGTGCCGTCTGGCCCTGACCGATCTCGACCGTCAGGCCCGGGATATTTTCGTACGCTGGTGCGAAGAGGCGGGCTGCACTGTCAGCGTGGATGCGGTGGGCAATATCTTTGCCCGCCGCCCCGGGCGCAACCCCGACCTGCCGCCGGTGATGACCGGCAGCCATATCGACACCCAGCCCACCGGCGGCAAGTTTGACGGCTGCTTTGGCGTACTGGCCGGGGTTGAAGTGCTGCGCACCCTCAATGACCTCAAGATCGAGACCGAGGCACCGCTGGAGGTGGTGGTGTGGACCAACGAGGAGGGCTCGCGTTTTGCACCGTGCATGATGGGTTCGGGGGTATTTGCGGATAAATTCACCCTCGAAGAAACCCTGGCCAAGACCGATGCCCAGGGCGTGACCGTGGGCGAAGCCTTGACCGCCATTGGTTATGCTGGCACTCGCAAGGTCAGCGGTCATCCTGTGGGGGCTTACTTCGAAGCCCATATTGAACAAGGCCCGATCCTGGAAGATGAACGCAAGACTATCGGCGTGGTGCTGGGCGCGTTGGGGCAGAAATGGTTCGACCTTAATCTGCGCGGCGTAGAGGCCCATGCCGGGCCGACCCCCATGCACCTGCGCAAGGACGCCCTGGTCGGTGCGGCGGTTGTAGTTGCAGCGGTCAATAGCGCTGCACTCAGCCATCAGCCCCATGCCTGCGGGACCGTGGGGTGCCTGCAGGCCTATCCGGGTTCGCGCAACGTGATCCCCGGCGAAGTGCGCATGACCCTGGACTTCCGCCATCTGCTGCCTGAGCGTCTGGACTCCATGATTGCAGAGGTGCGCGGGGTGATTGAAGCCACCTGCCAGCAACATGGCCTGAGCTATGAACTGACCCCTACGGCGGATTTTCCGCCGCTGTACTTCAACCCGGACTGCGTCAATGCAGTGCGCGATGCGGCCAATGAATTGGGACTGTCCAATATGGATATCGTCAGCGGGGCAGGGCACGATGCGATTTTCCTGGCTGAACTGGGGCCGGCGGGGATGATTTTTGTGCCTTGCGAGGGAGGCATCAGCCACAACGAAATCGAAAACGCCGACCCCAAGGATCTGGCAGCCGGGTGTGCGGTTTTGCTCAAGGCCATGTTGGCGGCGTCGAAGACGGTGGCGCAGGTTAACTGATCGGCTATTTACGGGTGGGAGCGAACTTGCTCGCGATGGTATCGCCGAGGAGTAACAGACACACCGCGTCGCTTGCATCGCGAGCAAGCCCGCTCCCACATATTCTCAGCCCTACGCAAAATTTATGTTCGACACAAAACCCGTGGGAGTTTCACCCCTCCCAACCACCCCCCAACGCTGTCAACAACCCCACACTGGCCTGCAACTGCCGGGTGCGCAGGGCCTGCACCTGGCGTTGCGCCTGTAGTGCTGCGGTTTGCGCGGTAACCACATCCAGATAACTTATCGCCCCGGCTTCATAGCTGTTGGTGGCGATCGCCTGGGTGTGTTCGGCGGCATTGGCCGCGGCCTGCTCGTCGAGGCTTGCCTGTTGCAGGTCGCGCAACTGCGCCAGGTTATCTTCAACTTCGCGCACGGCATGCAGCACCTGGCTGCGGTATTTGGCCGACGCCTCTTCAAACTCAGCCCTGGCCTGACGCTCCTGTCCATCGAGCCTGCCGCCGTCAAAAATCGGCAAGTTGATCAGCGGCCCCAAGGCCCAAAAGCGGTTGCTGGCAGCCAGTAAATTACCACTGCCCTGAGTTTGCCCACCCAGCAGCCCGGTCAAACTGAAGTCGGGATACCAGGCCGCTTTTGCCACACCAATTCCGGCATTGGCCGCAAATACCCGGCGCTCGGCTGCGGCAATATCAGGACGGCGTTGCAACAAGGTGCTGGGCAAGGTGTGCGGCTGATCAGGCACGCTGAGTCTGTGTTCACTGGCAGGCAACTGGAAGTTGCTGGCGGGCTCGCCCACCAGTTCGCCGATGGCGTGTTCGGTGAGGTTGCGCTGGGCGCGCACATCGTCCAGTTGCGCCTCGGCTTCAGCCAGTTGGCTTTGGGCGCGGGTCAGGTCGAGTTCCGAGGCAATTTGCCCCTGATAGCGGGAACGGGTCAGTTGCAGGGCCTGACTGTAATCATCCAGCGATTTTGAGAGAATCTGCCGTTGCGCATCCAGCCCGTCGAGTTGCACATACAGGCTGGCAAGCTGACGTTGCAGGCTCAAGCGCGCCACGGCCAGATCATCTGCCGAGGCCTGTGCCTGGGCATCCCCCGCCGAGACTTGATTGCGAATTTTGCCCCACAGGTCGAGGTCGAAATTCAGCGCAAACCCCGCCGTATTGCTGTTGTATATCGACGGCTGCGTCGTGCCGCGCAAAGGTCGATTGTCTGACTGACGCTGGCGTAGTGGCTGACCATTGGCGGTAATTTGCGGGAACAAGCCTGCGTGCAACTGGCTGGCATAGGCCTGTGCGCCGTCAAAGTGGGCCAGCGCTGCCGCCAGGTCAGGGTTGGCCTTGAGCAATTGCTGTTGCAGTGCGTTCAGGCGTTCATCCTCATACACCTGCCACCACTGCGGCGACAACTGGTCGGCAGGCTGCGCGCTGTGCCATGGGCCATCACTACTTTGCTCGCGATAGTGCGCGGGCAAGTCCAGCGTTGGGGGTTTGTAGGTCGGTGCCAGGGAGCAACCCTGCAAGGCCAGGGCCAGTAACAAGACGCTTTGCTTAAGCCTTGGCTGCATGGGTGGCTCCTGCGTCGGCCAGTTTTACCGTATCGCCTTCGCGCAGGGCGTCGGGAGGGTTGTCGATCACCGTGTCAGCCGGTTTCAGGCCTTGGTCGATCACTAGCCTGTCGCCTAGGTCCAGGCCGATATGGATAGTTTGCAAATGCACATGCCGGGCACTGTCGAGCACCGCGACCTGGGTACCCTGGGCGCGGAAGATCAGGGCGCTGGCCGGGATGCTGACGCCGTGGGTGTCTGCCGGGATCGCCAGGGTCGCTTCGGCATAGTCGCCGGGCATCAGCGCATCGCCGGGGTTCTGCGCGACAAACTGGGCCATCAGGGTGCCCGAGCGCGGGTCTACTGACGTCGAGTTGCCGATCAGGCTGGCGCTGAAGGTCTGCCCCGGATGTTCCGGCACGCTGAGCTGCACCTGCATGCCGGGGCGGATCACGCTGGCGTAGTTCTGTGGCACCGGCACATACAGGCGCAACTGGTGGGTATCGGCGAGATCAAACAGCTCGATATCGCTGTCGGTATCGGCCTTGATCAGTTGGCCAATATCGGTATTGCGCGCGGTGATGGTGCCAGCGAAGGGCGCGCGAATGGTCTTGTAGGCTTCCAGCGTCGAGAGACGTGCGTAATTGGCTTCAGCGGCCTGGGCATTGGCTTTGGCAGCGGCAGCATTGGATTGTTTTTCGTCGGCCTCCTGGCGTGATACCGAATGGCTGGCCAACAGGTTTTGCCAGCGCGTGGCAGTGATCGCGGCAAGCTTGGCGTTGGCCTGTTCCTGCAACATTTGCGCATGGGTTTGCGCCAATTGCTGGTCGAGGTCAGGGCTGTCGATGACGGCCAGAATCTGCCCCGCTTTGACCTTGCTGCCGATATCGCTTTGCCAGCTTTTCAGGTAGCCGTTGACCCGAGCATGGATCGGCGCCTTGCTCCAGGCTTCCAGGTGCGCCGGCAGGCGCAGGGTATCGCCGTGAGCGTTCTGCAGCGGCTGGAACACGCTGACAATCGGCAGCGCCGCCGCTTCGGTCCATTGGCTGACTGCATGCTCATGGCGGCTACGTGCCGCCAGGCCATTAGCAACCAGCAAGGCAGCCAGGGTCAGGCCACCGATGCCCAGGTACATCAAGCGCTTGCGTGAGGGTTGTTGATTAGATGACATGGGAAGTTTCTCCAGCAGCAGCGCGATTTTTTTCACGGCCATGCACCAGGCTGAACACCACGGGCACGAACAGCAGGGTGGCAACGGTGGCCAGCATCAGACCGCCAATAACGGCGCGTCCGAGGGGCGCGTTCTGTTCTTCCGACAGGGCCAGCGGGAGCATGCCGATGATCATCGCCAGGGCGGTCATGCACACCGGGCGGAAACGGGTGTAGCCGGCTTCCAGCGCCGCCTTGAGCGCATCGCCATGTTCGGTCAGGCGTTCACGGCAGAAACTCACCACCAGAATCGAGTTGGCCGTGGCCACGCCCATGCACAGGATGGCCCCGGTCAAGGCGGGCACCGACAGCGAAGTGCCGCTGAGAAACAGCATCCACACGATCCCGGCCAGGGCCGCGGGCAGGGCGGTGATAATCACAAACGGATCGACCCAGGACTGGAAATTGACCACGATCAGCAGATAGATCAGCACCACCGCGCCCAGCAGGCCCAGGCTCAGGCCGCTAAAAGCTTCATGCAGGGCGTCGATCTGACCATGCAGGCTGATGATGGCGCCTTTGGGGCGCAGGTCGGCCGCGCCATCAATCACCTTCTGCACATCCGCCGCCACCGAACCCAGATCGCGGCCCTGAATATTGGCGTACAGGTCCAGGGTCGGCTGGATATTGTAGTGGGTGACCACCGCCGGGCTTTGCACCCGGCTGATGGTCGCCAGCCCGCCAAGGATTTGTGACTGGCCATTGCTGCCGGTTACCGGCAAGGCCTCAAGGGCCGGCAGGCTGTCCAGGCGATATTGCGGGGTTGCCGCGACCACACCATAAGACACGCCGTTTTGCGGGTTGAGCCAGAAGGTCGGTGCCACCTGTGAACTGCCTGCCAGGGACGCGACCATGCTGTTGGTCACATCGCGTTCGGTAATCCCCAGGCCATTGGCGCGCAGGCGATCGACTTTGACTTGCAATGACGGGTAGCCCACCGACTGCTGGATACGCAGGTCGGCAATCCCTGGCACATGTTGCAGGCGCCGTTGCAGTTCCAGGGCATAGGCGCGGTTGGCCGCGTCGTCACGTCCGGAGATCTTCACATCCAAGGGTGCCGGGGCACCGAAGTTGAGGATCTGGCTGCTGATATCCGCAGGCATAAATGCAAACTGACTGCCAGGGAAGCTCTCTGGCAGGGCCTCTCGCAGACGCTTTACATAGTCGGCCGTGGGGCTGTGGCCTTCTTTGAGGGTGATCTGAATATCGCCGTCCTGCGGTCCGATAGTCCCGCTGCTGCTGTAGGCCATATCGATACCACTTAATGGAATGCCGATATTGTCGATCACCGTGTCCAGTTGTTCGGCGGGGATGATTTCGCGGATGCGTGATTCGATACGGTCGAAGTCGGCGGCACTTTCTTCGATACGGGTGCCCAACGGCAAGCGCACATGCAGGGCCAGGGCACCGGCATCGGTGGCCGGGAAAAAGTCCTGGCCCAGGCTTGGTAATAACGCGAACGAGGCCAGCACACAGGCCATAAAACCCAGCAAAAAACGCTTGCGATTGGCCAGTGCCAGTTCCAGTACGCCGTAATAGGCGTCACGCACGGCCGAGAAACGGCGCTCGAACCCCAGCTGGAAATTCAGCAGCGCACGCACAGCTGCCGAGTGCTGTTTGCTGTGCTGATCACCCTCGTGGTGGTTGATGTAGCCGTCTTCCGGATGATGCCCTGCACTTTGCTCTGGCACATGTGGCTTGAGCAGAAACATCGCCAGGGTCGGCACCAGGGTTCGCGACAGAATAAATGAACTGCCCATGGCGAATATCACCGACAGCGCCATGGGGCGAAACAGGTAGCCGGCAATGCCCTGCAACATGAACATCGGCACAAACACGATGCAGATACACAGCAGCGATACAAATGCCGGGCCGACAATCTGTTTGGCACCATCGAGAATCGCATCGCGTACCGACTTGCCTTGCTCAAGGTGCCAGTTGATGTTCTCGATGGTCACCGTCGCGTCGTCCACCAAAATCCCCACTGCCAACGCCAGCCCGCCGAGGGTCATGACATTCAGGGTTTGCCCGCTGAGGGCCAGCAGGGCAATGGCTGACAGCACGGCGAGAGGGATCGACACGGCAATGATCAGCGTGGAGCGCCAACTGCCGAGGAACAGCAGAATCATGGCACTGGTCAGCAGGGCGGCAATGATGCCTTCCTGGGCCACGCTGCCTACCGACTGTTTGACGAACACCGAAGCGTCACCCAGCAGCGAGGTTTTCAGGGATGGCGGCAGGGTCTCATTGATCCGCGGCAGCATCCCGCGAATACCGTCGACGATGGACAGGGTGGAGATATTGCCGTTTTTCAACGCGGGCATCAGTACGGCGCGATGGCCGTCAACCCGCACAATATTGGTCTGCGGTGGCGAGCCGTCACGCACATGGGCGACCTGGCCGATGGTGATCAGCGCGCCATTGACGGTCTTGATCGGCAGATCGTTCAGCTCATCGATGGCCTTGGGGCTGTTGTTGAGTAATACGGTGTATTCATAAGTGCCAAGCTTGGCGGTACCTACCGGGATGATCTGGTTTTGCGCCGCCAGGGCATTGCCCACGTCCTGCGCCGACAAGCCTTTGGCCGCCAGGGCTTGCGGGTCAAGGTCGAGGGTGATCTGGCGCTGTTTGCCGCCCATGGGTGTGGGCATGGCCAGACCGGGCAGGGCGCTGAGGGGCAGGCGGATATTGTTCTGCACAATATCGCGGATTTTCGCTTCCGAGAGTGTCGGGCTGGAAAACGCCAGTTGCAGGATCGGCACCGTGGAGGCGCTGTAATTGAGGATCAGCGGCGGCGTAATGCCCGGCGGCATTTGCTTGAGTACGGTTTGTGACACGGCGGTCACTTGCGCATTGGCGGTACGAATATCCACGCCAGGCTGAAAGAAAATTTTCACGATACCCATGCCCGGCAACGACTGCGACTCGATATGTTCGATGTCGTTGACCGTGGTACTCAGTGATCGCTCGTAGGTGTAGATCACCCGGCCCGCCATATCGGCAGGTGCCAGGCCAGTGTATTGCCATACCACGGCGACTACCGGAATGCCTATGTCGGGGAACACATCCGTGGGGGTGCGCACGGCCGCCAGCGGTCCGATGATGCAGATGAAAATCGCCAGCACGATAAACGTGTAGGGCTTGTGCAGTGCGGTCTTTACCAGCCCGAGCATGCCTGGACCTCCGGGGAGTGGAATTGCAAACCTCGGCAGTCTCACCGTCCAAACCTAACGATCCGCTTTCAGCCACGTGAAGGATCCTTTAGGAAAGGCCTGAAATTCCCTTCACTTTCATTCATTTGGCCGCAGAGGCGATGGGCGCCAAGCTTGAGACCTATTCGACGGGCCATCCTTTGTACCTGTCGTACTTTTTGGTTTCTCCTGCGAGGCGTACTTGCAATGACTCTTAAACCGCTGCTGCTGATTCCGTCCCTGAGCCTGGTGTTGTTGCTGTCGGCCTGTGCGGGGCCGATGCCCAAGCAAGACCCGGGTGAGGCCTGGATCGGCCTTAAAGAAGAGGGCAACAGTGACCTGATGGCCGAGCGGGTGGACGGCAAAAACATCAATGATGGCCGCTACTTTGAAGTCACCCCCGGTGCTCATCGCCTGGACGTGACCTTGTTTGAAGGGGCCACGGGGGATGAAAACCAGGTGGATTGCCAGGGCAAGGTCAATTACAGCGGGTTCAAGGCCGGTGAACACTACGAACTGATCGAGTCGAGCCTGGGGCCTGAGGTGAGTGCCAGCCTGGTCGATGGCCACGGCAAGGAAGTGGCGCATACGGCGGATTTCAACTGTATGCCGGGGTAGGCGCTTTACCCTTGTGGGAGCGGGCTTGCTCGCGATACTGGCAATGAAGTGCGCCCCAAAAGTTGGACACCTATCCAACTCCTGGGGCGCACTTCACAACGCGGTGTATCTGCTTTACTGCAGTGATGCCATCGCGAGCAAGCCCGCTCCCACAAATGATTGGGTGTTTTTCTAGAACGAACGCACGATCTTGCCCAGCGTCTCCATGGCCTTTTCGCTGGCGGCGTCCCACGGGCTGCCGTAGTTCAGGCGGATGCAGTTGCGAAAACGCTGGGTAGCCGAAAAAATCGGCCCCGGCGCGATGCTGATGCCTTGCGCCAACGCCATCTGAAACAGCTTGAGCGAATCCATTTGTTCAGGCAGTTCCAGCCACAGAAAGTAGCCGCCTGAAGGCTGGCTGACCCGGGTTTGCGCCGGAAAATAACGCCCAATTGCCGCCAGCATCGCGCTCTGTTGTTCTTCCAGGGCATAGCGCAACTTGCGCAAATGCCGGTCGTAGCCGCCATGCTGCAAGTAATCGGCAATCGCCGCCTGAGCGGGCATCGAAGCGCACAGTGAGGTCATCAGTTTCAGTCGCTCGATTTTCTGCGCATAACGCCCTGCAGCCACCCAACCAATGCGATAGCCCGGAGCCAGGCTTTTGGCGAACGAGCCGCAATGCATCACCAGCCCTTCGGTATCAAAGGCCTTGGCCGGTTTCGGCGGGTGCTGGCCGTAATACAGTTCGGCGTAGACATCGTCCTCAATCAACGGCACCTGATGGCTGCGCAGCAACTCGACCAGTGCCTGTTTCTTGGCTTCGGGCATGGTCGCGCCAATCGGGTTCTGAAAGCTGGTCATGCACCACACGGCCTTGATCGGGTGCCGTTCGAGGGTTTGTGCCAGTACCCCGAGGTCGATGCCGTCACGGGGGTGAACCGGGATTTCCACGGCCTTGAGCTTGAGCCGCTCCAACACTTGCAGGCAGGCGTAGAACGCCGGGGCTTCAATGGCCACCAGATCACCGGGTTCGGTGACGGCTTGCAGGCACAGGTTCAGGGCCTCCAGCGCACCATTGGTGATCAGCAGTTCCTCCATGGGCAGCATCAGCCCGCCGACCATATAGCGCAGGGCGATTTGCCTGCGTAGCTGCGGGTTGCCGGGGGACATATCGGTGACTACCATGCGCGGGTCCATCTCGCGGCTGGCGGTGGCCATCGAACGGGCCAGGCGTTGCAGCGGAAACAGCATCGGGCTGGGGAACGCCGAGCCGAAGGGCACGGTGTGCGGATCCTTGATCGAGTCCAGCACCGAAAACACCAGGGCGCTGACATCCACCTGGGTGGACTCGGTGACATGGCTGCTGAACACCGGCTCGCAGAACGGGCTGGGCGCATGGGTATTGACGAAGTAGCCCGAGCGCGGCTTGGCCCGGATCAGGCCACGGCGCTCCAGCAGGTAATAGGCCTGAAATACCGTCGAGGGGCTGACGCCGTAGGTCTGGCTGGCATAGCGCACCGAGGGTACGCGCTGGCCGGGGCCGAGCACCCCGGAGCGGATCAGTTCGGCAATATCGTCGGCGAATTTTTCGTAGCGTTTCATTGGGATAAGGCTCGGTCCGAAGGGGCTTGCGGCACTGCGTGCTGTGTCTGTGGGAGCGAGCTTGCTCGCGATACAGGCGCTGCGGTGTTTCTGATAAACCGCAGCGATCCTATCCCGATCAAGCCCGATCCCACACAGAGTATTTGCAACTTAACGGTTAATCGGTGCGACAAAGCGGCTTTTGGCCACGCTGCGAACACTTGGCTCATCGGTATCGGTGACCACAAATTCGATGGTCTGAGAGCTGCTTTTCGGGCGGTCGGCCAACAGGGCGACAGACACCGGCACATCGACAATCTCACCCGCGGCCAGGGTCAGCTCGGTCTTGCCCTGCAACTGGAAGTCTTCGTCGGCTTGCAACGACACCCGATAGTGCTGCGGTTCCTGGGTCTTGTTGATGATTTTAAGGCTGTAGATGTTCTCGATCTGGCCCTGGCTGTTTTCGCGGAACAGGCCGCGGTCCTTGATCACATCCAGGGACACCATGGTGCGCATGTTCAGGGCCATCACCAGCGCGCCGATCATCACTACCAGCACCACCGCGTAACCGATCAGGCGCGGACGCAACAGATGGGTTTTGCCGCCTTGCAGTTCGTGTTCGGAGGTATAGCGCACCAGACCCGGGGCGTAACCCATTTTTTCCATCACCGAATCACAGGCATCGATACAGGCAGCGCAGCCGATGCATTCCATCTGCAAGCCATCGCGGATATCGATCCCGGTAGGGCAGACCTGCACACACATATGGCAATCGATGCAATCACCCAGCCCGGCTTGCTTGGGCTCTACCCCGCGTTTGCGCGGGCCACGACTTTCGCCACGGGCCACGTCATAGGAAATGGCCAGTGTGTCTTTGTCGAACATCACGCTCTGGAAGCGGGCATACGGGCACATATGCATGCACACCGCCTCACGCAGCCAGCCGGCGCTGATATAGGTGGCACCGGTGAAAAACAGCATCCAGAACAGGCTGATCCCGGCGATTTCCAGGGTCAGCAGCTCAGTGGCCAGTGGCCGCACCGGGGTGAAGTAGCCAACGAAGGTCAGCGCAGTCATTACGCTTATTGCCAGCCACAGTGAGTGCTTGGCCGTGCGGCGCAGGATCTTGTTCAAGCGCCAGGGCGCGGCTTGCAGTTTTATGCGCTGGTTTCTGTCACCTTCGGTGATCTTTTCGCACCACATAAACAGCCATGTCCAGCTGCTTTGCGGGCAGGTGTAACCACACCATACGCGCCCGGCAAACACCGTGATCGCAAACAGGCCAAAGGCAGCAATAATCAGCAAGGCCGAGAGCAGAATGAAATCCTGCGGCCAGAAAGTCGCGCCGAAAATATGAAATTTACTTTCAGACAGGTCCCACAAGACTGCCTGACGGCCGTCCCAATTCAGCCAGACCGTGCCAAAAAACAGCAAAAACAGCAGGCCTGTACCCACTATTCGCAGGGTACGGAACAGGCCGGTGAAACTGCGGGTGTGAATCATGTTGTCGCTGGACTTGTTATTTATTTTTGCGGCTCGTGGTCGAGAAGCCTCAAATGACTCAAGTATCTGGACGGGTATTTGTTCGCTCATGGTCTTTCGCTCATCAGCCTCCATCAGGCAGGAGCACTATGCCCGGCGAACTGTTTGCATAACAGGCTCAGGTATTTGAATAAAAACCGGATCAGATGGGTTTTCAAGGCAGCCTGCGACAACTTGCTGCACCCTCAGCAACGCCCCGCAGTTGTTGGGCTTGTGCGGCTGTAACCGAGGTGGGCGGGGGAGAGGGTGATTGAGGTCAAGGAATACACCGAATCACTTTGGCTGATTTCAAATTGATGTCTACCAGAAATGCCTAACCAACACCCAGCTCCGAGGGTGGGCTCACTCATAGAAGGTGATAGTTCTACGCAGTGTGCAGGATCTTGCTGATTTTGGGTATTTACGTGATAGCACGAATATAGGGATCTGTTTAAAAAGCGTTTAATAGATCAAGACTCAACAATGGCCTTGAAAGACGCATGTTTGGAGTTGGGAACAATGATAGTGAGTTTAAAGGATTTGTTTTATTGTTTATTCAATTTGTAGGAAAAGGATTATTTTAATTTAAGTTGGATCCTCCTGCTGTCCAGGTAAAGGGCTTCATTGCATGAAGTGATATCTGAAAATCGAGTTATAAATTTGCGTTAGCTATTTATTGGTACTAACTTAAAATTTCAGAGGGGAAGCGAAAATTAAGGTGCTGTAATGAAAGTGAAGAAGGGGTCTCTAATCAATATCAATAGCTGCTGCAGTGTGCTTCTGTTTGGAGGTGTTGATGGCGAGCGATTTGTTTCGATTGCATCAGCGTTGAACCTCTCACGGGCATATGATTTTGAACTGTATATATTTTTGGACAAAAATTATGGGTATCACTTTGTAAGTAAAGAAGTACTGCAAAAGCAATTTATTGACTTTAAGACCGAGTTTGAATTTGAAATAGAAGGGGGAGGGGGAAGTGACTTGGGATCGCTAGTAGTTGGACTTCCAAGAGATGCAATATTTTTCATTGCTCTTCATGGTATGTTTGGTGAGGATGGAGGCATTCAAATTAAATTGGAAGAGTTAGGCTTCGTGTATACAGGGTCATCTAGTAGATCTTGCATGCTGGCTTTCGATAAATATAGTTCTAAAAAGACGGCTCAAATGAATAATCTAGCCGTTCCTAAAGTTGTAAGTCGAGATTGTAAGGAGGCAGAGTGCGAGCTTATATGCAAGCCAGTTCGGGGAGGATCCAGTATAGGTATTTATACTTACGATTCATATGCTTCAGTTCCGGAGGCAATTAAGAGTGATCAGCAGTATATGGTTGAACATAAAATCTATGGTAGAGAGTTTAGTTGTGGAGTTATCTGTGATGATGAATTCAATGTGGTTGCATTACCGCCTATTGAGATATTGACTGAAACGGAATTTGATTATAATGAGAAATATATTTCACATAAAACTAAAGAAATAATTTTAGATGATGATATTGAGCATGTTCTTTCCGAAGACCTAAAGCATAATAGTGTGTTGATGCACAAAGCATTGGGGTGTCAAGGTTATAGTCGTTCAGATTTCATTTGTAGTAATAGTGGTTTGGTCTATTTGGAAACGAACACGCTTCCAGGTTTAACTGAGCAGTCACTTATTATAAAAGAGCTGAGCGCAGCGCGTATAACATTAAATGAATTTGTGAGAACTCAAATCAGATATAAGTTGGTGATTGATCGATAAAACTAAAGCTAGTGTACTGTTTTCGAATTAACCCTTCGCCAATTTTGGCTACACTTCCTATGTCATCCAACGTTCGGAGAAACGCCGATGAACACCGCCAAAATCGTCTTAAGCCCAGAAGAAAATGCCGAACTGAGCCGGCGCGTGCGATCAGCCATCATCAGTCAGCGCGACGGTCGTCGAACTCGAGTCATTCTGTTAGCGGCTCAGGGCTGCACACGGGTCGAAATCGGTCGACTGACCGGACTTTCACTTCCCGTTATCAGCGGTTGGTGCCAACGTTTTCTGGATCATCGAATGGCAGGCTTAGTCGACAAACCGGGCCGGGGCCGCAAACCTTCTTTGCCGCTTGAGGTGGTGCAGCGCGTCATTGAGCAAGTCACTAAACCACGTATTGGCGAGCCTCGATGGAGCTGTCGGAGCATGGTCCGAGCGGCGAGAATTTCGGCCACCAGCGTGCATAAAATTTGGGCAGCTAATGATTTGAAACCCCACCTGACCCGCACCTTCAAACTGTCCAATGATCCTAATTTCGAAGAGAAATTCTGGGACGTCATCGGCCTCTACCTCGACCAGCCAGAAAAGGCTCTGGGGCTCTGCTGCGATGAAAAGAGCCAGGTGCAAGCACTTGAACGTATCCAGCCCGGATTGCTCTTGGGGGTTGGCCATATCCGCACGCAATCGCATGACTATATGCGTCATGGCACCGCCACCTTGTTCACCGCTCTGGGCTATCTCCAGGGCCGTTTGATCAGCACTATCGAATCACATCACCGGCATCAGGAATGGCTGGGGTTTCTCAAGAAAATTAATCGAGAAACGCCCAAACGTCTTCAGTTGCATTTGATCGTCGACAACTACGCGACCCACAAGCATCCGAAGGTGAAGGCGTGGTTGGAAAAACACAAACGCTTCCATATGCATTTTACGCCGACTTCCAGTTCTTGGATGAATATGGTCGAGCGTTTTTATCGTGACATCACGGTGTATTTGCCTGACGGCAGTTTCGGATCGGTACGCGAACTGGAGACTTCGATTATCACGCTTCTGGCGCTTCGAAATGCTTAACCGACACGGTATGTCTGGAACGCCAAGGGCGAAGATATCTTGAACAAAATTCAGCGCGCCTGCGAGGCGTTGGCGTCACAGGCACATGGGTAAATTATTACGAGAACAGCACACTAGTGCAATTCCAAAAAGATCTCTACCGATAGCCGTGTGACATATGGTGCATACGTGAGCTCTCTATCTTATTACACAACGACGCCAATTATCATGGAGCTACACATGAAGCCCGGAATATTAATTTTTATCGACAACGATTATCTATCAACCTCATTGTATTTATATAGAAAACTACACTTTAAAGCGGCGGCAAAAGAGGGTATCAGATGCATAACAATCATCGCAAAAGATAGCAAAAACATCAGGGAGTCCAGCGATGAAAGTGACGAAGTTGTCTTGGTAGATAGTATTGAAACTAGCGAAGTGCTCTGTGCAATAGAACGTTTAAGTCGCACATACAACGTGAAAGGATTGTTTTGTTACCCAGCGCATGTCACCCCGCGTGGGGACGCTAACCATGTAGTTGAAGAGGTCGCTAGTCAATACGGGCTCAGATATTACAGCGCCGAGCCGCTAGAGAACTGTAATAATAAGCACCTAATGCGTTCACAGCTTAGCAATATAAAAGGTGTTAAGCCAGTAAGATTCCGGCTCTTCAACGGGGATTTCGAAACTATTGATGACCTTATATTTCCCGTAATGATGAAGCCAGTATACGGAGGCGGCTCGGCGTTTGTCTCGATATGTGATGGCCGGAAGGGTCTTGAAAAAGCATACAATCATTTCATACAAAGATTTCCTGACGTACCTGGAGCGTGTTCTTTCTCAGGAGCTAAAAAATGGCTTAGCTCTTCAGAGGAAGGCCCAGTTCTATATACTCCGGGTGTTTCCGTTTTGATTGAAGAATTCATCGAGGGGCCTGAAGGTTCTTTAGAATGCTTAGTTATCGACGGTAGCATTCACCCGATGCTAATATTCGAAAAGATGATAACAAGTAATACTGCCAATACGGTATTGGAAAAGGTCATAGTCACACCACCTCAAAGCTTTTCCAGCGACCAGATATCGATAATAGTATTAGCTATTAGCAATTCTATAAAAGCGCTGAAGATAAAGAACGGATTTTTACACGTTGAGTTCAAATTATCCACAGGCGGCCCCCAGGTGATTGAGGTAAATCCTAGGCTGGGCGGGTTCTTCGTGGACGAAGCCCTTAAGGATTTGTGCTCATGTGATGCGTATTATTTAAACGTAAATTACCTAACAAATAAGCCAGTGAGCATAGGGCATTATTTGGCGAATGACCTTCCGATTTTGCCGGAGGATGCCGTATACGCGATGCTCCTATTCTATCCAAATCGCTCAGGCTACATCAAAGCTATAAAGCTCCCAGAAATTGATTCTGCATGTGAGATTTTATCGCAGGTACTGCCTACTACTAACGGGCACAAAGATGGATTCTTCGATGTAGAGAACGAAGAAGCTTATATCGCTAAGATGTGGGTGAGGGCAACTTCTATAGACGAGATACTTCACTTCCATAAAGAGTATGAGAAAAATATTGAAATCGAAGTGTCTGAATATAGCGAAGACAAATTATTGGGGGAGTGCTAGATGTGTGGGATAGCTGCAATATTTGAAACCCCTACTAGTTCTGATGGACCGCGCGACATTGAGGCTACTTTGTTAGAAATGTTGGGGAAAATCTCTCATAGAGGCGCGGCTGAAAGATTTGGAGAGCGTTTTATATTTTCTAATGCTGCTATTGGTACCAATCGCTTGCCTATCGTGGAGAGAGAAGAAAATAATCAGCCGTTCATAGATAAAATTTCTGGCCACGCAATTATATTTAATGGCGAGATTTATAATCTAGATGAGTTGCGATTGATTTTATTATCGCAAGGTGTGGAGTTTTTAGGCTGCTCAGATACTGAGCTAGTTCTTAGAGCCTATATTCACTGGGGAAGGTCTTGTCTGAACCGGTTCAATGGAATATTCGCCTTTATTATCTACTCACCGGAAGACAACACTGTTTTTGCTGCGAGGGATCGGTTGGGCGTAAAGCCTCTATACTGGGCTCAAGTGGGATCTGTCCTCTATTTCGCATCGGAACTGAAAGCACTGATTGGGCTGACCAACAAGACCCAAGATATTCTCCCCGGATATTATTGGGAGGATGGTCGACAAAAAGCATATTATTTAATTAGCGAAAGCATAGAGCGGCAATTAGATTGCAAGTCCGCGGTAACTAAATGCAACGAGTTACTGCACCTTTCGGTAAAACGCCAAGTTAATACGGATCTTCCGGTAGGAGTAGTTTTCTCTGGCGGGCTAGACAGCGCGATTATTCTTTATCTTGCTAACCTATATCATAATAACGTCACCGCCTACACGGTAGGCGTGGCTGGCTCATCTGACGTAATATTCGCTCAGAGACTATGCAAAGAACTCGGTATAAAAATAGTTGTTTGTGATGTTGAACGCGCAGACCTCATGCAATCTATTAGAGCATACATATATGTGTCTGAACAGTTTGAGCCTGTGGATATAACTGATGCATTAACTATAAATGCTGCTTTCTCCCGGATGAAAGAAGACGGCATACGTATAGCTTTATCTGGAGATGGAAGTGACGAGCTATTCGCTGGTTATGACTTCTTTCAAGGGGTCAGTGACCGTCGTGCACTTCAATTACATAAGGTTAGGAACTTGTATCGAACTGATCTACAACGTGTGGATAGAATGAGCATGTTCAATACGGTGGAATGCCGTGTGCCGTTTCTTGATAAAGATCTTTTCGATTTTATAATCTCGTTACCAATGGAATTTCATGTAAGAGATTATTTTACGAAAGCTTTGCTTAGAGACGCCTTCTCTCTCGAATTACCAGATTATATCACTCGGCGACCAAAAATGAGGATGTCCGAAGGGTCAGGTATAGGCGGACTCATATTTGACGTACTTCAATCCATGAATGAGAGCCTGGATAACAAGCCATTTCCTCTAGAAGATGATGCAGTAAATAATGCTGCTTTGATATTCCAAGAGCTCGGCTTTGGGCTTCCAACTAGTCGATATAAGATACAAGGTCTCGACTATCATAGCGGCGGATGGACGACCTCAAAAACTGCAGATGTTGACAAAAATCTTATCAGTCACCCTACCATCCAAGGATAATAAAATGATTATTGCAAAGGACACTTTGAGTAAACAGGATTTACTTTCTTCCGACCAATGGGGTGACTACAAGTTCCAGATGAAGAATGCCATCCGCACCAAGTCTCAGCTGGAAACCTGGGTGACACTCAGTGAGACGGAGTTGAGGGGGATTGAGCAAACAGAGAGCCAGTATAAGTGGATGATTACTCCCTATTATGCATCATTGATGGATGAGACCAATGAGAATTGTCCGATTAGGCTGCAAAGCATACCCCACCCAAAAGAAGTTGAAGAGAGCAATCAGCAGGAGGATGTAGATCCGGTGGGTGATATGGTTTACATGAAAACCAGGCGCGTCGTACATAAATATCCAAACCGAGTCATATTCCTTGTTTCGGATACTTGTCCAGTTTACTGTAGGCATTGTACTAGAAAGTTCCATACAACTGATAAATCAGGTACTTATTACAACAAAGAACTTCCCGCTTCATATGATCAAGACATAGAGTACATCGCGAATAACAAAAATATCAGCGACGTATTACTCACCGGAGGCGACCCGCTAATACTTCCAGATAAGCTTCTGCATAGTATTATATCTAGGCTCAATGCAATCCCCCACGTCGATTTTGTACGAATTGGCTCGCGATATCCGGTTTTTCTCCCGCAGCGGATAACAGATGATTTTTGTAAGATGTTGTCTGAATTCAAATCGATCTGGTTTAGCACTCATTTCAATCATCCCGTAGAAGTGACTCCTGAGGCCTTAAGCGCGGTAGATAAACTCCTTTCCCACGGGATACCGGTGCAAAACCAGACCGTGCTGTTGCGTGGAGTTAACGATGACGTCGAAACTCTTAGAACGTTGAACCGGATGTTAGTGAAAGGCAGGGTAAGACCTTATTACCTTTACCACGCGGACAACGTTCAAGGCGTGTCGCACTTTAGGACGTCGATAGAAAAAGGCCTTGAGATTATGGAACAGTTGCACGGTTATGAAACTGGTTTCAGTGTCCCACAGTATGTTTACACCACAAAGCTTGGGAAGATTCCTCTGAATAACCAGTACTTTTATAAACTAGGCTCAAAGAAGTTTGTGCTCGGCTATGATCATAAAACGCTTGAAATCTCTTGAGCTAAATTGACGAGTGAGTGGTTCACTGCACTTCGTGGCTTTGAAACTATCTAACTTACCATTTCTTCGGTGTTGATATGATACTTACTAAATTAGACTACTCGATGTTAAAGCCAGATGCTGTTGTAGCTCAATTTAAAGAGGACTTTAGTTTTTCGTCTGACATAATAGTATTAGACCTCCCTAAAGCCAATGAGCAGCGACCAACGCCGAAACATTGGAAAGACGACTGTCATTCAAGCTACGATGATTTGTTTCTTCAGCTTTCAAGGCATGTTGGTGATGTCTTCGGTTATAGCGACCTACAGAACGGTAAGCTTATTCAAGAAATATTCCCCATATTCAAAGATAGAAATAAGCAGTTGGGGAGTGGTTCTGTGCATTTAGAACTTCATACTGAGGACCCCGCTCTAGCCTATAGGGCAGATATGCTAGGTTTTTTATGCGTAAGAAACGACGATAAAATCCCTAACTTACTGTCTTGCCCAGACTTCTCAACTATTGATGCAACACTCAAACATAGGTTAACTGAGAATCGTTATACAATTCTTTCCGACCGACCATCTACGATCGAATATAAGCCGAAAGCTCTAGAGGCGGCGGTATTGCAAGAATCTCCAGCCGAAGGTTACAGCTTCATTTATGATCCGGTCTACGTTGACTACAGCAAAATGTCTCAGTGTGAAGAACTAGTTTTTAAGGATTTTATCAAGCTGGTTGAGTCAGCCACCTTTAACTTATCAATGAATGAAGCACAGGTTTTATTTATCAACAACTACAAGTGCGCTCACGGCAGGCCGCAATTTACACCAAGGTACGATGGAACGGATCGATGGCTAAAAAGAGTACAGATTTCCAAGGATATATCTAAGCACCTAGATCGGGAGTACAGTCTTGACATCATCACTGATATATAATCGTGCCGCGAGGCTTTCCCGTAGATATACATCCGAGATGCGCGAGAGTTTCCGGCTCTCGCTTGCCTTTGTATTCGGCAATATCGCGCATGTGATTATTGCTACTACGGACGTAATAATGGCTGGATGGATAAGTACAAAGGCGTTGGCTGCGTCGACTTTGGCACAGGGCCTCTACTATCTCCTGTTTTTATTATTTTCCGGGTTGCTAGTCTCTATAGTCCCATTTGTAACTGATGCGTTGGGCTCTAAGGAAAAAGAAGAACAATATATATCGGTATCAACCAGTTGCGTTCAACTCATAGTAGCTGCATTTTTAATCTGCTTATCAATACTCTATTTTACGAAAGAGATATTAGTTTTTTTCGGCCAGGATATTCTTTTGTCTCTCGAGGCCCAGAGATATATGAGTAGCCTGATGTGGAGCATTGGACCAGCGATTTTATTTGTACACCTCAGAAATGTTTTATCTATAATGGGGACAGCTCGATATGCAGTTATCTCAATTATTATAGCGTCGATATTTAACTTCGTTGCGCACCTGATTCTAATATTTGGGTTTTTGTGGATACCCCCCTTGGGTTTGTTCGGTGCAGGTATAGCCACGACTCTAACAAACGTTCTGCTTTGTATGTTGCTGATCACATTCGGTTTAATGAATCCGCAGTTTAGGGAGCGTCGGCATTGCATAAAATTGATGGTAGTGAGATGGCGGTTGATGCTGCCTATTTTAAAAAACGGTATTCCGGTCTCTTTAACTCAAGCAAACGACACGCTGTTTTTCTTCATCCTCACAATTGTAGTGGGTAAATTTGGAGTCGTTGCATTGGCTGCTCATGGTATCGCAATGCAAGTTCTTCAAGTTGTATTTACAATACCTAATGGTATTTCTCAAGCATCTACCACAAGAATAAGCCTCTGCTCACCTTTAGGTTTGTATTCGCGGCGGACTAGTGACGCAGGATGGAGTGCTCTATGGCTCAGTTGGATAGTACTCACTGTGACATCTTCTAGTCTGATTATTTTTTCTAATGATATCGTTCAGTTATTTGTTGCTCGCGATGATGGTGTATATGACGAACTCATCATGCTTTCTAGCCTCTTTGTCAGCATCTTAGGAATCTTCCATTTCTTTGATGGTAGTCAAATGGTCCTGCTCGGTATATTTAGGGGACTGAAAAAGACCGTTATTCCGATGCTGCTCTCAATTATTTGTTTTTGGCTAGTGGGGCTGCCGCTAGCTCTATTTTTTGCATTTTATACTGACCTAGCAGCAGCTGGTATATGGTGTGGCTTAGCGCTCGGACTTTTAGCGCTGTTCTCTCTACTTTTATTTAGATGGATTCGATACGAGCCTTCGGAGCAGGTTGCGACATGAGAAATCTATACGGCATTCGAGGCATAAATTATATACTGAAACACAGTATATCCGTGATAGCTTGCTTGTTGTTATATATATTGCTTATTCTAGCTGTTGCGAACGACTTTTTGTCGATATATTCCGTTTCTTACTGCTGCTTGCTGTTTTTTCTTCTATATTCCGTCAGCTCCTGGCCGATTATTCGTTCCCAATTCGATATCCTTAATATCGTCGTACCTTACTCTGCCGTGCGGCGCTATAATAGCTGCGTGTGTTGGCTCGTTCCTCTCTCTATTTTTACTTTGGTGGTGGGGCTATATTACAGAACCGAGTTAGTGGGATTTGGACTTTTAGGATCGAGCCAGTTATTACTCATTTACCTCATAATCCGGCTATATGCGACTGTAGTGATTGCCTGCAGGTCTGCTCTAAAGTGGCGGGAGCCGGTTGTCACATTGTGGCACGATGTATTAGATGAACTTGGCGATATCGATGATAAAATACGTGAGTGTGTCCTTGACCTAATAGAGTTGGAATGTTGTGGAAGGAAATCATCATTACCTAGCCGCCTATCCAGCGGCCTGTCTAAGAATGTTACGCCTGTACCTTATGCTACGAATATAAATATTAATGGGTTTAAGTCGTTGTTTGGACCAAGAAAGCCTCTTTGGTCTAAAGACGGTTTCAGCTTTCTCTCAGGCGTTGATACTCTACTCGCCGAGATGACGCAAGAATTAATCCAGCTCTATGATAAATATAAGAACACGCAAGAAAAATACCCCTTTCATGGCGACCCTTTGTGGAAATCAATTCCACTTTATAAAGGTGGTCAAAAAGTTGCTGTATACGCTGACCTTGTACCAAATACTATTCGTTTTGTTGAGGATGTTGTGCCAGGTGCGACTATCAGAGAGGTTGTGCTTTCAAGCCTAGAGCCGGGCGGTCATATTGAACCGCATCTAGATTATGTTTATCCTATGCTGACGTTACATCTACCTATACTTTGTTCTGATGATGGTATGTCTGGGCTGAGAGTCGGGGAAGAGATAGTTAGTTGGAGAACTGGTGACATAGTAATCATTGATACGACTTTTCAGCATGAGTCTTGGAACCATAGTAAATGTACTCGTGTAAATCTAATGTTTGATTTCTGGTCCCAGGATTTGGGCCCGTCGGCAAAAGCTTTTTTCACTGAAGTCTACTCGCGGCAGATGCTGCGACATTTAAAATAATTACAGTTGGTGAAGATTATGTTAAGCCCGAGTCAGAAGTTGTCGCAGGTCTTAAGTAAAAGTCCTCAAATGGGCGACTTAATTCAGATGCACGATGGTGAGTTCAATCTTGAAGTTCCACAGGAAATTTCTCGCGCGACGATTAACGCCTTAACGAATGGACATACTGGCTATTGTGATCTTGCCGGCATAGAGCCTTTAAAAAATGCTTTGATCGAGAGGTGTTTTCAACAGCATAGTAAGTTGTACGACCCAACCGAGATTTTAGTCTCTAATGGCTCGAGTCAGGCTTTGTTTATGTTGATGAAATGCATATTATCCAAAGGTGACGAGGTTCTTATTCCGAACCCATGCTGGCCCGCTTATATAGCTGACATAGAGCTTAACGAGGGCATTGCCGTCGATTATGAAATGGGCACTAAGCGTATCGACATAGCTGAAATTCGTAAGTTGGTCACTAGCAAAACTAGGGCGTTGATCATTAACTCACCGCACAACCCCACCGGCTCGGTTCTAAGTCGACAAGATGTTCTAGAGTTGGTGCTCTTATCTCAAGAGTTTGGATTTTTGCTAATTTCCGACGAAGCCTACGAAGGCATCGTTTTCGGTAGCGGTGAACATGTTAGTCCTCTGGATCTTATGGTGGATACCAGCCTGCTGGTGGTTACACGTACGTTCTCAAAACTGTTCTCCATGTCTGGTTTTAGAATAGGTTATATGTTCGCGGATAGAAATATTATCAATCGCTGCTCCACGCTTCAGGGCGTCATGACGGATAATGCTTGTACATTTGCTCAGCACGGTGCCCTGGCAGCAACCGCTTTGCCTAAAAATATTCTTAAAGCGCGCGTTGATGAGTTGCAACACCGAGCCTATTACTGCCATCAGTTATTAAGCACTACGTTTGATATTGTAATGCCGCAGGGTGGATTTTTCCTATTTCCCAATATTTCCCGCGTATTGGGTGCTACTTGGGATTCGGATGCCCAATTTGTAGACGATCTCCTCAACGTAAAATCTGTTTCTACCACGCCGGGCTCTTCTTACGGTATGAAGGACCATATCCGAATATCAATTGCTTCCGTTAATGAAGTTGAAATTAAAGAGGCTTGTGGGAGAATTGTAGATTTTGTCCACCGTCGCTGATTTTCATGCGGCAAGTGTTACTAGTGTGGAAAAATGTGTCAATTGGAGGTTGCGCTTTCTTGGTTAGCCCACGCTAACCTTGTTGAGATTTGATTAAGTTTATATGCCTAAAATCCCATTGCGTCATCAGATATTATATGTGATCGCGTATTAATTTTAGGTCAAGACAGTTCCGTATTTTATCATTTCCTATATTCCATTAAAGAATCTTATTGGCTACTAATCATGCATTCTATAGAAAATATAGCGGTAAGTGTTGAAGACTTCACAAACAAATCAGAGGTTGAACGTTTCAAGGTTTATACCTTGAAACAAATTGACCAGATTTCTCAGCTTGCTAAATTAGACAGCCAGACTATTTGGGAGATGAAGGTTGTGGCAAGCGTCTTGCCATTTCGGGTCAACGAATATGTTATAAAGAACTTGATCGACTGGGACAATATTCCCAACGACCCTATATACCAACTTACCTTCCCCCAGAAGGATATGCTGGATAAAGAGTCTTTTGATCTAGTATCATCTTTACTTTTAAGGAATTCCGACCGTACAACGTGTGAGGTTGCGATAAAAGAGGTTAGAGCCAGACTGAACCCTCATCCAGCGGGACAGCTTGAGCGTAACATCCCTTCACTGTCTGGCGTGACGGTAACTGGTGTCCAGCACAAATATCGTGAGACTGTGCTTTTTTTCCCAAGCGCTGGTCAGATTTGCCATAGCTACTGTACTTTTTGTTTCCGTTGGGCCCAATTCACTGGAGACCAATCGCTCAAGATTGCTGCTAAGGAAAACACCCAGCTGTTGGATTACCTTCGGGCCAACCCTCAAGTGACTGATGTTTTAATTACTGGTGGAGATCCGCTGGTTATGAAGACAAGCAATCTACGTGCTTATCTAGAACCTCTTTTGACTCCTGAGTTCGAGCACATCCACACTATCCGAATTGGTACGAAAGCGCTTTCTTTCTGGCCTCAGCGGTTTGTGACTGATAGCGACGCAGGTGAACTTCTTGATCTATTTAGGAAGATTAGCATGCATGGGAAACACTTAGCGTTAATGGCTCATTATAATCATTGGGCGGAACTTGAACCTGCAATTGCTCGAGAGGCTATTCGTCGTGTTCGAAAAACAGGCGCTCAAATACGTAGTCAGGGCCCGTTGCTGGCTCATATCAATGACTCTGCTGATATCTGGGCGCGACTCTGGCAGACGCAAGTTGAACTAGGTATTATTCCTTACTATATGTTTATCGAACGTGATACCGGGGCTCGCCGGTATTTTGAAGTACCTCTTATACGTTCGTGGGAAATTTACCGGGACGCTGTCAAACAAGTCTCAGGTATTGCTAGAACCGCCAGAGGACCTTCGATGAGCGCAGATCCGGGGAAAGTTGAGGTCTGCGGTGTAGCTGAAATTAGAGGAGAAAAGGTGTTTGTTTTACGCTTTATCCAAGCACGAAACCCGGATTGGGTGCAAAGACCATTCTTCGCACGATTTGATCCCGATGCTACGTGGTTCGATCAACTAAAACCGGCTTTTGGGGAGACTGCCTTCTTTTTCGAGGAGGAAGTTTCTTAACCCGTTTTGCCAGCATTGCTGCTGATGATCAAACTACCAGGCTGGGAAAATGTGCTCTCACTCAATACGCTGTGCCCAGTTTTCATGGATCCGCGTTTCATAACCGAAGGAAGCGAGATCAACTGTAAGCGCTCCATAAACCCCACCGAGCTCAAGATGGGTGGCGCGCTCAGCTAGGCGATGCGGGCGAGCAGTTCCACGGCAGCAAGGCTTCGTAGTCTTCAACTGATGTCGCCGTTGGTAGGCGTTCGAGTGCGTGGCGCAGCCACGCATAGGGCTCTTGGCCGTTGGCTTTGGCAGTCTCGACCAGGCTGTAAAGTTGAGCACTGGCCGTCGCGCCCTTGGGTATGTCGCTAAACAGCCAGTTCTTTCTTCCGATCACGAAGGGGCGGATCGCCCGTTCAGCGGCGTTGTTGTGTACGCCCTGACAAGGCGTATGAGTTCAGTGGGTGCGAATCCCACCCGGCTACTGTCGCTCCGGCCGGAAGCACTTTGGAGCAGTTCAGGAGGCAACGAATGGGCTGAAGTATCTGAAGAAAAGGCTTCTTTAGGAAGTCAGTGACTGTGCAGGCCGTAGCGCGCAGCGAACACCGAGCAGGTCCCGAAAATGCCTTGCGGTAGCCGACCCGCCATAATAACGGGGAAGGTTGATAGTGCTAAGGGATCGAGCGTCAGACGAACTTGGCACTGCCGCCGGGGTAGTGGTGACAGCATGTACAGAAGAGAACTCATACGAAACAGGGGAAGCCTGCCAGGGTGAAGTGACCGTTAGACACGGCCATACAAACAGTGCGCCCGTGAGGGATGGCGCTGGCTCGGACAGGTGGCGGATGGGCTCGTAGTACCGTTGAGGCCGGGTAATGCCGGAGTAGGAAAGGAGCCCTGGTCCAAGAGAGGAGTACAAAGTGGTAAGAACGATGGGATTGGCTCCAAGCCTACTAACCCAGGTGAGAAATCGCGTTCGGAAACTACAGCGTGCCCTGTATGTGAAAGCTAAGACAGAGCCAGACTTTCGCTTCTACAGCCTGTGGGACAAAGTCTATCGAATCGACGTATTGGTCATCGCCTACCAACGTTGCCGCGCAAATCGAGGCAGCCACGGTGTAGATGGTCAGCGATTCGAAGACATTGAAAGCATGGGGCCTATGGAGTGGCTGGCTCAGCTACGCGAGGAGCTGAGGTCGGGTGGATATCGCCCTCAGCCCCTGCGGCGGGTATGGATTCCCAAAAAGAACGGCAAACTTCGTTCCTTGGGAATTCCTTGCATTCGAGACCGCGTTGTTCAGATGGCCGTCAATCTCACACTCCAAGCGATTTTCGAAGCGGACATGCAGCCATCGCAGTATGGCTTCAGACCTCGTCGAGATGCCAAGGAAGCTGTGAGGCAGGTGCACCACTACACCGCGAGAGTTGGATTGAGAGACGTTGTCGATACGGATCTTCGTGACTATTTCAATACCATTCCACACGGGCCTTTGATGAAATGTCTGGCCCGGCGTATCTCGGATGGCAGGGTATTGCGGCTGATCAAGCAATGGCTTGAGGTGGCCGTTATCGAACGCATTGACGGAAAGCCTCGACGCACCAACGAAGCCAAGCACACGCACCGCGGCAGCGCCCAAGGATCGGTGATTTCGCCGCTGTTGGCCAATGTGTACTTCAGGCGCTTCATTCTGGCCTGGGAAAAATTTGGCTACGCCAAGCGTCTGCATGCAAGGATTGTGAATTACGCGGACGACATGGTGATCTGCTGCCGTCCCGGCAGTGGAGAGCAGGCAATGGTGCTGATGAGTGGTTTGATGGCGCGGCTGGGGCTGACGGTCAACGACGAGAAAACGGCGCTGGTGAAACTCCCGGAACAGTCACTCGACTTTCTGGGGTACAACCTGGGCAGGCAATACGATCGTCATGGGAAAACCTATATCGGCACTCAACCTTCGAAAGGAGCGATGAAGTCGATTATTGGGAAAATCCATGACGAAACAGCGATCAGCATGACGTGGGATGCGGTAGAGCACCGGATAGCCGAACTCAACTCGATCCTCCGAGGCTGGGCTGGCTACTTCGATCAAGGGCCTGTGCTCAAGCACTATCGAATCCTGCAACGTTACACTGAGCGCCGTATCCGACGCTGGTTGGTCAAGAAGTATAAGCGGCGAGGCCGCTCTGGGTACCGTCTATACCCGGATGCATTTCTATATGGAAAGCTAGGCCTGCATCAGTTGCCTGTGCGAATGGCCGATGTGTCGAGTGCGAAGGCATATCGATCTCGGACGAAAGCCGGATGCGTTAGTAGCGCACGTCCGGTTTGACGAGCGGGGTGTGGAAACGGAGCGCAAGCCACCGCGCCACATCCCGACTCTACCGAGCGGCAGGTAGCCTTCCTCGACGTACCGCCAAGCTTATTCCAGTTGCTTGCCAGGTAACTGATGGCTTTGCCCAGAGCATTCTGAGCGGCGACCTGTGGCTGCGTCTTTTCGATCCAGTTTTTCAACTGAGCCAGTATCGGCAGGCTTTGTTTGTGACGACCGATCTTGCGTTCAGCGTTGCCGCAAGCTTTTAGGTCGCGTTCGATGCCGTAAAGCTTGTTGATCAGATTCAGCGCGATATCCGCACGCCCCGTTTTACCTTTGGGCTGCACTTTCTGTGCTTCAACGAATTTGCGACGCGCATGGGCCCAGCATCCTAAACGCTCAACTCCAGCTTGCGCGCCCAGTGCGTTGTAACCGGCATAATCATCGGTCATGACGTAGCCACGATAGCCATCGAGCAGGCGCGTATGCACCTCCTGCGCTCGGCTGGTGGGGTAGTCAAAAAGGATGACCGGCTTATCCGGTGGGCCACCGGTTTGCACCAACACCCCCGACTGGCTGCTTGGCTCGCGGTCAGGCTCTTTCAACACTTGTACCCGCGTTTCATCGCAGTGGATGACACGACTGGCCAACAGGCTATCGCGCATTAAATTCAGCAGCGGCTGGAAGTGCTCACCGCACTGGATAACCCAGCGTGCCAAGGTCTGGCGAGGCATATCAATGCCGTGGCGGTCCAGTACTTTTTCAAAGCGGTGAAGCGGCAAACCGTCCACATATTTGATGGTCAGCAGCATCGCCAGAACGCTCGGGCTGGCCATGCTTTTTTCAATCACCTGAGCCGGTTTGTCCGCAGTGACCGGTGCACTCTCGCAGTCGCGGCAACCGTAGACTTTACGGACGTGTTTGATCACCCGTATCTGCATCGGGACGATTTCAAGTTGCTCGCTGATTCCCTCGCCAATGGCGTGTTGTTTGGCTGGCTGAAGGAGAACCGCCGCATCGTTACACGCTTCGACAAACTCGCGAAAAGTTATGCGGCGATGGTCTCGCTGGCCTGCGCCATGCGATGTTTACGACATTACTTTTCGTACAGAGCCTAGAGAAAACGACAAGTGGTAGCGGTCGCTTTTTTTCAGACCTATGTGCTTTTCTGCTCTTCCATGCTTTGGGGAATACGTACGGCCTGTGGATCACGTGTGTGAGCCTTCGCACAAAATGTGCACGCGTTTTGCATTGAACCCAGCAGTAACCCCCATCAACCCTCTGCCCGGGTGTCAGGGTGACCTCAAAGCAACATATTGCCCTGTTAGTGTGCGAAAACAGTGCAATGTGCAGTCATCTGCCCCAAGTGTTTGTCATACGTCACAGGATGGTCATCAAAGGATACAGATTGTCTGACAGCAGCTAGGCTTTGCTCTGTCTGTGAGTTGCAGGACATAGCTCAAGGCGATGGCTTAAACGCGTGCAGGGTCATGCGTAACCTTTACCGGATGGAGAGCAGCATGGATTCGAGCAAGAAAACGGGTAAAGGGAAAGATTCATTGTTACCCGACATTGCGGATATCGAGGCGCTGACGCGAGCTGAGCATCCTGATCCGTTTTCAGTACTGGGGCCCCATGGGGATGGCGAGGGCGGGCAATATATCCGGGCGTTTTTACCCGGCGCGGTGAATGTCAATGTGATCGCCCGTGATAGTGGCGAGGTACTGGGTCGACTTGATGATTCACAGGTGCCCGGCCTTTATGTGGGGCATTTCCCCCAGGCCCGTGCATATCTGTTGCAGGTTGACTGGGGCAACACGGTACAGACCAGCGAAGATCCCTACAGTTTCGGCCCGTTGCTGGGTGAAATGGATCTGTATCTGTTTGCCGAAGGCAACCACCGCGATCTGAGCAGCTGTTTTGGCGCGCAATTGACCGAGGTCGATGGTGTGCCTGGGGTGCGCTTTGCGGTGTGGGCGCCGAATGCGCGGCGGGTGTCGGTGGTCGGTGATTTCAATGGCTGGGATGGCCGTCGCCACCCCATGCGCCTGCGCCATGCCAACGGTGTATGGGAGTTGTTTGTGCCGCGCCTGCAAGCGGGTGAGGCGTACAAGTATGAAATCCTCGGCGCCCACGGGATCTTGCCGCTCAAGGCTGACCCTGTGGCCCTGGCCACCCAGTTGCCACCCGATACCGCGTCGAGGGTGGCATCGCCTCTGGCCATCGACTGGCAGGACGGTGACTGGATGCAAGCCCGCGAGCAGTTGCAGCGCCATGATGCGCCGCTGTCGATCTATGAGCTGCATGTGGGGTCGTGGCAATGCGAGGTGGATGATGTCGGGGATATCGCACGCCAGTACAGCTGGCTTGAGCTGGCGGACCGGCTGATTCCTTATGTGCAGCAACTGGGCTTTACCCATATCGAGCTGATGCCGATTATGGAACACCCGTTCGGTGGTTCGTGGGGCTATCAGCCCTTGTCGCAATTTGCCCCGACTGCCCGCTATGGCTCGCCCGATGAATTCGCTGCATTCGTCAATGCCTGCCATATGGCCGGTATCGGCGTGATTCTGGACTGGGTGCCGGCGCATTTTCCCAACGATACTCACGGGCTGGCGCAGTTTGATGGCACGGCCTTGTACGAATATGCCAACCCGCTGGAAGGCTTTCATCAGGACTGGAATACGCTGATTTACAACCTGGGCCGTACTGAAGTTCACGGCTTTATGCTGGCTTCGGCCCTGCACTGGCTCAAGCACTTCCATATTGACGGGCTGCGGGTCGATGCGGTGGCGTCCATGTTGTACCGCGATTATTCGCGCAAATCCGGGGAATGGGTGCCCAACCGTTTTGGCGGCCGGGAAAACCTCGAAGCCATCGAGTTCTTGCGCCACCTCAACGATGTAGTGGCTCATGAAGTGCCAGGTGCACTGGTGATTGCCGAAGAGTCCACGGCCTGGCCGGGTGTGAGCCAGAGCACCGATCAGGGCGGCCTGGGTTTTTCCTACAAGTGGAACATGGGCTGGATGCATGACTCGCTGCACTATATCCAGCAGGATCCGGTGTACCGCGCTCACCATCACAACGAGTTGAGCTTTGGCCTGGTGTACGCATGGACCGAGCGTTTTATCCTGCCGATTTCCCACGATGAGGTGGTACACGGCAAGCACTCGCTGATTGACAAGATGCCCGGTGACCGTTGGCAAAAATTCGCCAATCTGCGGGCTTACCTGAGTTTTATGTGGGCGCACCCGGGCAAGAAATTGCTGTTTATGGGCTGCGAATTCGGGCAGTGGCGCGAGTGGAACCACGATCAGCAACTGGACTGGTATTTGCTGCAATACCCCGAGCACAGGGGGGTGCAGAAGCTGGTCGGGGATTTGAACCGGCTGTATCGCGAGCAACCTGCGTTGTATGAGCAGGATGACGTGTCGCAAGGGTTCCAGTGGTTGATTGGCGATGATGCTGCCAACAGCGTTTATGCCTGGCTGCGCTGGAGCAAGGACGGTTCGCCATTGTTGGTGGTGACCAATTTTACCCCGGTGCCGCGTGCGGGGTATCGCATCGGTGTGCCGTTTGCCGGGACCTGGCAGGAAGTGATCAACAGTGATTCGGCGATCTATGCCGGTTCTGATTATGGCAATGGCGGCGGGGTGATGACCGATGAGTTGCCGAGCCATGGCCAGGATTCGTCGCTGGCCTTGAATCTGCCGCCGTTGGGGGTGTTGATCTTGCGGCCGGTGTAAGCCCTTTTGGGCACCAAACCTTAAGTGGGAGCGGGCTTGCTCGCGATAGCATCGACGCGGTTCAACCGAAACATTGCGCCGTCTGCATCGCGAGCAAGCCCGCTCCCACGGGAGGGTGGTGGCAGAGTGTCTGAGGTCTACAGATGCACCTCAACTGCCAACGGCAAATGATCGGATAAATGCGTCCACGGCTTGTTGCCGAGGATCTTTGGATCGTGGCTGCTGGCATTGCGCAAGTAGATGCGGTCCAGGCGCAACAGCGGCCAGCGCGCCGGGTAGGTCTTGGCCACTTGCCCATGATGGCGCTCAAACACCTCATGCAGATCGTCGCGCTGGCGCAGGGCGGCGTTGCCTTGCTGCTTCCAGTCATTAAAGTCCCCGGCAATGATTACCGGCTCATGGGGCGGCAAGGATTTGAGCAACTGGTTAAGCAATACAATCTGTAGCTGGCGATGACTCTCCAGCAGGCTCAAATGCACGCAAATCGCATGCACATTGTCATGCCCCGGCACATCCAGCACGCAGTGCAGCAGGCCGCGCCGCTCAGGCCCGGTAATGGACACATCCAGATTGCGCGAGGATTTGATCGGGTACTTCGACAGCAACGCATTACCGTGATGGCCATCCGGGTAAACCGCGTTACGGCCGTAGGCAAAATCAGTCCACATGCTGTCAGCGAGGAATTCGTACTGCGAGGTGGCGGGCCAGTCCTCGTAGCGCGACGCGTGTTTGTCGTGCTCGCCGAGCACTTCCTGCAAGAACACCAGATCGGCCCCGGTACTGCGCACCGCTTCGCGCAGTTCGGGGAGGATAAAGCGCCGATTGAAAACCGTGAATCCCTTGTGCGTATTGACCGTCAGCACCTTCATTTGATGTACAGCAGGCGCTGATACCGTGGCGGCAGATAAAAGTGTGTTGCCGACAATATCCTTAGTGGGCATGGTCACTCCTCTGTCAGTGGCAGTTCAGAGCGGCAGCTCAAGTGTGCAGCTTGCCGCTTTTTATGGGGATGCACTTGATGTTTATCAATGGTTTTACGACACCTCGGTATGTTGCAGCTCAAACAGCACCAGCGAGCGCCCGGTGACTTCGTAAGGTTTGTTGAACGGCAGGTGCTGCGGGCCTTTGATGCTCGGGTCGGTGGTGTCTAGCTTGCATGACCAACTGATGCCATGGGGGACTTTGGGCAGGTTGAAATTGATGCCGTCATGGTTGGCGTTGACCACGATCAGTAGCGTGGCATCAGACCCGGCGCGCTGCACTCCGGACACTTGCGCGCGACCATCAAGCAGCATGCCCAGGCAACGGGCCTGAGCGTCCTGCCATTGCTCGGTGGTCATCTCGCTGCCATCGGCAGTCAGCCAGGTGACGTCCTTGACCCCGGGCACTTCGCTGGAGTGACCCTCCAGAAACAGGGCGCGGCGCAGGATGGGGTACTGCATGCGTAGTTTGATCAGGCGTTTGACGAACGCCAGCAGGGATTTGCCAGACTTGTCCAGGTCCCAGTTGATCCAGCCGATTTCGCTGTCCTGGCAATAGGCATTGTTGTTGCCGTGCTGGGTACGGGCGAATTCGTCGCCGGCCACCAGCATCGGTGTGCCCTGGGCCAGAAACAGGGTGGCCATTAAGTTGCGCATCTGACGCTGGCGCAAGGCATTGATTTCGGGGTCGTCGGTAGGGCCTTCGACCCCGTGGTTCCAGGAAATATTATTGTTGCTGCCGTCCTCGTTGTTCTCCTCGTTGGCTTCGTTGTGCTTGTCGTTGTAGGACACCAGATCGTGCAGGGTGAAGCCGTCATGGGCGGTAATAAAATTGACCGAGCTATAGGGCCTGCGTCCGCGGTGGTTGAACATATCGGCCGAGCCGGTCATGCGCCCGGCAAATTCGGCCAGCTTGCCTTCGTCGCCTTTCCAGAAGGCGCGCACGGTGTCGCGAAAACGGTCGTTCCACTCGGCCCAGCCGGGCGGGAAGCCGCCAACCTGATAGCCGCCGGGGCCGCAGTCCCAGGGCTCGGCGATCATCTTCACGCGGCGCAACAGCGGGTCCTGGCGGCAGGCCACGAGAAAACTGTGGCGTTCGTTAAAACCATCGTGGTAACGGCCCAGAATGGTCGCCAGGTCGAAGCGGAAGCCGTCGACATGCATTTCCCTGGCCCAGTAACGCAGCGAGTCGGTGACCATCTGCAATACGCAGGGGTGGCTCAAGTCCAGGGTATTACCGGTACCGGAATCGTTGATATAGAAGCGCTTGTCGTCGGGCATCAGTCGATAGTACGAGGCGTTATCGATGCCGCGCATGGACAGGGTGGGGCCTTGCTCGTTGCCTTCGGCGGTGTGGTTGTAGACCACATCCAGTATCACCTCCAGCCCGGCCTTGTGCAGGTGCGCGACCATTTCCTTGAACTCGGCAATTTTGCCGCTGGCCAGATAGCGCGGGTCCGGGGCGAAAAAGGCAATGCTGTTGTAACCCCAGTAGTTGGTCATGCCTTTTTGCAGCAGGTGCTGGTCGTTGACGAAGGCATGCACCGGCAGCAGCTCGACGCTGGTGACGCCCAGGTCGGTCATGTGCTCGACCACCTCATCGACCATCAAACCGGCAAAGGTGCCCCTTACCGCTTCCGGCACGGCCGGGTGGCGCATGCTGATGCCGCGCACATGGGCCTCATAAAAGATGGTGCGCTCCCAGGGCACGCTCACTCGGCGATCCTGGCCCCAGGTGTGCGCCGGGTCGATGACCTTGCACTTGGGTACAAACGGTGCACTGTCACGTTCATCAAAACTCAGGTCGGCATCCGGGTGACCGATGGTGTAGCCAAACAGCGCTTCGGACCATTTGAGTTCTCCCACCAATTGCTTGGCATAGGGATCGATCAGTAATTTGTGGTGGTTGAAGCGGTGGCCGTTTTCCGGCTCGTAGGGGCCATAGACGCGATAACCGTAGACCTGCCCCGGGTGGGCGTCAGGCAGGTAGCCGTGGAAGGTTTCGTCGGTATATTCGGGTAGCTCGATCCGTTCCAGTTCCACTTCGCCAGCCGCGTCGAACAGGCACAGTTCGACTTTGGTGGCGTTGGCCGAAAACAGCGCGAAGTTAACGCCCAGGCCATCCCAGGTGGCGCCCAGGGGGAAGGGCAGCCCTTCGCGTATACGCAAGGGATCACCGGTGGGCGCTTTTGACGTGTGTTTACTCATGACCTGCTCCTGCGCAACCGGTTTTTTAGGCATGTAGGGCCTGTGGGCGCTGGCTTGCCTGCGATTCGGACACCTCGGTACATCAGGTTGGCCGGGTTGCTCCAATCGCGGGCAAGCCCGCTCCCACAGGGGAGGGGGAGTGCTTCCAGACTAAGCAGGTTTGCGCGGTGCCCGGGGCTTTTTCTCGGCAGCAGGTTTTGCCGCAGCCTTGGCCTTGGCTGCCCGTGGTGCGGCTTTTGAGGGGGCCAGGGCCTGTGCCTGGGCCAGTTTGTGTGCCATGTCCCAATGGCGTGCCTCCTGGCCTTCCGGACGTCCCTCAGATTCCCAGATCTGATAGGCAAATTCACGAATGTGTTTGTCGTCATTACTCATGGTGATGCTCCTTGCTCATGGGTGATTCAGCGGTCTCGTTCGTGGGCTTGCTGGCGGGCGCAGGCCAGCAGTTCGAAGCGTTGCGTTGCATCGATTGCGTCCAGCAACGTGCTGCAATCGCCCGGCAGTCGTCGGCACCAGTTGGGGTGGCCGCTGACGGTACCAGGCAAATTGGCTTGCTCCTCAAGCCCCAGAGCATCCTCGATCGGCAGCAGCACCAATGGCGCACGGGTGTGCCCCAGAAAGCGGATACTGGCGTCCAGCGTCGGGGCGTTGCCCTGGGCTTCTTCCTGAAAATTCTGCGGGTCCAGGCGCAAGGCCCGGTCCAGCCCTTCACATTCGCGCTGACGCTCCTCGCGCCAGCGTTGCGCGGCAACCGGGTCGATCAGATTGAGGCGCTCGTTCCAGTCGATATCGCGCCCGTGCAGCCAGCCAGTAAGGGTCGGCAGGTCGTGGGTGCTGGTGGTGGCCAGCGCATAATCAGGCCAGTCCAAAATGGGTTTGAAGCGGGCGCCATAGTCCTGCTCGAACAGCAGCACGCGGATGCCCAGGATCGCCCGCTCGCTGAGTTTTTCGCGCAGGCCTTCCGGCACTGTGCCGAGGTCTTCACCCAGGACAATGGCCTGATGGCGCACGGACTCGAGGCAGACCAGGCGCAGCAGGTCATCGATGGGGTAGTACAGATAGGCGCCTTCGTCGGGCGACGCGCCGAGGGGGATCACCCACAAGCGCTGCAAGCCCAGCACATGGTCGATGCGCAAGCCGCCGGCGTGGGCAAAGTTGGCGCGCAACATTTCAATAAAGGCGCGAAAGCCGCTGCGTTTGAGGCCTTCTGGTGAGAATGCGGAAATCCCCCAACCCTGGCCTGCGCGGTTGAGCTGATCGGGCGGGGCGCCTACGGTCAGTTGCGCCAGCAGTTCGTCCTGGCGGCACCAGGCCTGGCTGCCCGCACCATCGGCGCCCACCGCCAGATCGGCAACCAGGCCGATGGCCATGCCGCTGGCGCGGGCGGTGGCCTGGGCGCGGTCCAGGCAGCTGGCGATCAGCCATTGGCAAAAGGCGTAATAGCCGATGACCTGTTGATGCTCCTCGGCAAACTGCAGCAGCGCCGGGCTGTCCGGGTTGCGCCATTGCTCGGGCCAGTCACGCCAGTCGAGGCTGTGTTGCTCGGCCACACAGGCTTCTTGCAGGGCTTCAAAGCGGCAGTGGTTTTCCAGGGCTTCGCCCCCCCGCTGACGAAAACTCTGGAAGTCGGCATCCAGGGGGTGCTCTTCCCGGGTAAAGTCCTTGTACAACTGGCGCAGCAGTGCCTGCTTGGCCTGGGTGGCGGCGGGCCAGTCGATCAGGGGCAGTTGCTCCAGGCGCTGCAGTTCGTCCTGCAGGCCCGTGGCATCAATGGCCCTGTTCAGCGCTTCCTCGCCGAGGATGGTGGCGGGTGCGGCATACAGGCTGTTGAGGAATAAACGGCTGGACGGTGAATACGGGCTGTAGTGCCTGGGCGCGCTGCTGAACATGGCGTGCAAAGGGCTGATCGCCAGAGCATCGGCACCGCGCTCACCGACCGCTTGCAGCAGGGTTTGCAGTGCCCGGGTATCACCAAAGCCGCCATCGCCGTGGCGCCGCAGCGAGTACAACTGCACGCTCAGTCCCCAGGCCCGTGGTGCCGATTGATGCAGGGCATCGCCAATGCTGAAACACTTGGTCGGGGCCACGGCCAGGGTGAATTGCTGGTCGTCCAGATGCACCCGGTGATAGCCAATGGGGATCATGCCCGGCAGCATGGCGTCGGCATCCAGCTGGATCGACAGCGAAGCACCGTTCTCCAGATGCACGACACACTGGCTGTGGGGCTGGAAATAACGCGACAGGTCCAGGGACTTGCCCACGTCTGCCGTCAGCAAGGGTGGCAGACGTTTGTTCTGTTGCTCCAGTTGCAGGTTGAGCAGGCTGGTTTCGATAGCCTCAGCGCTGTCGGCAGGCAAGCCCAGCCCCGCCAGAATGGCTTCCAGCACCGCAGGCGTGACGCGTTGCGGCTGGCCGTTGGCATCAATCCAGTCAACGGCCAACCCGGCTCGGCCGGCGAGTACTTCTAGTTGCGCTTCACTCATTGGCGGTTCCCTTGATGGCGATAAATGATCGAACGTCAGGCAGATCCGCAGTTGGCAGGGTTCATGGCTTCACCGCGCGAAGCAATGACCTGGCAACCAGTTGCTCATACAGCTCGGCATAGGGTTCTACGGCCTTGCACCAGTTGAATGGAGCGGCCATTGCGCGGCAGCGCATGGCATTGAACAGTTTGGGGTAGCTGAACACCTTGAAGGCGCGCTGGAGTGCTTCTTCATAGCTGGCCACGGTGGATTCGTCGAACAGAAACCCGGTCACGCCATTCTCGATGGTGTCAGCCAGGCCGCCGGTGTTGCGCGCTACCGGCAACGAGCCGAAGCGTTGTGCATACATCTGGCTCAAACCGCAGGGCTCGTAGCGCGAGGGCATCAGCAAAAAGTCGCTGCCGGCGAACATGCGCCGCGCATCGGTTTCATTGAAACCGATGCGCACACCGATCTGACCCGGGAAGCGCAAGGCAAGTTCACGCATGGCTTGCTCTTCTTCGGGCTCGCCGCGACCGATGATGCAAATCTGCCCGCCCGACGCGACGATAAAGGCCGCCACCGCCTCGGTCAGATCCAGGCCCTTTTGGTAAACCAGGCGCGATACCACGGCAAACAATGGCCCTTTGGACGGCTTGAGGCCGAACAGGTTGCGCACATGCGCGGTGTTGACGGCGCGGGCATCCCAGTCACCGATGCCGAAAGGCGCCACCAAATGCGGGTCGGTGGTGGCTTCCCAGCTTTCATCGATGCCATTGGGGATGCCGCTAAGCAGCCCTTGCTGGGTTTTACTGGCCAAAAAGCCATCAAGCCCGCAGCCAAAGGCCGGGGTGGTGATTTCGGCGGCGTAGGTGGCGCTGACCGTGGTGATATGGCTGGCGTACGCCATGCCGGCCTTGAGAAACGACAGCTTGCCGTAGAACTCCATGCCGTCCTGTTGCAGGGCATGGTGCGGAATGCCCAGCTCGGGGCAGCAGGCGCGGCTGAATACGCCCTGGTAGGCCAGGTTATGGATGGTAAACAGCGTTGGCGTACGTTGACCGCGCCAGTGCATATAGGCGGGGGCCAGTCCGGCAGGCCAGTCGTGGGCGTGGACCAGGTCGGGCTGCCAGTGGATTTGCGCCAGGTTGGCGGCAATATCCGCCGCGGCCAGGCCCAGGCGGGCGAAGCGGATATGGTTGTCGGGCCAGTCACGGCCATTATTGGCGCCGTAGGGGGTGCCCTCACGCTCATAAAGTTCGGGGCATATCAGCACATAGATGACCAGCCCGTCCTTCAAGTCCATGCGACCGATCTTGCAGGCGGGCAGGGCAGCATGGCCGCCGAGTTCACCGATGATATGGATCGGGTTGTCGCTATTGAGCACTTGCGGGTAGCCGGGGATCAGTACCCGTACATCATGCAGGTGGCGCATGGCCCGTGGCAGTGCGGCCGACACATCCCCCAGGCCGCCGGTTTTTACCAGGTCGGCCAGCTCGGAGGTGACGAACAGCACCTTCTTTTTATTGGGATTGGCATTGATCACCGCCAGCGCGGGCCTCCCTGCAGGGGCCAGATCTGATAGCGAAATCAGCTCTTTCGCAACTTGTGGGGCCAGACGTTGTTCTTGATGTGGCGCAGCAGCACTGATCATGAATCTCTCCCGTTGTATTTATTGATCCCCTAACGGCCACCCGGCCGGTACGTCCCCACTTGCTGATCGGCCATGTCATCCCTGGCGTAAATGCTCAAAAGATGAAAAAGGCACTGCAAGGAATGCACCAATAGCGGCGACCTTGTCTGAAATCGACCTATCACGGGCGCAGAAGATTCGTTTATTCAAATACGACGATTACACGCCGTAGACGCGACAGCGTTGAGTGTAGGAGAGATAGTTCAAGGTGCTAGTTGGGAATAGGTAAATTTGTAGGACGAAAGCTTATTTGTTGTAAGAAATTATCTAACACATGATCTGTGTCAGGGGTATTTCAATGTTGGCATCGACTCCGGGCTATACCGGCTTTAATGCGCCACAGGCCTTCAGGAAATGGGGTGAGTGCACCATTGCGGTGCGCTCACCAGCCAAAAATCAGGTGCCGGGATATTCGGCAATCACTTGGTCTTTACCGTCGTTGCCCAGTCCGATCACCTGATAGGCATCTTTGCGGTCGCCCATTTCCATCCCCGGAGAGCCCATTGGCATACCTGGCACGGCGATGCCTTTAAGGTCGTTTCGTTGGGTCAGGGCCACCACTTGCTCGGCCGGCACATGGCCTTCAACAAATTTGCCGTTGATCACCCCGGTATGGCACGAAGCCAGGCGCGGCTGGACGCCGAGGCGCTGTTTCACGCTGCTCATATCGTCTTCTACATGGTCATTGACCTTGAAGCCATTGGTTTCAAGGTGGGAAATCCAGGCTTTGCAGCAGCCACAGTTGGCATCGCGGTGCACATCAATGGTCAGTTGTTCAGCCGCTTGAGCCATGGAGGTCAGCAGCAGTGCCGAAAGTGCGACCAGGCGCAATGGAGTTTTCATCGTGATCCTCTGTACAAAAAAAGCGTCAGCCTGAACCACAGTGACTGTCAGGCAACTGATGGGAAAATGACAAATCTGTCAGGTTGGGGCGCTTTGAGTGGAATCAAGGCACTATAGCTTCTGTCCTGACCGCTTACTTTTCTGATGTGTACCGCATATGGCTCTTGCCACTCCACCCGATTTTTCTGATACCGCCGTAAGGGTTCAACCTCTGGCGCGTACCTATCCTCGAGGCCTGTATATCGAGCCGCATCAGCATGAGTGGGGCCAGTTGTTATACGCAAGCAGCGGCGTGATGTGGGTCGATACCCCGGACGAAGCCCTGGCCGTGCCGCCGCAACGGGCAGTGTGGTTGCCGCCGCAGGTGCCCCACGGGATCCGCGTGGTGTCGGATTTGCAGATGCGTAATATCTACTTGCCACCCAAGCTGGCCAGCACCCTGGACAACCGGGTGCAGGTGATTGAAGTCGGTCGCTTGCTCAGGGAGCTGATTATCAGACTGGTGGAGCAGGCCGACGGGCAAGCAGCCTACACCGAGGCGCTGCTCAATCTGACCCTGCTGGAGTTGCAGCGGGCCCGCCGAACCCAGCTCAAGGTGCCGATGCCCGATACCCCGGACCGGCGCCTGCTCAACCTGTGCCAGTCGGTGATGGCCAGTCCGTCGCTGGATATCGCCTTTGAGCAGCATGCCGAGAACGCCGGAGCCAGTGTGCGTACCCTGGCACGGCTGTTTCAGGGTGAGTTGGGCATGGGCTTTGCCCAGTGGCGGCGGCAGGTGCAACTGGCAACTGCTGCAGCCGAGTTGATCCAGGGCGCGTCGGTCAGCCAGATCTCCCGCTCGCTGGGTTATTCGCCCAGCAGTTTCAGCGATATGTTCCGACGCGAGTTGGGTGTGAGTCCTTCTTTGTATGCGTCAGGTCAGGTCGCGGAAATCTGAAGTTGGCCGACAGGCAGAAGGCATTGGCAGAAATCCCGCACTTGTCGGCCATAGACTGGGGCATCTCTAAAGTGTCCAGAGGGCCGCACATGAAAGCACTGCAATTTTCCCAAACCGGTGATCTGGCTGCACTCAGCCTGGTTGAGCTGCCGTTACCGACCCCCGGTGCCGATGAAGTGCTGGTGCAGGTCAGGGCTGCTGGCTTGAACCCCAGCGATGTGAAAAATGTTCTCGGCCGTTTTCCCTACACCACCTTGCCCCGTATCCCCGGTCGAGATTTTGCCGGGGTGATTGTGGATGGCCCACAGGAACTGGTGGGGCAGGAAGTGTGGGGGACGGGCAAGGAACTGGGGTTCTATCGGGACGGTTCCCACGCGGGCTATCTGGCCTTGCCGATTGACGGCGTTGCGCTAAAGCCCAAGTCACTGAGCTTTGAACAGGCGGCCAGCCTCGGCGTGCCATTCACCACGGCGTGGGATGCCCTGCAGCGCAGTGGTGTAGGCGCGGATACCCGTTTACTGGTGATCGGTGCCAATGGAGCGGTAGGCACGGCGGCTATTGCATTGGCGAAAGTGCTTGGCGCGCGGGTGCTGGCGGCGGTGCGTCGTATCGAGCAGGCGCAGGTTCTGTTGGCGCAGGGCATTGAGGTGCTGGTGCTGGAGAACCCTCAAGAGTTGGCATCACAGGTGAATGGGGTATTTGCGGGCGGCGCTGAAGTGATTTTCGACACTACTGGCCACTGGCTGCCCGCGGCAGTTCCGGCGTTGCGTACTTTTGGCCGAATCGCCTTTATTGCTGCGCCGCAGGACGGCCATGTGCATTTGCCTGCGCTGGCCCTGTACCGCAAGGGCGGGTCACTGGTGGGGGTCAACTCGCTGCTTTATAGCTGCGGCGAATGTGCGCAGATGCTTGATCAGTTTGGCCAGTACTTTGATCAAGGCTTGCTGCCTGCACCGAGCGGTTTTCAGGAAGCGGCCCTGGCGGACGGTCTGGCCAGCTATGCACAAGTCAATCAAGGTGCGTGCGCCAAAGTGGTGCTGATCCCCTGAGCGACTCCGAACCTGTGGGAGCGGGCTTGCTCGCGATGCAGGCGGCTCGGTAAATCAGGCGGATCGCGGTGATGCCATCGCCAGCAAGCCCGCTCCCACAGAGGGTAGGGTTGTCCGGTTACTGCCCCAGTCGCAGGCTGGCGCGAATCCCGTTGACCTCAGCCTCGTTGGCTTTGTAGCCATCAGCCGGGCCTGCGTAGGAAAGGGCGTAAGCGCTGTTGCCCTGGGTAGCGGCCACCAGCGTCTGGGTGATCACGTGGTTGCCGTTCTGGGTGATCTTGCACGTGGTCTGCAGCGCGTCCAGCCCGCCCAGGGTGCTGCTGTGGATCTTGTTGCAGGCGCTCTGGTAACCGCCTTTGGCGAAATTCTGCTGCAGGGTTTTGCGCATTTGCAGCAACACCGCTTCCATATTGACCTTGTGCTCGGGCGCCAGGCTCGACTGGGTCAGCTCCATGACCATCTGCGGATCACCATTGGCATCGTTCTTCACCGCCCGCTGGCGCACGCTGCTGTCGTCCGGGGCAGGGGGCACGGCCTGAACTTCCCAGCCGCCGGGCCAGGTAATCATCAGTCCCTCGGCGTTGGCCACAGGTAACGCAGCAAGCAGGCATAAGCCGACAAAAGCGGGAAAACGGCGAGCAAAGTGCATGGATATCGGGCCTTTTGGGCGAGGTTTGGACGGTAAGATTGTATCAGCAGGTGTCGAAGTCTTGCTTTGGAGCGTGACATCATTTTCGACCATTGCTCAGCTAAACCTTTGCTTCTTATGTCTAATCCCGGACAATCGCGCCCCTCTTATGGCCGGGGCGATGTCAGCAAGGTGTTTCTTGTCCGCTCCGGCTGCGTGGTAACGACCGGCTAGCGGAGATTCGACCGGATGAATGACCAGGCTAACAGCGTCGACGAACGCTTCGACGAGACACCCGCGACCCTCAGTCGCTGGAACCGTCATGACACCACCTGGATGTTGGGCCTGTTTGGCACAGCGATTGGCGCAGGTACTTTGTTTTTGCCGATCAACGCAGGGCTTGGCGGCTTTTGGCCGCTATTGATTCTAGCGCTGCTCGCGTTTCCGATGACCTTTTACGCCCACCGAGGCCTGACCCGCTTTGTCCTCTCCGGTCGTGAAGGCTCAGATATCACTGACGTGGTTGAAGAACATTTCGGTCTGCGCGCCGGTGCTGTCATCACGCTGCTGTACTTCCTGGCCATCTTCCCGATCTTGTTGATCTACAGCGTAGCGCTGACCAACACGGTCGGCAGCTTTATGCTTAACCAGCTGCATATCACCCCGCCACCTCGGGCCATCCTGTCGCTGGTGCTGATCCTGGGCTTGCTGATCGTGGTGCGTTGCGGCGAACAGGTGATCGTCAAGGCCATGAGCATGATGGTCTACCCGTTTATCGTCGCCTTGCTGTTTTTGGCGGTGTTTCTGATCCCGCACTGGAACGGCGGCATCCTCAGCACCGCGACCACGCTGCCTGCGCCTTCTGCCTTGCTGCACACCCTGTGGCTGGCGATTCCGGTGATGGTGTTCTCCTTTAACCATTCACCGATCATCTCGGCGTTCGCCGTGGATCAAAAGCGTCGTTACGGCAACAATGCCGATGAGCGCAGCTCGCAGATCCTCTCCCGCGCCCACCTGTTGATGGTGGTCATGGTGCTGTTCTTCGTGTTCAGTTGCGTGCTCACGTTGTCCCCTGAGCAACTGGCCGAAGCCAAGGCGCAGAACCTGTCGATCCTGTCCTACCTGGCCAACCACTTCAGCAACCCGACCATTGCCTTTGCCGCGCCGCTGATTGCATTTGTGGCCATCGCCAAATCCTTCCTGGGCCATTACATCGGCGCCAGCGAAGGCCTTAAAGGTCTGGTACTGAAAACCGGCAAGCGCCCCGGCGCAAAAGCCCTCGATCGTATGACGGGCGCATTTATGCTGGTGGTGTGCTGGGCCGTGGCCACGCTGAATCCGAGCATTCTGGGCATGATCGAAACCATGGGTGGCCCGGTGATTGCCGCCATCCTGTTCCTGATGCCGATGTACGCGATCCGCCGGGTTCCGGCCATGCGCCAGTATTCGGGGCAGATCTCCAACGTGTTCGTCACGGTGGTAGGCCTGATCGCGATTTCCTCGCTGGTGTACTCGCTGATCCCTTGATGCATGCCCCTGTCGCCGCCGTTCTGTGCGGCGACACTGCGCTGATTGACCCGCCCAAGCCGGCCGAGGCTTGAGTCTGGGCAGTACTGCGAATATGATTGCGACCCATTCCTATTCGCAGTGTGCGTGAGCGCACGTCCCGAGGGTTCCCGTGTCGCCATCCCCGCCGAACTCTGCATTGCTGCATACCGACGTACACAGCCTTTACAGCGATCATCACGGTTGGCTGGTGAACTGGCTGCGCAGGCGCCTGCGCGATACCGACAATGCAGCGGACCTGGCCCAGGACACCTTCGTGTATGTATTGGGCAAGCCGGAGCAGGTGGCGTATTTGCGCGAACCACGGGCCTGGCTGAGCAGCATTGCCAAAGGCTTGTTGATTGATCGCTTTCGTCGCCAGAAGGTGGAGCAGGCGTACCTTCTGGCCATTGCGCATTTGCCCGAACAGGATATGCCCGCCCCCGAGGAGCGATTGATTCTCCTCGAAACCCTGACCCGAATTGATGCGCTGCTCGATGGCCTTAAACCCAATGTGCGGACTGCCTTTTTGCTCTCACGCCTTGAGGGGCTTGGTTATCAGGCTATTGCCGAGCGGCTGGGGGTAAGTGTGAGCTCGGTGGAAAAGTACATGGCCACGGCCATTCGCCATTGTTTTCTGGCGCGTCACGCCTTGTGAGCGGGGGCTCAATGCAGGCTGAGTTTGCTCCTCAGGTACTGGATCAGGCGATTGACTGGCTGGTCAAAACCCAATCCGGAGCGGCTGAGCCGCAGGTATTTGCTGCCTGCGAGCAATGGCGCGCCGCTGATCCCGCTCACGAAGCGGCGTGGCAAGCCTTGCAAATGACCGAGACTACGCTGCGCCAGGCCTCGGTGCTGCCCGCTCGCGTGGCGCTGGACACCCTGGCCGGCAGTGCTCGCCTGCGTTCCCGGCGTCAGGCCCTCAAGGTACTGGGTTTGGGCATGCTCGGCGCGGGGGCGGGCGCTCTGGCGTTGCAGCAACAGCCGTGGCGCAGTTTTGCTGCCGACTATGTGACCCGGGTGGGCGAACGGCGCGCCTTCAACCTGCTTGATGGCACACGCTTGCAGCTCAATACCGACAGTGCTGCTGATGTGCTGTTCACCGGGCAACAGCGGCTGGTTGTGTTGCGCGATGGCGAGATATTTATTCGCACGGGGCAGGACTCGGCTGCGACAAGCGGGCGTCGGCCTTTTTGGGTGCATACCCGTGAAGCACGTTTGCAGGCTATTGGTACCGCGTTCGATGTTCGTCAGGAGTCGGGGCGTACCCGGTTGATGGTCGAGGAGGGCGTCGTTGCAATTCACCTGCCCCAAGGTCGCCCGGTGCGGGTGCAGGCGGGTAGTGAATATCTGATCGACGCCGGTTCTGCGCAACCGCAGTCTGCATCCACTTTTATTGCCAATGGTTGGGCCAGTGGCGTGCTGATGGCCCGGCAGATGCGTTTGCAAGACTTGGCGCAAGAGCTGTCGCGCTATCGTCACGGCTGGCTGCAGTGTGATCCGGCAGTCAGTGAGCTGCGGGTTTCCGGCGTGTTTCAACTCGACCGCATTGATCATGCGCTGGAGGGCCTGAGCCAGTCGCTGCCGGTGCGAATCCAGCGCAGAACAGGGTTATGGACACGGATTGTGGCGGCTTAGATCCTTTGTTGGTTGCAAATACGAATAATTATCAAATTTCTTTGCGGGTTTTCGGCTGCCCTTCGACAAATAGGCATAAGACTTATTTAGTGCAGGAGCCCCCCGCCAATGTCCCGTGTTTTTCGCAATCCGTTATTGCCTTCTCGCAGCCGCCTGGCCATCGCCTTACACACCGCCTTGCTAAGTGGCGCAATACTGGCCGCGGCGCAACCCTTGTCCCTGGTCAGCGCGGCAGCCGTTAGTGCCCAGCGCAGCTTCGACGTGCCTGCCAGCTCGCTGGAAGAGTCATTGAATCGCTTTGCCCAGCAGGCCAATATCTCCCTGCCTTACAACCCGGACCTGGTGAAAAACAAGCAGGCATCAGCACTCAAGGGCCGGTTTGACGTCGCCCAGGGCTTGCAACAACTGCTCAAGGGCAGCGGCTTGACGGCCACGGAAGGCGCCAGCGGGGTCTGGACCCTCTATCTGCTGACCTCCAGTGCTGGCGACGGGCAATTGCAATTGCAGGCCACCAGTGTCACGGGGCTGGCACTGGGCGGCACCACAGAGGGCAGCCATTCCTACACCACGGGTGAAACCAGTACGGCGACCAAACTGCCTCTTTCCCTGCGCGAAACGCCGCAATCGGTCACCGTCATAACCCGTCAGCAGATGACCGACCAGGGTCTGGGTAGCATCGCCCAGGTGTTGGGGCAAACTCCCGGCATCACCGTGGTGCATGACGACAGTGAGCGCTACAACTTCTACTCGCGGGGTTTCACCCTCGACAATTTTCAGTACGACGGCGTCCCGACCTCGGACTTCACCACCAACACCAACGGCTTGGGCATGCGTGACATGGCCATTTACGATCGGGTTGAAGTGGTCCGCGGTGCAACCGGCCTGATGAGCGGTGTGGGTAGCCCCTCGGGTGCGGTAAATCTGGTGCGCAAGCGCCCGACCAAAGAGTTTCAGGGCTATGTGTCGGGCAGTGGCGGGTCATGGGACCGCTACCGCAGCGAACTGGATTTGTCCGGCCCGCTGACTGAAAACGGCGCTCTGCGCGGCCGTGTCGTCGCCGCCCGTGAAGATGGCCGTTCCTTTATCGATAGCTACTCCTCGACCAAGGACGTGTTCTACGGTATCGGCGAAGCAGATCTGAGCGACGACACTACCGCTTATGCCGGTATCGATTATCAGCGGATCAATTCCAACGGTTCCAGCTTTGGTCAGTTGCCGCTGTATTACAGCGATGGCAGCCGCACCCACTTTAAGCGCTCGATGAATCCTGCCGCCAAATGGGCCTATGCCGACAGTGAAAGCACCAAATACTTCGCCGGGGTAGAGCAGCGTTTTGACAACGACTGGCTGCTCAAGGTTGAGGCCAGCCACTGGAAGGGCAATACCGAACAGTTGCAGGGCAACCTGGTGGGCTGGGGCCCGTTCCCGGACAAGGCCACCGGTGAAGCACAGTTTATGAGCGGGAGCAAAATCTTCGAGATCAACACCGATACGCTGGACGCTTATGCCACCGGGCCGTTTGAATTGTTGGGGCGCAGCCATGAACTGGTGGTGGGGGTAAACGTCAGTGACCGGCGCACTGATTATCTGGCCATGAATGCTGACGACCTGACCGTCAACTACGAGCACTGGAACAATGACGCACCGCGCCCCACGGACCTGAGCCAGGGCTTGAAGCAGAAGTACAAGACCAAGGAATCAGCGGCCTACGCGGCATTACGCCTTAAACCGACCGATGATCTGTCGGTAATCGTAGGAACCCGGGTAGTGGACTACGACCGTAAAGGCACAATGACCTATAACGCTGCGCAAACGGTCCCAACCACGGATAACAGCAAAAAAACCGGGAAAATGATTGGGCGGCCGCGAAAACTGAGTGCAACACCTGACCTTTCCGGTACGGTGCTGCCCCTATGTCCTATTCCGAACTCAGCGTTGAAGAGCGCGCGATCATT
>NZ_JBUZTQ010000026.1:0-68767 GCF_055408445.1 Pseudomonas sp. B414 | reverse complement strand
CGAAGTCATGGGAGAGGTGATGCAGGAAGCCTTGGCTATGCGGCATGATGCTCCGGCTTCAATTCAATAACCGTGTTGCACTCAGCTCCTGCAACCGCCAGGGCTAAAGGTGAAAAGCCCTTGATTCGACGAAGTAAAAGTAATGTAAGTGAAATGCGGACTAGGCCATTGACTAAATAAATGATGAGTTCATCTCCTTCTGACGATGTTTTTTTGCTGAAAGCCAGTGGTAGAAGTACGTAAAGTTGGCTGAAAAGAAACCACCAAGGAATACATGCAATATTGAAGATCAGAAATTTTTTGTCTGTATAAAAATCGGTCAAAAGACTACCTAGAGATAATTTCGTTTGAATATGTGAGTGTTTGTCGTCGGCAGGGAATGCAAAGCTATTAATGATGGCGAGTGTTAAGAATGCTAAAGCGCTACTTAAAAAAAAGCTCCCGTATCCTTGGTGTGGAATAAAGAAAGCGATCAGAGGGCCTATAATTACTCCAAGATTAAGAGCCTGATTATTTAGATAAAAGGCATCTGAACGTACTTTGTTGACTTTTGCCAAATATCCGTATGTCCCGGATTCATATTGGCTTCCACCTATTCCGATCAGAAAGACTCCTGTGAAAATCAATGCTTCAGAATTATAACCTATCAGGATGAAGCCTAAAAATCTCACAAATAATCCGCTTATAACGAATTTCTTGTGCCCGTATCTATCTGCAAGTGCGCCCGTGAATACCGGTGCGACCCTCGTCGATACTAATAATGTTGTGAGTATAGCGCCCATGGTATAGGGCGTGTATCCCAGATCTTTAGTCAAATACAGGGCTAATAATGGAATGGATATGAATGTTGCGGCGTTGATCAGTGTTTGAGTCGATAATACGAAGTAAAACAGGCTGGTTTGTTGTTCGCGAGATGAAGTCATATGGTGTGATTTTCTATAGAGGATGCCAGCCCTCGGGCTAGGTTTTCGATTCTTAAGGTTTCTTCAGTGTTTTGGCTGGTGAATATAAGTTCCAGCGTTGTGCCGAACTCGTGTTGGTCTGAAGACAGGATCACAACACCTTTTTTTTCAAGGGTGCTAAAGTTGATTTGATTCTCGCTCAATAGATTGAGGTATGCTTCAAGATTTTCTACGATGATCCTGTTGTAGGTTGTGCTCTGATGAGTATTGAGGTAGTTAGGTCCAAGTAACTGTGCGGAAACCGTATGGACATGTGTGCAGCCGCCAGTTCGTCCATTTATTTCAGTGAAAATCACAGTGTCATTTTCTGTTACGATTGCATCAATATTTAAGTGGCCTTTATATCCAAGTGACTTTGCGAGCAATGCCAGTTTTGTAGAATTGTGAATGAGTTCTGCCTGTATTTTAGGTTTTAAATGGCCAGGGATCTCAAAGCCCGACCATAGGGGCTGCATTCTCATGATGCCGTGGTTCAGGTATTCAACTGTTCCGTCATCGCCCAGAAAGTATTCGCTGTAAATGACTGTTGAAGTGTTGTAGTAGACTTCTATAGTGAGCGCTTCATTACCTTTTGTGGCCAATTCCGTACGGATTAGGCTTAGTATGCTCTCCATGGAGTTGTCGGTAAGCGACAAAACTTTACCAGCCCCCTTGAAGTGGGATCTATTGGTTGTGGTGATGACATAGTTTCCATAGCCCCCTGCGTTTTTATCCTGTTTCACAATAACGTTGCCTGTGAAGGCTAGTAAGCGAGTTATCGTTGTATTTAATGCATGAGTATTCTCTATTGTTTCTCCTGTGGCGAAAGGGATGCTAATCCCCGCCGCAAGTTTTCGAAAAATAGCCTTTTGATTCAATATTTCGGCCCCGCCTTCAGCATTAAAAGGCGGTTGCATCAGAGAGAAGTACTTTGCGAGCTCACGACCAAATTGGCCAACAGCGCTGGTAAAATAGTAGGGTAGAATCTGCCAGGTTTGGGTTGGCAGCTCGTACAGAGTTTCTTTTACCTCAGTTAATACGGTTTCTGAAAGTAACAAGTTATTGGTTATAGAAGCTCTTCGTGTGCCTATGTTCGTGGGGACAATGATTTTGATATCCGAGAAGTTAACACCATTTATGCTCTCTATGTATTTTAGAAAGGTATTCGATGGTTCTCTGGGGAGAATGATAACGTCGCCTGTACGTGCGAGCCATAGTAGCCTATTGGATATTATGGATGTTGACTCAAATATGTGCGGCGGGACAGCATTGATGTCTCCTAGCATACTTTCGTTGTCGACATTTGCTACTATGATTTGGCGGTTCATGCTTTCACCTTGTACTGCTTTTCCGTCACCTTCTTTGTTATTCGTGTTTCAAATATTTTACGATCTACGAGAGCTCTTGTGTGCGTGCCCTCTAATACGATATCAGTGCCGTCAGTGGCCTCGACATTAAAGGTGATGCGTTTTGCTTTGACACTTATTACTGTGGCACGAATGTGCAGAATGAATCCAACCGGAGTTGGTGCCAAATGTCGGCTGTTATGGGCCGTTCCAAGAGTCATGTAAGAGCGGGTAGTTACACTGTCCAAAGCTTTAATTGCTGCCAGTTCTGTGAGCCATAGAAGGATGGGGGTAGCCAGTACCGGTACGTCATTTTTCCAGTATGTAGCCAGGTCACTCGGTATCACGGTATGCACGATGACGCCGGACTTACCTATAAGATCAGTCATGAACTGACTCCTTGCCAAGAAAGCTGGGTGCGTTATTAATAATGCTCGTCAATAGAGAGAGCATTTCATTAAAGACCTCTGCTGAGGTGTTGAGTGGCGCAGCGAAAATCAAGGCGTCACCGTATTCGGATGAAGAAAAGCCGCTGCTTGGATACAAATTAAGTCCCATTGAAAAAGCATGCTTAATAAGTTTCTCTGCGACCGACGATGTTTTCGAAAATGCTTTTTTTGTGGCTTTATCTCTGACGATTTCTATTCCCCAGAACATCCCTTTACCGCGTATATCCCCTATCAAGGGAGACGTTGTCATGCAGTGGCGCAATTGTGATTCGATTATCAATTCACGCTTTGCGGATAGCGCCACTAACCCCTCCTGTTCAATGACATCCAGAACGGCATTGGCCACAGCAGAACCAATAGGGTGGCTGGAGTGGGTGTGGCCATAGGAAAAAATACCGGAGCCCGACTCGATGGCCTCTTTAATAGGGTTGCTAACGAGTACGCAGGAAATCGGGAAGTAACCAGCATTCAATCCTTTACCTAAAATACTGATATCGGCCTGAATGTTACCGTGCTCAATGGCCAACCATTTACCTGTTCTGCCTAGTGCAGTGAGCACTTCATCGGCTATAAGCAAAATGTCATGTCGAGTACAGATGTGTCTGATTTTCTCCAGATAACCCGCAGGAGGAACAATGGCCGCTCCCGAGGCGCCCGTAATGGGTTCGATCAGTAGCGCCGCAATATGGTCGCTGCCTATTTCGCCCACTTGGGCTTCCAGGGCATTGGCGCATTCTAGTTGGCAAGTTTCTGGGGTTTTGTCATAGGGGCATCGATAGCAATAAGGCGCAGGAATTGTCGGGCGCTCCGCCGGGCTGCAAACTCCCCGGCGACGGGGCCAGTGGCCGGAAAGAGATAAGGCAACCTTGGTTGAACCGTGATAACTGATGGTTCGGCTTAAAATATGCTTTTTTTTCGCTAGTCCTTTCTCATCCCAATACTGAATAGCCATGCGGCACGCCGCCTCTACAGCCTCTGACCCGCTGTTAACAAAAAAGGCACCGGCATAGCCCAATTTGCTGCAGAGCCTTTGCGCCAATTGTTCTGCTGGGGCAGTGAGAAACTGTGTGCGATAGGCTGCGCTTAATCTGTGTGCCTGCTCAAGCATTTTGCCAATGACATATTGATGACCATAGCCAAGCGAACAGGCAATAGCCCCGGAACATGCATCAAGTATCCGTTTGCCGTCATCGGTGTAAATCACGCTGCCCTCAGCACGACTTGCCATCGGCGACACGCATCGCACATCAGGTTTGATCAGGTGCATGGCTGTAGCCTGTTTTTTATTCTTGGATCTATAAAGTATTCATGCGCTGAGCCCGCCGTAAAATGAGTTTTCCTTGTAGGAGGATTGCTACGAGTCATGGTCATTTCCTGTATGAACAATGACGGGCTTTAATTGACGCTCCACCCCCAACCCTCTAACCTTCGCGGCTTGTTTCAGGTGCTCTGTGGCCATAGGCCGACAGAGTGAAACAGGGAAGCCGGTGAGGGCGTGTTTGACCCACACAACCGCCATGATCCCGGCGCTGCCCCCGCAACGGTAAACAAGTTAATACCACGCCAAGTGCCACTGTGCTTATGTACGGGAAGGCGCGTGGTCAGGGGCTGTCCTTAGGGGCGGAACCGCTTGTGAGCCCGGAGACCGGCCTGATCCATCCAGCATCCTCGCGGCGGGCGATGGTGTGTTGCTTTTTATTGTCCCCCGCCTCCCGTTTGCATCATTGAGCCCCAACGGAGAGCTGCCATGAACGAATCCCCCGAACGCGACGAACGTCATCAGGCGCGCATGCTGCGCAAAAAAGCCGTTATGGACGAGCGCATTGCCAGCTCGCCCAATGAGTGCGGGCTGCTGCTGGTATTGACCGGCAATGGCAAAGGTAAAAGCAGCTCCGCCTTTGGCATGCTGGCGCGGGCCATGGGCCACGGCATGCAGTGTGGCGTGGTGCAATTTATCAAGGGCCGCAACAGCACCGGCGAAGAGATCTTTTTCCGCCGCTTCCCCGAGCAAGTGCGTTACCACGTGATGGGCGAAGGCTTTACCTGGGAAACCCAGGATCGCCAGCGCGATATCGCCGCTGCCGAAGCGGCGTGGGAAGTGTCCCGTGAGATGCTGCGCGACCCGTCCATCGGTCTGGTGGTGCTCGATGAGCTGAATATCGCGCTCAAGCATGGTTACCTCGACCTTGAGCAGGTGCTCGCCGACCTGCAGGCCCGTCCGCCAATGCAGCATGTGCTGGTCACCGGGCGCGGCGCCAAACCTGAACTGATTGATCTGGCCGATACCGTGACTGAAATGGGTGTAGTCAAACACGCGTTCCAGGCCGGGATCAAAGCCCAGAAAGGCATCGAATTGTGAGTGTTGAAGTATGAGAGCGTCACGTCATTGCCCGGCGGTGTTGATCGCCGCACCGGCTTCCGGTCAGGGCAAGACCACTGTTACCGCTGCTTTGGCCCGATTGCATCGCAATCAGGGGCGCAAGGTGCGGGTGTTCAAATGCGGCCCGGACTTTCTTGACCCAATGATCCTCGAGCGCGCCAGCGGTGCGCCGGTGTATCAGGTAGATTTGTGGATGGTGGGCGCCGAGGAAAGTCGTCGCCTGCTGTGGGAGGCCGCAGGTGAAGCGGATCTGATTTTGATCGAGGGCGTGATGGGCCTGTTCGACGGCACACCGTCCAGCGCCGATCTGGCGCGGCATTTTGGTGTTCCGGTACTGGGTGTGATCGATGGCACTGCCATGGCTCAGACCTTTGGTGCGCTGGCCCTGGGCCTGGCGCGCTATCAGCCGGATCTGCCGTTTGCCGGGGTGCTGGCCAATCGGGTCGGTACGGTGCGCCATGCGCAGTTGCTCGAAGGCAGCCTGACCGAAGGTTTGCGCTGGTACGGTGCTTTGTCCCGTGAGACCGGTATCGAGCTGCCAAGCCGTCATCTGGGGTTGGTGCAGGCCAGTGAACTGAACGATCTGGATGCACGTCTCGACGCTGCCGCCGATGCCCTGGCCAGCACCTGTGAGGTAGCGCTGCCACCAGCGGTTGAATTTGCCGCACCTGAGCCGGTTGCGGTTGAGTCGCTGCTGGCCGGGGTGCGGATTGCCGTGGCCAGGGATGAAGCCTTTGCCTTTACCTACGGCGCAAGCCTGGACTTGTTGCGGGCAATGGGTGCAGAGCTGGTGTTTTTCTCGCCAATTCGCGACGCCGTATTGCCCGAGGCTGACAGTCTGTATCTGCCGGGTGGCTACCCTGAGCTGCATCACCTTGAGCTGTCGCGCAATACGTCGATGCTGCAGGCTATTCGGGCCCATCACGCAGATGGCAAACCGCTGCTTGCCGAGTGCGGCGGCATGCTTTACCTGCTCGATGCCCTGACTGATGTCGAAGGCCAGCGTGCCGAGTTGGTGGGGTTGCTGGCAGGTGAGGCGACCATGCAAAAGCGTCTGGCTGCCCTGGCGTTACAAGCGGTGGACATGCCAGAAGGCCTATTGCGCGGTCACACCTACCATCATTCGCTGACCAGCACGGCACTTGAGCCCATCGCCCGTGGCCTGAGCCCCAATGGCGGGCGCGGCGCTGAAGCGGTGTATCGCGAAGGGCGCATGACTGCCTCTTACGTACACTTTTACTTCCCGTCCAACCCTCAGGCCATTGCTGCGCTGTTCGCGCCGTGCGCTGTGAAGGCGCCATGACCGACAACGCATTCAGTCCCGAAGAACGCGCAGCCGTGTACCGCGCCATTGCCGAGCGCCGCGATATGCGCCATTTCAGTGGTGGCAGTGTGGCGCCCGAACTGTTGTCGCGCTTGCTGGAAGCGGCACATCAGGCCCCGAGTGTGGGGCTGATGCAACCGTGGCGGTTTATCCGCATTACCGACCGCCAGTTGCGCGGCAAGATCCAGGGCCTGGTCGAAGACGAGCGGGTACGCACTGCCGAGGCGCTGGGCCAGCGCTCCGATGAGTTCATGACGCTCAAGGTCGAGGGTATCAACGATTGCGCCGAAGTGCTGGTGGCAGCGTTGATGGATGACCGCGAGAAGCATATTTTTGGCCGTCGCACACTTCCGGAAATGGATATGGCGTCGTTGTCCTGTGCCATTCAGAACCTGTGGCTGGCGGCGCGTGTCGAGGGCCTGGGCATGGGCTGGGTATCGTTGTTCGAACCTCAGGCGCTGGCCAATCTGCTGGGTTTGCCGGCAGGTGCCAAGCCGCTGGCGGTGTTGTGCCTGGGGCCGGTGGAGGCTTTTTATCCGGCACCGATGCTGGTGCTGGAAGGGTGGGCGCAAGCGCGCCCGCTGAGTGAATTGGTGTATGAGAATTATTGGGGAGTGAGTCCATGAGTGTGGCGTTGCTGTGCGTCGCCGGGGTGGCGCTGGATGCGTTGCTCGGCGAGCCCAAGCGCTGGCATCCGCTGGTCGCCTTTGGCCGTATGGCCGAGCGTATCGAGCAGCGTTTCAATTCCGCTGGTCGTGGCTGGCGCAGCCATGGCGTGACGGCCTGGGTGCTGGCGGTGCTGCCGCTGACGATCCTGGCCACGGCCCTGTCCTGGCTGCCTTATATCGGCTGGCTGGTGGAAATTGTGGCGCTGTATTGCGCGCTGGGCATGCGCAGCCTCGGTGAACATGTGCAGCCGGTTGCCCAGGCGTTGCGCGGCAATGATCTGGATGAAGCACGGACCCGGGTCGGGTATCTGGTCAGTCGCCAGACCAGCGAGCTGGACTCAACTGAAGTGGCCCGTGCTGCCACCGAGTCGGTGCTGGAAAACGGCAGTGATGCGGTATTCGCCGCGATTTTCTGGTTTATCGTGGCCGGTGCGCCGGGGGTGGTGCTCTATCGTTTGAGCAATACCCTGGACGCCATGTGGGGCTATCGCAACGAGCGCTTCGAGCGTTTCGGCTGGGCGGCGGCCCGTATCGACGATGTTCTTAACTACATACCTGCAAGGTTGGTGGCACTGACCTACGCCGTTCTGGGTAAAACCCGACTGGCTTTGCAGTGCTGGCGCAAGCAGGCGCCGCAGTGGGACAGCCCCAATGCTGGCCCGGTCATGGCTGCCGGTGCCGGTGCCCTGGGTGTGGAGCTGGGTGGCCCGGCGATTTATCACGGTGAACTGCACGAGCGCCCGCAACTGGGCGAAGGCGTGCCAGCAGATGCCGACTCGATTGGTCGCGGCTGGCAGCTGGTGCAGCGTGGCGTGTGGCTGTGGCTGCTGATCCTGTGTGTATGGGGTGAATTCTATGCTTGAACACGGCGGGCGCCTGCGCAAGGCAGCTTTGCACTACGGCATTGCCGAGGCCGACTGGCTGGACTTGTCCACCGGCCTGGCGCCCTGGCCCTTTGCTATTCCAGCGATCCCTGGGCGGGCCTGGGCACGTCTGCCTGAAACTGATGATGGTCTTGAGCAAGCCGCCTGTGCCTATTACGGCGCCTTGAATGTGCTGCCGGTGCCGGGTTCGCAATGCGCCATCCAGTTGCTGCCGCGGCTGCGCCGCAGTGGCAAGGTCGGCGTGCTGTCACCGTGCTATGCCGAGCATGCCCATGCCTGGAGGCACAGCGGCCATATCGTGCGCGAAATCATGGAGCAGGAGGTCGACTTTTACCTCGATACGCTGGACGTGCTGGTGGTGGTCAATCCCAACAACCCTACGGGTTTGCGCCTGTCCCCTGAGCGTTTGCTGGAGTGGCATGCGCGGCTGGTGCAGCGCGGAGGCTGGCTGGTGGTGGACGAAGCCTTTATAGACAACACGCCAGAGCTGAGCCTGGCGGCGCATACCCAGCGCACCGGGCTGATCGTGTTGCGCTCGTTCGGCAAATTCTTTGGTCTGGCCGGGGTGCGCCTGGGCTTTGTACTAGCCGAGCAAAAGCTGCTCAAATTGCTGGCCGAGCAAGTCGGGCCATGGGCCGTCAGCGGGCCGACGCGCATTGTTGGCCGGGCTTGCCTGCTCGACAGCGAAGGCCATGCCGGCCAGCGCGAGCGCAGTGAGCTGGCCAGCGGGCGTCTGGAGCGGTTGCTGGGTTTGCATCAGTTGCCGCCCCACGGGGGCTGCGCACTGTTCCAGTGGTTGATCACGCCCCATGCCGATCGCCTTTACGAATTTATGGCCCATCGCGGCATTTTGCTGCGTCTGTTTGCCCACAACAGCAGCGTGCGTTTTGGCCTGCCTGCCGATGAAGCCGACTGGCTGCGCCTGGAACTGGCGCTGGCGGCGTACACCAAGGAAACCACATGAGTACGTTGATGGTGCAAGGCACCACATCCGACGCTGGCAAAAGCACATTGGTGACCGCCTTGTGCCGCTGGCTGACCCGCCAGGGCGTGGCGGTGGTGCCGTTCAAGCCGCAGAATATGGCGCTCAACAGCGCAGTGACCGCCGAAGGTGGCGAGATCGGTCGCGCCCAGGCCGTGCAGGCCCAGGCGGCCGGGCTGGCGCCGCACACGGACATGAACCCGGTGCTGCTCAAGCCCAATAGCGACACTGGTGCCCAGGTAATCATTCATGGGCGTGCCGTCACCAGCATGAATGCCGTGGCGTATCACGATTACAAGGCCATCGCCATGCAGGCGGTGCTGGCCTCGCACCAGCGTTTGAGTGCGGCGTACCCGGTGGTTATGGTCGAGGGCGCAGGCTCGCCGGCCGAGATCAATCTGCGTGCTGGCGATATTGCCAATATGGGCTTTGCCGAAGCGGTGGATTGCCCGGTGGTATTGATCGCCGATATCAATCGCGGCGGGGTGTTCGCCCATCTGGTCGGTACCCTGGAGTTGCTCTCCGAGACTGAACAGGCGCGGGTCAAGGGCTTTATCATCAACCGTTTTCGCGGTGACATCGCCTTGCTTCAGCCCGGTCTCGACTGGCTGGAACAGCGCACCGGCAAGCCAGTGATTGGCGTGCTGCCCTATGTGATGGACTTGCACCTTGAGGCCGAGGACGGTATCGACCAGCGCCAGACTGACAAGGTTGAGCAGGTGCTCAAGGTGGTGGTGCCGGTATTGCCGCGCATCAGCAACCACACTGACTTCGACCCGCTGCGCCTGCACCCGCAGGTGGATTTGCAATTTGTCGGGCCGGGCCAGCCGATTCCGGCCGCTGACTTGATCATCCTGCCCGGCTCCAAAAGCGTGCGCAGTGATCTGGCATATTTGCGCGCCAATGGCTGGGACGCAGCGATCAGCCGTCATCTGCGTTATGGCGGCAAGGTCCTTGGCATTTGCGGCGGACTGCAGATGCTTGGCGAGCAAGTCCACGACCCGCTGGGCCTGGAAGGCGCAGCAGGTTCCAGTGCCGGGTTGGGCTTGCTGGCGTTCAGCACCGAGCTGGCAGCCGAAAAGCAGTTGCGCAATGTGCGCGGCCATCTGGCTCTGGAAAACGCTGAAGTCATGGGATATGAAATTCATGCTGGCGTGACGACGGGGGCTGCGCTGGAGCAACCCGCAGTGCATCTGGATGACGGACGCTGTGATGGCGCACAAAGCGCGGACGGGCAGATACTCGGCACTTATCTGCATGGCCTGTTCGAGTCGCCTGCGGCTTGCAGTGCATTGCTGCGCTGGGCCGGTTTACAGGATGTGCAGGCCGTGGACTACCACGCCCTGCGCGAGCGGGATATCGAGCGCCTGGCGGACCTGGTGGAAAACCATCTGGATACGGCGTACTTGCGAGAATTGTGCGCAATTTAAGATTTATGTTGTCTGATCCGGCCCCATCGCGGGCAAGCCCGGCTCCCACAAGGGTTGCACTGAACCTGTGGGAGGCGGGCTTGCCCGCGATGGCGTCAGTGGCTGCTAGAGGTTTATCGACATGTTGCAACTGATTTTGGGCGGTGCTCGCTCGGGCAAAAGTCGCCTCGCTGAAAAACTCGCGGCCGAGTCCGGCTGCGCTGTTACCTACATTGCCACCAGCCAGCCGCTGGACGGCGAGATGAATCAGCGTGTGCGCCATCATCGCGAACGCCGCCCGGCACACTGGGCGCTGATTGAAGAGCCGATCGAACTGGCCCGGGTGCTGCGTGAACACGCCCGCGCCGATGCCTGCCTGCTGGTGGATTGCCTGACCCTGTGGCTGACCAATCTGCTGATGCTTGAAGACCCGCAGCGTCTGAATGCCGAGCGCGATGCACTGCTGCAATGCCTGGCTGATTTGCCGGGTGAAATTGTATTTGTCAGCAACGAGACCGGAATGGGTGTCGTGCCGCTGGGCGAATTGACTCGCCGCTATGTCGATGAAGCCGGTTGGTTACATCAAGCCCTGGCCGAGCGCTGTCAGCGAGTGGTGCTGACGGTGGCGGGCCTGCCCCTGACATTGAAAGGAACTGCGCTATGAACACCCCCTGGTGGCTGAACCCCTGCAAGGCCGTTGACCATGACATGCAAAAGGCGGCTGGCGAGCGTCAACAGCAATTGACCAAGCCCGCAGGTTCCCTGGGCCAGCTTGAAGCGTTGGCGGTGCAACTGGCCGGGTTGCAAGGGCGGCTCAAGCCCCGGGTCGACCAATTGTGGATCGCGATTTTCGCTGGCGATCACGGCGTGGTCGCCGAAGGTGTCTCGGCTTACCCGCAGGCGGTTACCGGGCAAATGCTGCACAACTTTGTTAGCGGCGGTGCAGCGATCAGCGTGTTGGCCCGCCAGTTGGGCGCGCAGCTGGATGTGGTGGACCTGGGCACGGTCATGCCGATGCTGGAACTGGCCGGTGTGCGTCACTTGCAGCTGGGCGCAGGCACGGCCAATTTTGCCCAGGGCCCGGCGATGTCCGATAGCCAGGGTTTGAAAGCCCTGCAGGCAGGACGCGACAGTGTGTTGCGGGCGCAGGCGGTGGGCAGCGAGCTGTTTATTGGCGGTGAAATGGGTATCGGCAATACCGCGTCGGCCAGTGCTGTGGCCAGTGCGCTGCTGGATTGCCCGGCCTCGCAGTTGACCGGGCCGGGCACTGGCCTGGATGCCGCCGGGGTCAGCCACAAGGCGCGGGTGATCGATCGGGCACTGGAGCTGCATGCCGGTCACCTCGATGATCCGCTACAAACGCTGTTCCGTCTGGGGGGCTTTGAAATTGCAGCCCTGGCTGGTGCCTATGTGGCCTGTGCCCAGGAAGGCATCGTGGCGGTGGTCGACGGTTTTATCTGCAGCGTGGCGGCCATGGTCGCCGTGCGCTTGAACCCGCAATGTCGTGAGTGGCTGGTGTTCAGTCATCGCGGTGCCGAACTGGGCCATCGCCATGTGCTGCAAAGCCTGGAAGCCGAGCCGTTGCTGGATCTGGGCTTGCGCCTGGGCGAGGGCAGTGGTGCTGCGCTGGCGGTGCCGCTGATGCGTCTGGCCTGTGACCTGCACGGGCAGATGGCGACTTTCGCCGAAGCTGCCGTGGCGGATCGTCCGGCATGACCGTGCAGCTTGATTTGCTGCGCCATGGTGAAACCGAGCTGGGTGGCGGCTTGCGCGGCAGCCTGGATGATGCCTTGACCCCGCTGGGCTGGACGCAAATGCGCGATGCGGTCAAGGGGCGGGGGCCTTGGGATCGCATCGTCAGTTCGCCGCTGCAACGTTGCGCACTGTTTGCCCGGGAGTTGAGTGAGCAGCTCGATCTGCCGGTGTCGTTCGACAAGGACCTGCAAGAGCTGCATTTTGGCGCGTGGGAAGGGCGTAGCGCTGCGGCGCTGATGGACACCGATGAGCAGGCCTTGGGCCTGTTCTGGGCTGATCCCTACGCTTTTACCCCGCCAGAGGGGGAGCCTGTGCTGGCGTTCTCTGCGCGGGTGCTGACTGCCGTCAGCCGTTTGCAGCTACAGTTTGCCGGTGAGCGGGTGCTGGTGGTCTGCCATGGCGGGGTGATGAAGCTGCTGCTGGCGCGGGCTCGCGGATTGCCCCGCGAGCATTTGCTGCAAGTGCCGGTGGTCCACGGTGCGCTGTTTGGTATGCAGGTTGGCGCCGATGGGCAATTGAACGAGGTTGTCGGCTGATGCTGCCGTTCTGGATTGCCCTGCAGTTTTTAAGCAGTTTGCCGATTCGCTTGCCGGGTATGCCCAAGCCCCGGGAACTGGGGCAGTCGTTGCTGTTTTATCCGCTGGTGGGGTTGTTATTCGGTCTGCTGTTGTGGGGCGCAAATGCCCTGCTCGCGGGCGCGCCCTTGATGCTGCACGCGGCCTTGCTGCTGACGTTGTGGGTTTTGCTCAGTGGCGGGCTGCATCTTGACGGCCTGGCCGACAGTGCCGATGCCTGGCTGGGCGGCTTTGGCGATCGCGAACGCACCCTGACCATCATGAAAGACCCGCGCAGCGGGCCGATCGCGGTGGTGACTCTGGTGCTGGTGTTGTTGCTTAAGTTTTGTGCGCTGCTGGCATTGCTCGAACAGCACAATGGCGCTGTATTGCTGATTGTGCCGCTGATCGGACGCAGTGCCTTGCTGGCGGTGTTCCTGACTACGCCTTATGTACGGGCCGGTGGTTTGGGCCAGGCCCTGGCCGACCATCTGCCGCGTAAGGCGGGCTGGTGGGTGTTGGGGCTCAGTGCCCTGAGTTGTGTGCTGTTGGCCGGATCTGCCGGTTTGTGGGCATTGGTGCTGGCGGTTGTGGGCTTTGTCTGGCTGCGTCGGCTGATGATGCGCCGATTGGGCGGCACTACCGGCGATACGGCGGGGGCATTGCTGGAGTTGCTTGAAGTATTGGTGCTGGTGGGTGTGGCGCTGATGTAATGACGGGCCCGGCCCGGCTTTTGTGGGAGCGGGCTTGCTCGCGATGGCATCAGCTCGGTTTAACTGACAGAGCGCGCCGCCTGCATCGCGAGCAAGCCCGCTCCCACAATTAAGGCAGACCTCTTTTATATCTTGATTCTGTTTTATTGCGGGTATATACATACAAAATGTTACCAACTCAGTGTTTATGTACCAATCTGCGGCGTGCGGCACGAGGCGTGAGCAGGCATTACGACGGTGCCCTCGATGGCTTCGGAATCAACGTCGCCCAGTATTCCTTGCTGTGCAATCTCAAGCGTCTTGACCAGCCGAGCATTTCCACTCTGGCACAAGCCATGGGGCTGGATCGCAGTACCTTGGGGCGCAATGTGCGTGTGCTTGAGGGGGCAGGTCTGTTGAAGCTGAGCGAGGGCGCTGACCAGCGTAATCGGCTGGTGTGCCTGACTCCGGCTGGCGAAGAGTGCCTGAAGGCTGCCCTGCCGGCCTGGGAGGCCGCACAGCAGCGTTTGATGGATCGTTTGGGTGAAGCCAAGCGTACACAACTGTTGCAGCTGTTGGATGAGTTGGCGGGTGAAGACTGAAGGTCAGTCATTTGCATATAAATGGGTATATACCCGCATTCGGAGAATAATAATGACAGCGGTGTGGCGAAACAGCGGTTGGGTCCTTCTTGGCAGCGCGCTTATTCTGGCGCTGTCTTTGGGTGTCAGGCATGGATTCGGACTGTTTCTGCCGCCCATGAGTGCGCAGTTTGGCTGGGGGCGTGAGGTGTTTGCGTTTGCCATTGCCCTGCAGAACCTGATCTGGGGCCTGGCCCAGCCCTTTACCGGGGCGCTGGCGGATCGCTTTGGCGCGGCCAAAGTGGTGATCGTTGGCGGCGTGTTATATGCCGTGGGCCTGCTGCTGATGGGGATGTCGGATTCGCCGCTATCGCTGTCGTTGAGTGCCGGGTTGCTGATTGGTATCGGCCTGTCGGGCACCTCGTTCTCGGTGATCCTGGGTGTGGTGGGGCGCGCCTTGCCCGCAGAAAAACGCAGCATGGGCATGGGTATCGCCAGTGCGGCGGGGTCTTTCGGTCAATTCGCCATGTTGCCCGGCACCCTCGGTTTGATTGGCTGGCTCGGCTGGTCGACGGCGCTGCTGGTGCTGGGCGTGCTGGTGGCGTTGATCGTGCCCTTGGTCAGCATGCTCAAGGATCGCCCGATGCCAAGCCTGGGCGGGGAGCAGACCCTCAAGGAAGCTTTGCGTGAGGCTTGCTCGCATTCAGGTTTCTGGCTGCTGGCCTTTGGCTTTTTTGTCTGCGGCTTTCAGGTGGTGTTTATCGGTATCCACCTGCCTGCGTATCTGGTGGACCAGCATTTGCCCGCAACGGTCGGCACCACGGTGCTGGCGCTGATCGGCCTGTTCAATATCTTCGGTACTTATACCGCTGGCTGGCTCGGCGGGCGCATGTCCAAGCCGCGCTTGCTGACGGCGTTGTATCTGGCAAGGGCAGTGGTGATCGTATTGTTCCTGTGGGCGCCGGTGACGCAGTTCAGTGCCTACCTGTTTGGCATGGTCATGGGCTTTTTGTGGCTGTCGACGGTGCCGTTGACCAATGGCACGGTGGCGACCATGTTTGGCGTGCGTAACCTGTCGATGCTGGGCGGTATCGTGTTTCTGTTCCATCAGTTGGGGGCTTTTCTGGGCGGCTGGCTGGGGGGCGTGGTCTATGATCAGACCGGTAGCTACGACTTGATCTGGCAGGTCTCGATATTGTTGAGCCTGTTGGCGGCTGCCTTGAACTGGCCCGTGCGCGAGCGCCCGGTGGCCCGATTGCAGGCACAGGGGAGTATGGGGTGAATCTATCAAGCTTGATCTGGCTGGGAGCGGCCAGTGCCGGTGCCTTGCTGCTGGCCCTTGTCTGGTGGGGCTGGCATCGGGGCGGGCTGGCCTTGATGCAGTTGGGCATGGGCGCTTGCTAGTGTGCTGGCAGGTGAGTAAGTTTTAGACCTGCCTCTTTCTTAAGGACACTGATGATGCTTAAGCGCTGGATTGCGACGCCTGTATTGCTGTTGGCCTGCGCCGGTTCGGTCTGGGCGGCGGATTGCCCGCCCCTGCTGGAGGGCTCGTTGCCCAAGTTGCGCGCCAAGGAATCCATTGATTTGTGCCAGCGCTTTGCCGGTAAACCGCTGTTGATCGTCAATACCGCAAGTTTTTGCGGCTTTGCCCCGCAGTTCAAGGGCCTTGAAGCGTTGAATCAGCGTTATAAGGGCCAGGGGCTGGAACTGATCGGCGTGCCCTCGGATGACTTCAAGCAAGAGGCCAAAGATGGCGAGGAGACGGCCAAGGTGTGTTACGTCAACTATGGCGTGACCTTCACCATGATCGATCCGCAGCATGTGCGCGGGCCTGATGCGACACACCTGTTCAAGGTGCTGGCCGAGCAGAGCAATGCACCGAAATGGAACTTCTATAAGTATGTGGTGGATCGCCAGGGCAATGTGATTGCCAGTTTTTCCAGCCTGACCAAGCCGGATAGCCCGGAACTGATCGAGGCTATTGATAAGGCCATTGCTTCAAAACCCTGAATCGCAGCCATTAAAAATCCCCGCCTCGGTAACGAGAGCGGGGATTTTTTTGATTCAGCAGGCGAGGGGTTTAGCCTCGCGGAGAATCAGAACTTGTAGGTTGCACCTACAGCAAAACCATTAGCGCTGTTTTCGTACTTGGAGCTGTAGTAGCTGCCGAGCGCTGCTTTCTGGTCATCAACCTTGACGGACTCTTCCTTGAGGTAAGAGTAAGCCACGTCAATGCTCAGGTTGTCATTGACGGCATAACCGGCACCCAGGCTGAAAATCGTACGGTCGCCAGTCGGGATACGAGGCGAGCGATCTTCATTGTTGGTAGGCGACTGATCCCAGGTCAGACCGGTACGCAGTACCCACTGCTTGTTCAACTGATAGGAAGTACCGATGGCATAGGCCCAGGTATCGTGCCAGTTCTGGTCTTCCTTGATCGTGGTGAACAGTGCAGGGGCTGCGCCGCCGCCAGCGGCAGCAGTAACGCCTTCGTTATTGACGGTGATGTCTTTCAGGCGGCTCCAGCGAGTCCAGGTAGTACCTGCATAGAGCTTCCACGCATCATTCATTTGTTGAGTCACCGACAGGTCCCAGGATTCGGGGGTGTCGACTTTCAGCGTGGCATCATAGCGGTTGCTTTTCAGGCGGGCGGCAGTGAACGGGTCGCTGCTGGCTGTGACATTGGTGTGGCCTTCGAGCTTGTATTTGACCTTGGAGTGGTAAGTCAAACCAACACGGGTGGTGTCAGTGGCTTGTACCAGGATACCGGCGTTAAAACCAAGCGCCGTATCATCGCCCTTGATTTTTACGTTGCTGTCGCCTGCCCCGGCCAGTGGGTTGGGGGTCAGACGCAGTTCGGACTCAAGCGTACCAGCGATGCGGTTGATGGTCGGACCAAAACCGATCGACACGCGATCATTGAAGGCATAGCTGACGGTAGGTTGCAGGGTGACAACCTTCACTTCGCTTTTGCTGCCAAAGCCACGGCCCTGGAAGCTGCTTTCGTAGTCTGTAACCAGGCCGAACGGTGCATAGACACCGAAGCCTACAGCCCATTGGTCATCGAGCTTATTGGTATAGAAGCCCATAGGCACCGCGGTGAACGGAACCATGTCACCTTTGTTGGTACCCGAGATACTGCCGCGGGCATCCTTGATATCGGTCGAAGCATCGATGACAGCGATACCGCCAGTCACTTGCTGGCCGCTGAGGCGGGACATACCGGCAGGGTTACCAAAAACGGTGCTTGCATCATCGGCAGAAGATGAGCGACCTGCGAAACCGGTCCCCATACCGCTAACGCTTTGTTCGTTAAGTGCGAAGCCGCTGGCGAAAATCTGGCTGGAAGCCAAAGTGACGGCGAGGCCAAGTGTGGTCTTGAGCATTACTTTTTTCATTATTAGAACTCCTTTTGATCACCGAACGGAAACTACCAACATTTTTGTTGAAGCGCTATAGGCTAAATCGAAGAAGATAGCGATGTTTTGTAGGACAATCCGACCGGTTTTAGGCTGTTTGCAGATTATTGCAGGTGGTAGAAATCTCAAGCCACTTGGTTGAGAGGTGTAACAAAGGTGCGCCATGCAAGGGCGAAATCACGTAAACGCCCATGTGGTTCAAAGGCTTGGCGCCAGATTCTTGCCATGCCAAGCAGGTCGTCGGCTGCTGGGATGGCTATTTTTTGTTGCTCGACCAACAGCCAGGCAATGGCCGTGGCGTAACGCAAATTGACGGTAAGTTCTAGATGAGGGCTGCACAGGAACGCATGCTGACTGGCCAGCCCGCGAACCAGGCTGGCCAGATCCGGGTCGTGGGCCAGGTATTGATCCCACAGGGCGGCATGGCGTAACTCGCGGATGCAATAAAGGCCGTGACCATGACGATCGTGCAGGGCCGAGCCCAGATGCGACTGGCTCGCCGCAATACCCAGCAACAAAGCTTCTGCATCCGGGTTGTCTTGCCCCAGATACAGAAGCGTTGGCCGGATCACGTATTGGCTCAACTCCCTGGCAGCGATACCCATATAGTCCTCGAGGCCTGAAAATGACCAGCGATACCCGGGCGCTTGGCAGCAGTGAATCGAATGGGGTCGCTGGAAGCGGATCATGCCGCTTGAGTTGAAGTGTAGTGTCATATTCTTGCTGTAAAGGACTGTTTTTAAAACATTTACAGCTTCGGTCAGCGGGCTATATACCCACAAGTAATTAAACAATGCCGGATATTTCTTAAAGTGCAGGCAATAAAAAGCCCTGCTAATCAGGCAGGGCTTGGTATGTATCAGCTCAAGCTGTCAGGCAATCAGGGCCTGACGAGTACGCTCGATCACAGCTTGCAGAGGTTCTGCGCTGGAGTACTGGTCGGGGTACAGGCGTTCGCTGTGACGGGCGATACCGTGTTCGTTGACCAGGGTGAAGCTGAAGCATCCTTTGCGAGCGGCCATAATCAGGCAGTTCATTGGAGCAAAGGCGTTGGTTAGGGTGCGAATGGCATCCTGAGTATGGATTTGAGTAGACATAGTTATTAGGTGTTCCTACAAAAGACACGGATTCGATCCGTGCTGCATTAAAACGTTCCAGTGACGTCGAGCCATTCTTTAGCTGGACGAAGAACCTGACTGGAACAAAGCCGCCAGTTTGAAGCGCATTAAGTATGTGGCGCTTGGGCTGGCAGGTAGGTACTTAGGAGGGCAGGCAGTCACAACAGGAGCTAAGGTTCCGTGCTCCGGGTGAAGATCCTGATCAATTTGCAGGTTGGTTCGGTCAGAGTAAAAGAACTTCGCGATACCCTGTGCGTTTGTGCAAAGGCCGTATCGTCGCAAGATTTACCTGGAAACCATCGAGGGGGTCGATCCCGTTTTTCAGCACGTCTTCGCTTTAGGGAAGGTGGCTGGAGGGATTTGTTCGGCCCGAATTGACTTTCAGCTTGGTACTAACGCTGCGGATACTAACGGGTTGAAATTTTAAACGCAAGTATGCTAGCAAAAATACTTTATGTAGCCTCTGCGCGAGCGGTCATGAATCAGCAATCCAGCGGGTGGATTTTCCCTGTATTAGCGCAGTTCTGGCAATTTTCCAGTGTGCCCCCGTGTGTGTGTTGCCTCCTTGAAATCTCTTTAACGGCGCGCTGTAGAGGTGCGCTTGCCTACAAATCATGCCCGTTTTCGGCCCGAAATCCTGCTGTGAATGTGAACTTGTGCACATTTGCAGTGCTGTTGGCAAATCCCGCGCAGATACCCCTGTATCTGTCCTCCTAGCCTGCTCGGCAAATTTAAGTCAATGAAAAACATCGTTTTTTTTAATTGGTGAAAAAATCGACAGTTTGACTCTAGGCCCCGTAGGGTGGGGCTTTGCGGGGGTTAAACTTGGGTTGTCCACTGACTTATCCACAGGAACTGTGGATTGTCCCATGCGCTTGCTCTAGATCAAGGGTATCGACTTTTTTAGGCTTTACCCGAACGAAAAAAGGAGTAGAGTTGCGCGCCTTCTGTTCTGCCCTACAGTGTCGTATGAAGTTCCGCACAGCTACTTCCTCTGTTGCTCGCCCCACTACACCCAATGAAGCTCCCAAGCGCTTTTCTTTGCGGGTCGCTATCTGGCTGCTGGATAACCCGCGCCTGAATGCCAGCCCCAGCGTCAAGCACGTGGCTGGGCACCTGCTCAAACAACCCGCCCGTCAAGGTGTGGTACTGGCGCAAAGCCGTTTGGGCCAGTTGATGTGCCGTGAATGCGGCAGTGCCCGGGATCAGCGTATCGGCCATGAATTACTGCGTCAGGCGGCCCGTGCGGGTGATCGTGTTGCTCAGCAGGAATTAAGCAAGAGCGAAGACTGAACTGTCTTCGGCGCCCTCTGTTGGTTAACCTTGTTCTTTTACCTCGTGCGGAGGGGCTATGGCCCTGGATCTGAGCAGTCTGTTGCTTGGCCTGGCAGCAGCGGGCGTACCGTTGCTGGCGTTTATCTGGCAGTTGCAGCGCCGTGCCGGTGCCCATCATGCAGAACTTGCGCTGCTCAATGAGCGCCTGAATATGGCGCTGTTGGCTCAGGAAGGCCTGAGCGCCCAACTGGATGCCTGCCGCGATGAGGTCAGTGATCTGGGCCAGGCCAATGCCGCCAAGCAAGCAGAGCTGGCCGCATTGAGCCGTGAAGTCGAGTTGTTGCAGGTAGAGCGCGACAACGGGCGCGACGCGGCCCATGCCTGGAACCTGGAGCGCAATCAGAAAGAAGTCGAACTGCGCCGCCTGGATGCTCATGCATCTGCCCTGGCTGCCGAGTTGCGTGAGCAGCAGGACAGCCATCAGCAACGCCTGAACGATCTGCAGGGCTCCCGTGACGAGCTGAGGGCGCAGTTTGCCGAGCTGGCGGGCAAGATCTTCGATGAGCGCGAGCAGCGTTTTGCCGAAACCAGCAATGAACGGCTCGGGCAGTTGCTCGACCCTCTCAAGGAACGCATCCAGTCGTTTGAAAAGCGCGTCGAGGAGAGCTATCAGCAAGAATCACGCGAGCGTTTCTCCCTCGGTAAAGAGCTGGAGCGCCTGCAGCAGCTGAACCTGCGCCTGAGTGATGAGGCGACCAACCTGACCCGTGCCCTCAAAGGCCAGAAAACCCAGGGCAACTGGGGCGAATTGATTCTGGAGCGGGTGCTTGAGCACGCGGGCCTGGAGAAGGGCCGCGAATACCAGACCCAAGTCAGCCTCAAGGGCCCCGATGGCGAGCGCTTCCAGCCCGACGTATTGATCATGTTGCCGGGTGACAAACAGGTAGTGGTCGACTCCAAGGTCAGCCTGACGGCGTATCAGCAATATGTCGGTGCCGATGACGATGTGATCGGCCAGGCCGCGCTCAAGCAGCACGTGCTGTCGCTGCGCAATCATGTGAAGGGGCTCGCCAGCAAGGACTACAAGCGTCTGGAAGGGCTGCATAGCCTGGATTTCGTGTTGTTGTTCGTACCGATCGAGGCGGCCTTTTCGGCGGCATTGCAGGCCGAGCCGAATCTGTTTCAGGAGGCGTTTGACCGGCATATCGTGATCGTCAGCCCGACTACGCTGCTGGCCACCTTGCGGGTGATCGACAGCCTCTGGAAGCAAGAGCGCCAGGGGCAGAATGCCCGTGAAATCGCCGAGCGCGCCGGTTGGCTGTACGACAAGTTTGTACTGTTTATTCAGGATCTGGATGAGGTGGGCAATCGCCTGCAGCAACTGGACAAGGCTTACAGTTCAGCGCGTAACAAGCTGACAGAGGGCCGGGGCAACCTGGTCAGCCGCAGCGAACAGCTCAGGCTGTTGGGGGCCCGGGCCAGCAAAAGCTTGCCGGCCGACCTGCTGGAGCGGGCCATGACTGATGTCGATGGTGTGGCGCACCCGGCGGAGTAACACCGGATTTGTGTAGTCGCTGCCGCAGGCTGCGAAGGGTTGCGCAGCAACCCGTTTAATTGCAGGTCCTACGGACCTTATCGCAGCCTGCGGCAGCGACTACACAATGTTGAATCAAAGCGGCACATGCCTGCTCAGCAAAGCCCGCAGCACTGCAGGCTTGACCGGCTTGGGCAGGTATTCAAGGCCTGCTGCATGCACCTCGGCAATCATCTCCGGGCGGCCATCGGCGCTGATCACTACCCCCGGCACCGGCTCGCCCAATTGGGCCCTTAGCCAGCGCATCAGTTCGGTACCCACCTCGCCATCATCCAGATGGTAATCAACCAGCACCAATTGCGGGCGCACGCCTTCATTGAGCAGGGCGGCGCACTCCTCACGATTGCGTGCCGTCCACACTTGGCAGCCCCAGCGCGTCAGCAGGCTTTGCATGCCAATCAGGATGCTGTCTTCATTATCGATACACAGCACCCGCGCCCCTGTCAGTGGCTGACCATTTTGCTCGGCAACCACTGGCTGCGGCGCGGCCTGGCTCTTCGCCATCGGCACGCGGACGCTGAATACGCTGCCAAAGCCGGGCCATGAGCGAACTTGCAGGCTGTGCCCGAGCACATGACATAGGCCATCGGCGATCGCCAGCCCCAGGCCCAGGCCTTTTTCAGCGCGGGTCTGGTGGCTGTCGAGGCGTTTGAACTCTTCAAAAATCACCTGCAACTTGTCTTCAGGTATGCCCGGCCCGCGGTCCCACACTTCAAGGCACAACTCGCTGCCACGGCGGCGCACGCCCAGCAATACCGGGCCTTTGGCGTAGCGGAAGGCGTTGGTCAGGAAGTTCTGCAAGATCCGGCGCAGCAGCTTGATATCACTGTTGACCCGCGCCCGGCTGCCGCGAACCCTGAACTCCAGGCCTTGTTCCTGCGCCTGGGCGGTGAACTCATTACCCAGGGTTTCAAACAGATCATTAATAGCAAAAGGCTTGATGTCAGGGGTGATCTTGCCGTTCTCCAGGCGCGAAATATCCAGCAGGTCACTGATCAGGTCTTCGGCCGAGCGCAAGGAGCTGTCCAGATGCTGCACCAGCTTGCGGGCTTCCGCGCTCAAGCCTTCTTCCTGGTGGGAGAGGGCGGCCGAGAACAGGCGTGCGGCGTTCATGGGCTGCATCAGGTCGTGGCTGACCGCAGCCAAAAAGCGGGTTTTCGACTGGCTGGCCGTTTCGGCCACACCCTTGGCCTCGGTGAGTGCCTGGTTCAGTTGTGACAGTTCAAATGTTCGCTCCGCAACCCTCTGCTCAAGGCCTTCGTTAGCCTCGGTCAGGGCCTGTTCGGCTTCGCGGAACGCGGTAATGTCGGTGAAGCTCATAACGAAACCGCCGCCCGGCATGGGGTTGCCGATCAGCTCGATGACCCGGCCATTGGGGAACAGGCGCTCGGAGGTGTGCGCTCGGCCTTGACGCATCCAGTGCAGGCGGCGGGCTACATGCACTTCAGCTTCGCCGGGGCCGCACAGGCCGCGCTCGGCATTGTGGCGGATGATGTCGGCAATCGGCCGGCCGACACTGATCAGCCCTTCGGGGTAGTCGAACAGCTCCAGGTAGCGGCGATTCCAGGCCACCAGCTTGAGCGACTGATCGACCACGCTGATGCCCTGGGTGATGTTCTCGATCGCGCCCTGGAGCAATGCACGGTTGAACTGCAACACTTCCGAAGCTTCGTCGGCAATCCGTACTACGTCTTCCAGCTGCATTTCTCGGCCTTCAATGGCCGCTTTTACTACTGCGCGGGTAGAAGATGCGCCGAGAACACCGGCCAGAAGCCGCTCGGTGTGGGCGATCCACTCACCATTGGCGTTCTGGTTGGGGTTAAAGCCCTTGCCCTGGCGGTAGGCGAAACGAATAAAGCTCTGGTGGGCGCGCTCTTCACCGACAAAGCGTGCAGCCAGGGCCAAAAGGTCGTTGATTTGCACTGAGAGCATGGAACGGCCGCTAGGGTGGCTGCTCAGTTCCTGGCCGATAAAACGCCCGGCCTGCCAGTGCTCCGACACGCGGGTGCGCGACAGTACCGATACCCAGGCAAACAGCGTGAAGTTACCGGCCAGCGACAGCACCACGCCTTGGGTCAGCGGGGTAATCGACAGACCCAGCGGGTTGCTGTGCAGCCATGCCAGCCCCGGAAAGTGGCTCAAGTGCCAGCCAAAACTGTGGGCGATGATCGGCAGCACCAGGGTGTAGAACCAGATAAAGGTGCCCGTTGCCAGCCCGGCGAACACGCCGCGACGGTTGGCTTGCTTCCAGTACAGGGCGCCGATCATGGCCGGGGCCAACTGAGTAACCGCGGCAAAGGCAATCTGGCCAATGGTGGCCAGGCTGGCGGTAGAGCCGAGCAGGCGGTAGCTGACATAGGCCAGCAGCAAGATCACCACAATCGATACGCGGCGCACCGAGAGCATCCAGTGGCGGAACACTTCAAACGGGCGCTCGGCGTTCTTGTGGCGCAGCAGCCACGGCAGCAGCATGTCGTTGGAAACCATGGTCGACAGCGCAACACTGGCGACGATAACCATGCCGGTGGCCGCCGACGCACCGCCAATAAAGGCCAGCAAGGCCAGCGCCGGGTGCGCCTGGGCCAGTGGCAGGCTGATCACGAAGGAGTCGGGCAGTACCGAGCTGGGCAGCAACATTTGCCCGGCCAGGGCAATGGGTACCACAAACAGCCCGGCCAGAATCAGGTAGGCCGGAAACACCCATTTGGCCAGTTGCAGGTCCTGAGGCTCGATGTTTTCAACCACGGTGACATGGAACTGACGGGGCAGGCAGATAATCGCCATCATCGCCACGCCAGTCTGGACGATCATCGACGGCCAGTTGACGGTTTCTTTCCAGTACTCCTCAAGCCGCGGTGCGAGCATGGCTTGATTGAACAGATCGTCGAAACCGTCATAGAGCCCATAAGTCACAAAGGCGCCGACGGCGAGAAAGGCGAACAGCTTGACCAGTGACTCGAAGGCAATCGCCAGCACCATGCCCCTGTGGTGCTCGGTGGCATCGAGGTTGCGGGTGCCGAACAAAATGGTAAACAGCGCCAGGATCAGGGTCACGATCAGGGCCGTGTCCTCGACCCTGGAGCCGGTGGCATCGGCGCCGGCACCGATCAGCAGGTTGACCCCCAGCACAATGCCCTTGAGCTGCAGGGCGATATAAGGCAACACCCCCACCAGGCAGATCAGCGCGACCACAATGGCCAGTGACTGGGACTTGCCGTAGCGGGCGGCAATAAAGTCGGCAATCGAGGTGATGTTCTCCTGCTTGCTGATCATCACCATCTTTTGCAGCACCCAGGGCGCGCACACCAGCAGCAGCACCGGCCCCAGATAAATCGGCAGGAAGGCCCAGAGTTGCTCGGCGGCCTGACCAACGGCACCGAAGAACGTCCAGCTGGTGCAGTACACCGCCAGCGACAGGCTATACACCCACGCGCGAACCCGCGGCGGCAGCGGCTTGCTGCGCCGGTCACCATAAAAGGCAATGGCGAACATAATGGCCATATAGGCCAGGGCGACGGCGGCGATCAGCCCGCTGGACAACGACATGGACACTCCTGAAGGTATAAGACCGCTGCAATCCGGCAGCGGCCAGCTAGTCTCGCATGATGTTAAGGGCGCGTCAGTGTCGACCATGGTCGATGCGTGGTTTGGTGTCGCAGGGTTTGAAGTGAGTCGAAAAGGTCTTATATAGACTAAGTAGATAACAGTTAGAGAAATTACCCGTTATATAGATATTCGATTTGGTTCTACTCTATTTGCACCTCATACGAGGAACAGGAGGAACCCATGACTTGCCCTAACAAAGCCAAAGCCGGTATTCGGCCCTTGAGCCACTTGCAGCACCCCCGTGAAGTGATCCGCCAGTTCACTCCGAACTGGTTTGCCGCGACTATGGGGACGGGGGTTCTGGCCCTGGCCCTGGCTCAGTTGCCGGTGCATATCCCCGGTATACATGCCTTTGCCGAGGGGCTGTGGCTGTTCAATATCGGCCTGTTTATTCTATTCAGCGTGCTTTATGGCGCGCGCTGGGTGCTGTACTTCGACGAGGCGCGGCGCATTTTCGGGCACTCCACAGTGTCGATGTTCTTTGGCACCATCCCCATGGGCCTGGCGACCATCATCAACGGCTTTCTGGTGTTCGGCGTGCCGCGCTGGGGTGACGGTATGGTGCAGGTGGCCGAGGTGCTGTGGTGGCTCGATGTGGCCATGGCGCTGGGCTGCGGCGTGCTGATCCCCTATCTGATGTTTACCCGCCAGGACCACAGCATCGATCAGATGACCGCCGTCTGGCTGTTGCCGGTGGTGGCGGCGGAAGTCGCGGCGGCCAGTGGCGGGCTGTTGGCGCCGTACCTGAGCGATACCGTCGCGCAGTTCCATGTGCTGATTACCAGCTATGTACTGTGGGCGTTCTCGGTACCGGTGGCATTCAGCATCCTGACCATTCTGATCCTGCGCATGGCCCTGCATAAACTGCCCCACGAGAGCATGGCCGCCTCCAGCTGGCTGGCTTTGGGGCCTATCGGTACTGGCGCTCTGGGCCTGCTGTTGCTGGGTGCCGATGCGCCGGCGATCTTTGCGGCCAATGGCCTGGCACGGGTCGGTGAAATTGCCGAAGGCCTGGGCCTGATCTCGGGGGTTGTTTTGTGGGGTGTTGGCCTGTGGTGGATTGTGATGGCAGCGCTGATCACCCTTCGTTACTTCCGCGCAGGCATCCCGTTCAATCTGGGCTGGTGGGGCTTCACCTTCCCGTTGGGTGTCTACTCGCTGGCCACACTGCGCCTGGGCAGCATGTTGCACCTGAGTTTCTTTGATGTGGCCGGTTGTGTACTGGTGCTGGCGCTGACGCTGATGTGGCTGCTGGTGGGCAAGCGCACCGTGCAAGGCGCCTATCGCGGCGAGCTGTTTGTATCGCCCTGCATTGCCGGTTTGAAGAAGTAAGACGTCGGCTCGGGTTCTGTGCGAATACTCCGAATGAGGGGTGTTCGCCAACAGAACCCGAGCAAGGTTGTGTCCTGAGTGCTACAACGACCCTCCTAGGGTCTGTTGACGTTTCGTTGTGAGCCGCGTCGCTGGGTCAAATTTTGCCAGGCAAGGCGCGGGGCGCCGGGAATGGTTGTTCCCTTTCCAAGCCCTGCAACGCAGCCTGGCGAAATTTGACACGCGACCCGAAGGGCCGATAGCCCATGTGGCGCAGGGCGGTGTTGCTCGCAGCTCATTTGGAATAACCAAACCACGCTGCTCGCGCCTTGCCCTGCACCACATGGGCTATCGGCGCGGCCACAACGAAACGTCAACAGACCCTAGATAAAGCCCATCAGCGCAACCTGAGTACATGGATGATGAGTCACCCCTCGCAGTTCAGCTTGCTAAGCAAGCGCCGCTTCCTGCCTTTCTTCGTGACCCAGTCCCTGGGCGCGCTGAATGACAACCTGTTCAAGCAGTCGTTGATCCTGGCCATCCTTTATAAGCTGAGCATCGAGGGGGACCGAGGGATTTGGGTCAACCTCTGTGCGCTGCTGTTTATCGTGCCGTTCTTTCTGTTCTCGGCGCTGGCCGGTCAGTTCGGTGAAAAGTACGACAAGGATCGTCTGATTCGTCTGATCAAACTCGGCGAAATCGTGATCATGATCGTTGCCGCCATAGGCTTCGCCTTCGATCATCTGGCGTTGATGCTGGTGGCGCTGTTTGCGATGGGCACCCATTCGGCGCTATTCGGCCCGGTGAAGTACTCGATACTGCCGCAAACCCTGCGTGAAGAAGAGCTGGTCGGTGGTAATGGCCTGGTCGAGATGGGCACCTTTCTGTCGATTCTGGCGGGCACCATTGGTGCCGGGATCATGCTGTCGTCGAGCAACTACACGGTCGTTGTATCCGTGGTGATCATCGCGGTAGCGGTGCTGGGGTATTTGGCCAGTCGCGCCATTCCGGCGGCGCCGGCGGACACGCCGCAGCTGCGTTTGAACTGGAATATTTTCAGCGAATCCTGGGCCACCTTGCGCATGGGTCTGAATCAGACGCCGGCGGTATCACGCTCTGTCGTGGGCAACTCGTGGTTCTGGTTTGTCGGTGCGATTTACCTGACGCAAATCCCGGCCTATGCCAAAGACTGGCTGTATGGCGACGAGACCGTAGTGACGCTGATTCTTACCGTGTTCTCGGTGGGCATCGCACTGGGCTCGCTGCTGTGCGAGAAGCTCTCGGGACGCAAGGTCGAGATTGGCCTGGTGCCCTTTGGTTCGTTTGGCCTGACTGTCTTCGGTCTGCTGCTGTGGTGGCATTCAGGGCAGATGCCGCAAAATATCCAGGCCAACGACTGGCTGGGTGTGCTGGGCTTCAGTCAGGCCTGGTGGGTACTGTTGGATATTCTCGGCCTGGGGGTGTTTGGCGGCTTCTATATAGTGCCGCTGTATGCCCTGATCCAGTCGCGCACCTCGGAAAGTGAGCGGGCGCGGGTGATTGCCGCCAACAACATTCTCAATGCGCTGTTTATGGTGGTGTCGGCGCTGGTCACCATCCTGTTGCTGAGCATGGCCAAGCTGACGATTCCCGAGTTGTTCCTTGTGGTGTCGTTGATGAATATCGCGGTCAACGCCTACATCTTCAAAATCGTCCCTGAGTTCAGCATGCGCTTTATGATCTGGCTGCTCAGCCATTCCATGTATCGCGTGCAGCACAAAAATCTCGAACTGATTCCGGATGAAGGTGCGGCGCTATTGGTGTGCAACCATGTGTCGTTTGTGGATGCACTGCTGATTGGTGGTGCAGTACGTCGTCCGGTTCGTTTTGTGATGTATTACAAAATCTACAATCTGCCGGTGCTCAACTTTATCTTCCGCACGGCGGGTACGATTCCGATTGCGGGGCGTAATGAGGATGAGGCGATCTACGAACAGGCCTTTGAAAAGATTGCCCGCTATCTGAACGATGGCGAACTGGTGTGCATCTTCCCTGAAGGCAAGCTCACCACGGATGGGCAGGTCGACGAGTTCAAGGCGGGGGTGACGCGTATTCTGGAGCGCACGCCGGTACCGGTGATTCCGATGGCGTTGCAGGGGTTGTGGGGCAGTTTCTTCAGCAAGGACCCGAACAAGGGCTTTTTGCGTCGATTGTGGTCGCGGGTAACCCTGGTTGCAGGCGCACCCATCGCGGCTGATGAGGCTACGCAAAAGGTGTTGCGTGAGCGGGTGATGGCGTTGCGCGGGTCTGTGCAGTAATTAAGCAATGTGGCAAATGCAATTGTGGGAGCGAGCCTGCTCCCATATTTGCCCATGCAGGCATCAGAGTTGTGTACCACATAAAACCTGTGGGAGCTGGCTTGCCTGCGATAGCAGCAACGCGGTTTAACTGACAGGCCGCGCCGTCTGCATCGCGAGCAAGCCCGCTCCCACAGAGGATTGTGTTATGCGCTGATCTTCAGCCCCACCAAACCGGCAATGATCAGTGCAACGCTGGCCAACCGGAACAGCGCCATGGATTCACCAAACAGGATGATCCCGGCGATAACTGTGCCGATTGCGCCCACACCGGTCCAGATTGCATAGGCAGTGCCCAGTGGCAGATCTTTCATGGCCAGCCCGAGCAAACCAAGGCTGATTACCATGGCCCCTACGGTCAGGGTGGTAGGCAGCGGGCGGGTAAAGCCTTCGGTGTATTTCAGGCCGACGGCCCAGCCAACTTCAAACAGGCCTGCGAAAAACAGGATAATCCAGGGCATATCTATCTCCATCAACTGATGGGGTCGTCCCCGAATAATCACTCCATGAGTCGCAAGGTCGTCCTTGCAGTGCGCAGTATATTGCACATTATTCGTCTAAAAGGCAACCCTGAAGGTTCACTCTAGTACGGATTTGGCTGCTGCCAGGCGATCTTCTTTCTCGCTCATGCGCCGGAAATACGTCGACAGCAACGCCCCCGAAATGTTGTGCCAAACGCTGAACAGAGCGCTAGGCACCGCAGCCAGCGGCGAGAAGTGCGCACTGGCCAATGCGGCGCCCAGCCCCGAGTTCTGCATGCCGACTTCCAGTGCCAGGGATTTGCGCTGGGCCAGCGGCAGATTAAATAGACGGCCAGTAAAGTAACCGAGCAAATAGCCGAAGCTGTTGTGCAGCATCACCACAGCCATGATCAGCAGGCCGGACTTGGCAATCTGCGCCTGGCTGGCGGCCACTACGGCGGCAACGATAATCACGATGCTGACCACCGAGACCAGCGGCAGCACGTCGACGGCAAAGCGCACCCGTGCGCCAAGCAGGCGCTGGGCCAGTACGCCGAGCACAATTGGCAGCAGCACAACTTGCAGGATCGACCAGAACAGCTCCATAAACGAAACCGGCAGCCAGGCCGACGCCAGCAACCAGATCAGCGCCGGGGTCAGCAGTGGGGCGAGGAGGGTGGTCACGGCCGCAATGGCAACCGACAGCGCCAGATCGCCCCGTGCCAGCCAGGTCATCACATTGGACGAAGTGCCACTTGGGCAGCAGCCGACCAGAATCACGCCCACGGCGATTTCAGGTGGCAGGTGGAACACCTGGCAGAGCAACCACGCCACGCCGGGCATGATCACGAAATGAGCAACCACGCCCAGTGCCACGCGCCACGGGTGGCGTGCGACTTCAGCGAAGTCTTCGAGTTTGAGGGTCAGGCCCATGCCGAACATCACCACGCCCAGCAGCGGCACGATGTAGCCTTTGAGGCCGACAAACCAGGTGGGTTCGAAAAACGCCAGCACGGCGAAAATCAGCACCCAGTAAGCAAAGGTATTACCGACAAAGCGGCTTAAGGCAGCGAGTGCGCGCATGGTGTTCCTTTTTATGATTATGATGGTGGATATGAGTGTGGGAGCGGGCTTGCTCGCGATAGCAACAACTCGGTCATTGTGAGTCACCGATTTTGTTGCTATCGCGAGCAAGCCCGCTCCCACAAAACCTGCTCCAACACAGGGCAGAAGCAGGGTTGCAGTGGCGTTTAGATCCCCTGCGGAATTTCTTCGCCGCCCAGTGCTTCAAACAGCTGCGGCAAGAATTCGCCGAAGGTCAGCATCATCAAGGTGAAGCTGGCGTCTTGCTGGCCCAGATCATCGTCACCGCCGTTCTGTTCTGCTTCATCTTGCAGCAGGTCTTCGAACTTCAGGCGCTTGACCACCAGCTTGTCGTCGAGCACGAACGACAGTTTGTCCTGCCAGGCCAGAGACAGCTGAGTGACTACTTTGCCAGTGCTCAAGTGCAGCTGGATTTCGTCGCTGGTCAGGTCCTGGCGTTTGCAGCGGATGATGCCGCCGTCTTCGTGGGTGTCGCGCAGCTCGCATTCGTCGAGGACGAAGAAGTTGTCGGCGGCCTTTTGGGTTTTGACCCATTCGGTCATCACCGCGCTCGGCGCGATCTTGACTGCCAGCGGGCGAACCGGCAAAGAGCCGATCACTTCACGCAAGGTAGACAGCAAGTCTTCGGCGCGTTTCGGGCTGGAGGCGTTAACCAGGATCAGGCCCTGTTTCGGCGCGATAGCGGCGAAGGTGGCCGAGCGACGGATAAAGGCGCGGGGCAGGAAGGCCTGGATGATTTCATCCTTGAGCTGGTCACGCTCCTTCTTGTACACCTTGCGCATTTGCTCGGCTTCGATCTCTTCGACCTTTTCCTTCAATGCATCACGCACCACGCTGCTTGGCAGGATGCGTTCTTCCTTGCGCGCCGCGATCAGCAGGAAATCCTGGCTGACGTGAACCAGCGGGGCGTCTTCGCCTTTGCCAAACGGGGCAACGAAACCGTAGGTGGCTACTTCCTGGCTTGAACACGGGCGTGCCAGTTTGGTAGCCAGTGCCGTTTCCAGCACCTGTGCATCAAAAGGCAGATCTTGGGTCAGGCGATAGATAAGCAGGTTTTTGAACCACATGGGGTGAATCACTCCTATATACAAAGACGCATTATTCGCTTGATAACCTTAATAGGCCAACCCTGCGCTAAGCCTTTGTAGTGCTTGGTAAAATTATTTTAAAAAGTGCTTGCCAGACTATAGGTCGCTCCGTAGAATGCGCGCCACACCGAGAGTGAAAGGGTGATTAGCTCAGCTGGGAGAGCATCTGCCTTACAAGCAGAGGGTCGGCGGTTCGATCCCGTCATCACCCACCATTCACTTGCAGTGTTACGCGCAGCGGTAGTTCAGTCGGTTAGAATACCGGCCTGTCACGCCGGGGGTCGCGGGTTCGAGTCCCGTCCGCTGCGCCATTTTTTGTACCACAAGCCCCTTGAACGCTTGTGGTTGGATAGGCCCGCTGAATGCAGGTTTATCTAAAAGGCTTCGGTTTGGCAGTTCGCTGCGAAATCAAAGATGCAGGGCTTCGGAAACGGTCGTTTTTATAAGTTTTGAAAAAAACTTAAATAAAAACAACCACTTACACTAAAAGTGTGAGAGAATTTGCCCTGCAATGAGAGTGAAGTAAAGGGTGATTAGCTCAGCTGGGAGAGCATCTGCCTTACAAGCAGAGGGTCGGCGGTTCGATCCCGTCATCACCCACCACTTGCTTTCAATGTTACGCGCAGCGGTAGTTCAGTCGGTTAGAATACCGGCCTGTCACGCCGGGGGTCGCGGGTTCGAGTCCCGTCCGCTGCGCCATATTCTGAACACAAGCCCCTTGAACGCTTGTGATCAACAAAAAGCCTGCCTTGTGCAGGCTTTTTTGTGCGTGTGTGTTTTGTAGCTGTGAATGCCTTTTTAATAAAACTTAAATAAAAACAAACACTTATATTAAAAGTGTGAGATGATGCGCCCCGCAATGAGAGTGAAAGGGTGATTAGCTCAGCTGGGAGAGCATCTGCCTTACAAGCAGAGGGTCGGCGGTTCGATCCCGTCATCACCCACCATTCACTTACAGTGTTACGCGCAGCGGTAGTTCAGTCGGTTAGAATACCGGCCTGTCACGCCGGGGGTCGCGGGTTCGAGTCCCGTCCGCTGCGCCATATTCAGAGCACAAGCCCCTTGAACGCTTGTGATCAACAAAAAAGCCTGCTTTGTGCAGGCTTTTTTGTGCGCGTGTGGTTTGTGGTTGAAAAGGTTTGATATGAATTTGCAGGGGCTGGCAAAACCTGTGGGAGCTGGCTTGCCTGCGATTCAGGCGCTGCGGCCTTTCAGGAAACCGCATTAAGGCTATCGCGAGCAAGCCCGCTCCCACAATGAAACAGCCACATAGAGGGATTTATGTGTGGTTTAGAAATCCCAGCGCGTGCTGACCATTACGTTGCGCGGGTCGCCATAGTACGACGAGTTGTAGAAACCGATATTGGTGTAGTACGACTTGTCGAATACGTTGTTGAGGTTGACGGTGGCCGACAGGTTTTTCGAAATCTGATAACGCGCCATCAGATCAACCAGCCAGTACGGGTCCTGGGAGAATTTCTCCACAGTGCCGCCCTTATTCCAATTGGTCAGCATCTGCCAGCCTGTGCTCTGCCAGCGCACGCCACCGCCCAGGGTCAGTTTGTCCAGATCACCGGTCAGCTTGTAGCGGGTGTACAGGTTGATCTGGTCTTCCGGTTCCCAGGTCGAGACCTTGGTGCCGCCTTGGTCACGACTGACCTTGTGGGTATAACCCGCCTGCAACTGCCAGCCCGGCATGATTTCACCGGAAATCTCCGCTTCGTAACCCTTGGTCGTGGCTTTGATACCTTTATAGGCGTAATCGATATCCGGGTTGGTCGGGTTGCCGTTGTAGGCAGTGTCCGCTTCCGGGCGGTTGTCCTGATGTACTTCAAAGTAGGCCAGGCTTGAATTCAGACGGCCATCAAAGAACTCGCCTTTCAGACCCAGCTCGTAGTTGGTGCCTTCATCGGGCTCAAGCATCTTGTTGTTGCGGTCGCGGTAGTACGACTGCGGCAGGAAAATCTCGGTGTAGCTGGTGTAGGCCGAGATAGTGTCGTTGATGTCGTAGATCAGGGCTGCGTACGGCAGCACTTTGCCCGTGTCCTTGGCCTGGCTGGTGCCAGTCAGGGTGTAATTGGCCACCCGGGTGCCCAGCATCAGTTTCAGATCATCCGTCAGGCTGAAGCGGCCAGTCACGTATGTACCGGTCTGGCGCGTCGTTTCATCGTTGTATGAAGTGACATTGCCCCAGTCCGGCTCAAGGCTGTCACCTTTCCAGTTGTAGTAGTCGTAAGCGTTGTTGACCATATTGGCATTGGTGTAGTCCTTGCCGGTCCAGTGCGATTTGGACACCGAGCCACCGATGACCAGTTCGTGTTCGCGCCCCAGCAGGCTGAACGGGCCGGTGGCAAACAGGTCGCCGCTGTCGCTGACGTATTCGCCGGTGTATTTGCGGGCGAGGATTTTCGCCTGCCCGGTGGTGGCGTCCGGGTCGAGCAGTGCGCCCAGCGGGGCGTTATAGCCGTTGATCTGGTGGTTGTACTGGCCTTTGACTACCCAGCCATTATCGAAATTGTGTTCAAGGGTCGAGAACACCGTGCGGGTGTATTGCTCCCAACTGCTCCACTTGGCGCCGTTGTTAAACGAGCGCGGGTTGCTGATGCGGTCGCCTTTGGAGTTGAACAGCGAAGCGCTGCCCGACCAGCTGGAGCCTTTGGGATTGTTGTCTTGATAATCAGCCCCCAGGGTGAGCAGGGTGTCCGGAGTCAGGTCCACTTCAAGAATGCCGTAGTAGACCTCGCTGTCGCGCTTGTAGTGGTCCATGAACGAGTGCTTGTCCTGGTAGGCCGCCACGGCCCGGCCGCGCACATTACCGCTCTCGGTCAATGGCCCGCTGACATCGATCTCGGAGCGGTAGTTTTCCCAGGAGCCTGCGCCTACATCGATATGCGCCTTGAATTCGCGGGTCGGTTTTTTGCGCACCATATTGATGGTGCCACCCGGCCCGCCAGCGCCGGTGAGCAGGCCGGTTGCGCCCTTGAGGATCTCGACCCGGTCATAGATCGCCGTGTCGGTCAGGGTGTGCCCGGCTGAATATTGCGGGTCTTGCAGGATTGGAATGCCGTCGTACTGAAAGTTCTTGATGGCAAAACCGCGGGAGTAGTAGCTGGTGCGGTCGCTGTCATAGGTGGCTACGGTGATGCCGGGGGTGTGGCGCATCACGTCATCGATCGAGTTGAGGCCGAAGTCGTCCATCGCCTGGCGCGTCACCACGGAAATCGACTGCGGAGTTTCCCGTGGTGTCAGCACCATGCGCGTTGCCGTAGCGATGGAACCGGGGGTGTAGGAGCCACTGCCTTCGGTAATGGTCCCCAGCTGGTTGGCGCTGACCTGGGTGGCGCCCAACTCCAGGGCCCCACCCGCTGCGGGCAGTGCGTCGAGCATGTAGCCGTTGGCGCTTTTCACTGCGGTGTAGCCGCTACCGCGCAACAATGCCTCGAAGCCACCCTGTTCGTTGTAGGCACCATGCAAGCCTGGTGTGGACAGGCCTTCCAAGTCACTTGACTGGAAAATAATCGCTACACCGGCCTGTTGCGCAAAGCGGTTCAGGGCACTGCTCAGCGGGCCTGCGGGGATGTCATAGCTTTGCACGGCCGCTGACTGCGCTAGGGCTGTGGAGGCATATGCCACGCCAGCCGCCGAAGCAACGATCAAGTGAATCGCCAGGGCGAGCGGTTTGTAGGAGGTGAGCATGGAAGACGTAATCCTTTTCGAGTCGTTGTATCTACCTTGACGGCCGACTCAAAAAAAGCGGAACGAATGGGAATTATTATTTTTAAGGTTTCTGTAACTGGCTGATCACAATTAACCAGGGGGTCCAGGTTTTGATCTGCAGGGGCAGGGTTTCGCCGATCAATTGCAGCGCCCGGTCGGTATCGTCCAGGGGCAGCACGGCCGAGACGCGCAAGTTGGCCAGGGCTGCGCGATCGAACTGCAGATGGCCGCGGCGATGACGGGATATTTCATCCAGCACCTGGGGCAGGGGCTGGTTTTCAACCACCAGTTGATGGCGCTCCCAGGCCTGATTGATGCTGGCCGGTGAGACTCTTCCGGAGAGCTCGACGGAGTCACTGCGGATCAGTGCTTGGGAGCCGGCATCCACTTCCAGAGTTTGTTGTTCGTTCGCGCTTTGCGCTGCCACGCGGGACTGCAGCATGCTCAGTACCGTGGTGTCGCCCTGGCGCTTGACCACAAAACGAGTGCCCAGCGCGCGCATGCGGCCTTGGGCCGTTTCGACGAAAAACGGGCGGGCGCTGTCGTGAGCGACGTCGACCAGTACTTCACCTTGGAGCAGTTCGATGCGGCGTTCCTGACCGTCAAAATGCACATTGAGGGCGCTGGTGCCGCTCAGGGTAATAGTTGAATGGTCGGCCAGGCGCCGGGTTTTCCAGTCAGTAGGGCCGGTGCTGATATCGGCCATCCACTGTTCTGGGTAATGGCTTTTCATCAGCAGTGTGAGCGGCACGGCCAGGCAACTGGCTATCAGTAGTGCACGCAGGATCTGCTTACGTTGGGTTGCTGTTTTGCGGCCGTTGAAGGCCGCGTTGAGCGCGGCTTTGGCCGGAACCGATTGCTGGCGAAGGGCTTGCAGGCGGTTGATCACATCCTGCATGCGCCGCGCCGCGCCGGCGTGTTGCGGGCTTTGCAGTTTCCAGCGCTCGAACTCCTGGCGCAAGCCATCGCTGCAGCCTTCTTCGTGCAGGCGAAGGATCCATTCGGCGGCTTGTTCGTCGATGCTCGGGGGCTGCTCGGACATATCGGCTCAGGTGTCCAGGCTGTGGCTGCAATGCAGCAGGGCCTGGATCAGGTACTTGCGTACCGTGCGGTCAGACAGGCCCAGTTGTCGGGCGATTTCGCACTGGGTCAGGCCGTCCAGGTAATACAGCACAAACGCCTGGCGGGCTTTTTCCTGCATGCCTTCAAGAATAAAGGCGATCTGTTCCAGGGCTTCCAGAGTGGTCAGGATCTGCTCCGGGGATTGAAAGCCTTCGAGTGCCTCGGCGGTAAGGGCAAGTTCTTGCAGGTAGGCGTTTTCAATCTGTTTGCGGCGCACTTGATCAATGATCAGTCGGCGTGCCGTGGTGCTCAGAAAGGCCCGGGGTTCACGCAGGGTAGCGACCGATTCGCGGGCATTGAGGATTCGGGCGAAGGTGTCCTGGGCCAGATCGGCAGCATTGTGGGCACAGCCAAGCTTTCTGCGCAGCCAGCCAAATAGCCAGCCGTGATGCTCGCAGTACAGCTCGGTAATGGCGGCCTGATAGGACGGTTCACCCGAAGACATAGGACATTGCCTAAATGTTATTGAGAATAATTACCAATTCTCAACGAAAGTCGTGGGTAAACGCAAGTTGGTCGAAGAAAGAGCAGGTGTATTCGGGGGTAGGAGCGGCGGTGCGACGATTCGACTTGCTCGCGATAGCAACACCTCGGTTTAACAGCCAGACCGCGGTGCTGCTATCGCGAGCAAGCCCGCTCCCACAAGGAGGGGGATTTTGCTTAGTTTTTGGCGATCAGATTGCCAGCATGCAGCCCGCATTCTTTTTGCGTGGCTTCTTCCCACCACCAGCGGCCTTCGCGTTCGTGCTGGTTGGGCAGGACCGGGCGGGTGCAGGGCTCGCAGCCGATGCTGATAAAACCGCGCTCATGCAGGCTGTTGTACGGCAACTCCAGCATGCGGATATAACCCCAGACTTCTTCGCTGGTCATCTGCGCCAACGGGTTGAACTTGTACAGGGGGCGTTCCGGAGTCGAGAACGCGCCGTCGATTTCCAATGCGGCTACCTGGCTGCGGGTGCCGGGGCTCTGGTCGCGGCGCTGGCCAGTGGCCCAGGCTTTGACTGTCGACAATTTGCGACGCAGCGGCTCGATCTTGCGGATGCCGCAGCATTCGCCATGGCCGTCTTTATAGAAGCTGAACAGGCCCTTTTCTTTGACGAAGGGTTCGAGCTTGCTTTGATCCGGCGAGATCAATTCGATCTGGATCTTGTAGTGCTCGCGTACCTGCTCGATAAACCGGTAGGTCTCGGGGTGCAGGCGGCCAGTGTCGAGGCTGAACACCTTGACGTTCTTGTTGAGTTTCCAGGCCATGTCCACCAGCACCACGTCTTCGGCGCCGCTGAAGGAGATCCAGAGTTCGTCGCCAAAATGTTCAAAGGCGAGTTTGAGAATATCTTGCGGGGACTTGCTGGCGTATGTCGCGGCGAGTTCAGCGACGTCGAACGGATGGCTCATCAGGCGGCTTCCTACAGTGAATGGCGCTGGGCGCTCTCTAATACCGCGATCTTAGCAAAAAGCGCGGGCTACAGGGTTTGCAGGGTATCGAGCAGGACCTTCACCTTGGTGATGGATTCCTGATACTCCTCCTGCCAGTGGGAGTCGGCCACAATACCGCCGCCGCCCCAGCAACTGACCCACCCGTCCTTGACCAGCAGGCTGCGGATGGCGATGGAACTGTCCATTTCGCCACGTACGTCGAGGTACAGCAGCGAGCCGCAGTAGATGCTGCGCCGGGTAGGCTCCAGCTCGTCGATGATCTGCATGGCGCGGATTTTCGGCGCGCCGGTGATCGAGCCACCGGGGAAGCTGTCGCCAATCAGGTCCAGGGCGTCTTTGCCCGCGGCCAGTTCGCCGATCACGCTGCTGACCAGATGATGGACGTTAGGGTAGCTTTCGAGGGTGAACAACTCCGGCACGCTCACCGAACCGGTGCGGCAGGTGCGCCCCAGATCATTGCGCAGCAGGTCGACGATCATCAGGTTTTCAGCGCGATCCTTGGGGCTGGCCAGCAGTTCGGCGGCGTTGGCTGCATCTTCGCTGCTGTCTTTGCCCCGTGGGCGGGTGCCTTTGATGGGCCGGGTTTCGACTTGATTCTGGCTCACCTGTACAAAGCGCTCAGGAGACAGGCTCAAGATTGCGTTGTTGCCCGTGAGGTTCATAAAGCCTGAGAAGGGTGTAGGGCAGGCGGCCCGTAATGCGCCATAGGCGCTCCAGGCATCGCCTTCGCACTGGGCGCTGAAACGCTGGGTGTAATTGACCTGATAGCAGTCGCCCGCCTGGATATAGCGATGAATCTGCTCCAGGGCCTGCTCATATTGGCTGGCACTGATATCCGGCTGCATCGGTTGCTTGAGGTTGAAAGGCTTGTTGTGCGATGGGCAAGGCTGGCTGAACAGCTGGATCAGGCGCTGGCGCTCTGCTGTTTCGAGGCTTGGGTGAAATACAAGCTGGCTGGTGGTTGCGTGATGGTCACTGATCAGTGCCCAGGCGTACAGGCCCAATTGCGCTTCGGGCAGTTGCAGGTCGTTGTTGGCCTGCGCTGGCAGATGCTCAAGCAGGCGGCCGAAGTCGTAACTGAGGTAACCGATCAGGCCACCGGCGAAGGGCAGCTCATACTGTGCGGGCAGTACGGCGTGGCCCAGTTGCCTCAGGTTATCGCGTAGGCGCTGTAGAAAACTGCGACCTGTTTCCCCGGCCTGAACCCGCAGTTCCTGAAGTGGCCATGCGCTTATCAGGTCATAGCGGCCACGCTCGGCAGTGGGGCGGCCGCTGTCCAGCAGCACGGCGCCGGGCGCATGGCGAATCGCCGAAAAATACGCGGCAGGGTTGGCGTGGTACGGCAGGGGGTGTACGGAGCAGGTCAACATGCGAAGCAAATCAGCCATCGGAGCGGGGGGGCTGATTGTAGTCCTCTGCGGGGTCGCAAATCTATGCGGTTGGATACTGGCTCAAACCTGTGGCAGCTGGCTTACCTGCGATGGCCTGATAGACCGCAGCGCCTGCATCGCAGGCAAGCCAGCTCCCACAGGGTTTGTGCTGCTCACATAATTCGGACCTTGCCAGGATCATTATGTGGGAGCGAGCCTGCTCGCGAAGGCATCACTGCGGTTCGCCTGACAGGCCGCAGCGCCTGCATCGCAGGCAAGCCAGCCACACACTTACAAGTGCGTGCTCAATCGTTCTGGTGGATATGCCCGAACAGTTCCTGGGCAAAGCGCACGCGCTCTTCCGGGGTTTCCTTGATGCCTTTGGCTGCCAGTTCTTCCAGGCGCGCTTCGACCGCGTGGGTACGCAAAGTCAGGCCGCAGTCGTTGGCAATCTGGATATTCAGGCCCGGGCGGGCGTTGAGTTCCAGAATCAGCGGGCCTTTGTCCTGGTCCAGCACCATATCCACGCCGATATAACCCAAACCGCACAACTCATAGCATCCGGCCGCCAGCTTCATAAAGCCGTCCCAGTTGGGCAGTTGCACGCCATCCACAGCGTTGGTGGTGTCCGGGTGCTTGCTGATGATGTTGTTCAGCCAGGTACCGCGCAGGGTCAGGCCGGTTGCCAGGTCGACACCCACGCCGATGGCGCCCTGGTGCAGGTTGGCCTTGCCGCCCGACTGGCGGGTCGGCAAGCGCAGCATGGCCATTACCGGGTAGCCCATCAGCACGATAATGCGGATATCAGGCACGCCTTCGTAGCTGATGCTCTTGAAGATCTGGTCCGGGGTCACCCGGTACTCGATCAGCGCCCGGTCACGGTGGCCACCCAGGGAATACAGGCCAGTAAGGATGCTGGAGATCTGATGTTCGATCTCTTCATGGCTGATGATCTTGCCCGAGACCGTGCGAAAACGGTCCTCAAAGCGATCGGCGATCACCAGAATGCCGTCACCACCCGCGCCTTGTGCGGGCTTGATCACGAAGTCGCTGCGACCACCGATGATTTCATCGAGCTTGTCGATTTCTTTCTCGGTGGAAATCACCCCGTACATTTCCGGCACATGAATGCCGGCCTTGATCGCGCGTTCTTTGGTGATGATCTTGTCATCCACGATCGGGTACAGGCTGCGTTTGTTGTACTTGAGTACGTAGTCCGCATTGCGCCGATTGATGCCCATGATGCCCCTGGCTTCCAGGGCCTTCCAGGTCTTCCAGAAGCCAAACATCAGGAGTCAGCCTTCAGGAACGCTTTGAAACGCACCAGCTCGGTCAGGCGATAGCCGCGATAGCGACCCATTGCCAGCATAAAGCCAACCATGATCAACAGGACTGCCGGGAAAGTGAACACGAAGTACACCAGTTCCGGGATGCTCATCACCAGGTAGGCCAAGGTGGCGGCGAACAGGGTGCCGATCGCGACTTTCATGGCGTGCCCGCCACCTCGCTCTTCCCAGGTGATCGACAGGCGTTCGATGGTCATGGTCAGAATCACCATCGGGAACAGTGCTACCGAGAGCCCGCGCTCCAGGCCCAGCTTATGGCTGAACAGGCTGATGGCCGCGATCAATATCACCACGAACGTCAGCACCACCGACAGGCGCGGCAGCATTTGCAATTTCAGGTGTTCAAGGTAGGAACGCAGCGTCAGCCCGAGTGCGGTAATCACCGTAAACAGGATGATGCCAAAGCCCAGCTGGGTTTCGCGGAACGCCAGGGCGATCAGTACCGGGGTGAAGGTACCCAGGGTTTGCAGGCCGATCAGGTTGCGCAGGATCAGGATCACCAGCACGCCAATCGGGATCATCACCATGATCATGAAGGTTTGCTGGGTCTGCAGCGGCAAGCCGTACAGCGAGTACTCAAGGAAATTGGCGTCGGTGTTTTCGTCCGTCAGCTTGGCCAGGCGAATGGCGTTCATTTCGCTGTTGTTCAGGCTGAACGTGACGTTGGGTTTTTTACCGCCATCGACCGTGACCATCGGCTCGTCACCGATCCACCACAGCAGGCGGTCAGACGGCAGGCCCTGCTCGCCGGTTTCCGGGTTGAAGTACAGCCAGTCGTTGCCGTTAAAGCTGCGCAGCCACAGTTCCGGGTTCTGCGGCTGATCGGCTACCAGGCGAATGGTGTGGACCTTTTCCATCGGCACATGGGCGATGGACAGCAGCAGTTCGATGACCTGCGCCTTGTGTGCGGTCGACGGGTCGCCCGCCAGCAGCAGTTTTACGTTGTCATCGTTGGGGTTGCTGACGCGCTTGATGGTTTCGCTGATAAAGGTTTCGACATCGGCCGAGTGCTGGCGGATCGGTGCGAGCAAAGCTTCGGCGGCGATTTTTTCCGGGCCTTCGACGGCGATACTGTCACGGAATACCGGGCCTTTGACCTTGGTCTTGTCACCGGAATAGCGCTTGGTCAGCACCAGGCGGTAGTAGAGGGTCTGCTTGCCGCTGACTCGACGTGCCGACCAGGTGACCTTGCGGTTGCCGTCAACCCGGTTGACGCTCACCCCGTAGTTATTGGAGATAAAGCTCTCGTTCAGGCTGACGTAGTCGCGGTTGAGCGGCGGTACGAACATCTGGATCTTGACCGGGTCCTTGGAGCTGGCGACGAATTCGACTTTGGCGTCGATGTTCCACAGGTCGTCAGTCGCGTCCTCGGTGACAGGAATGCCGAGGGCGAAAATCTGGTAGGCAGTAATCGAAATGCCCAGCACCACAAGGATGGTGATCAAGATTTTCAGGTGAAGGGTAAGAGCGCGCATTTCAATTACTCTGCGGTTTGAGCGTTGGCGGCGCAGGCAGGTTTGCCAGCAGCGTATTTAAGACTTGGGTCGACCAGCGCATCAAAGCGTTTCAGCGCTTCGGAGCCGATCAACAACGGGTATTGGAACGCACTTCTATCGGTCAAGTTCACTTCTATGGTGCGTAAAGCCTTGCCCATGCAAATTTCCAGGGAAATGACCGGGCGCGAGGTGTAGTTCTTGTCCGACTCGGGGTCGTAATCACCGGAGCGGCGCTTGATCTTGCTGACCCGTGCCAGCGGGCGCTCGATGGGGTGCGAGTGGGCATCATCGATGGCCAGGTAAAAGCGCACCCAGCTCTCGCCATCACGCTTGAAGCGCTTGATATCGCGGGCGCTGAGCGAAGCAGTCTTGGCGCCGGTGTCGAGTTTGGCCGCCACCTGCAAATCGATGCCTGCCAGTTCGGCGTATTCATTCAGGCCGTACACGGTTTTTTCGCCAGCAAGGCTCAAGCCCGGAACGCACAGCAGGCAAGCGAGGAGGTAGAGGGGGAAAAATTTCATAAATCGGAACGTGGTCTCTTGCAATCTTCAGTTCAAGGCACTGGCAGTACAGAGCAAGTTCCCTCGTGCGGCTGCCCGATGGAGGGGGGCAGGGCTGGTGCGGTCGGCATTCTAACATGATGGTTTTATGGCGCCAGCGCCGGGGCGTTTCAATACGGGCGCAAGGCTTGTCGATTCAACCAAGGTCGTATTAGTAGATTGTCGACAATATCGATTTATTCTTTGACTCTTTACGCTTAAATGGCTAATTTTGGCGCTATTGATTTACAAGGTGTCGACAATATGCTGCAAGCCCTGGAGCCAGCTGCAATCGCTCAAGACGATTCTGAAACCCTCTCCGAGAACGTGTTCCGGCGTATTCAGGCCGCTATTGTCAAAGGCGAAATCGCCCCCGGCAGCAAGATCTCCGAGCCTGAGCTGGCCCGTACCTACGGCATCAGCCGCGGGCCATTGCGGGAAGCCATCCATCGCCTTGAAGGCCAGCGCCTGCTGGTGCGTGTGCCCCATGTCGGGGCGCGGGTCGTGTCCTTGAGCCACGCCGAGCTGATCGAACTCTACGAAATCCGCGAGTCCCTGGAAGGCATGGCCTGCCGCCTGGCCGCCGAACGCATGAGCGATGAAGACATTGCCGAATTGCGCCAGGTGCTCGAAACCCATGAGCGCGATGAAGCGTTCCAGGCCGGTGTCGGTTACTACCAGCAGGAAGGCGACTTCGATTTTCATTACAAGATTATTCAGGGCAGCGGCAACCGCACCCTCACGCAAATGCTCTGCGGCGAGCTGTACCAATTGGTGCGCATGTACCGCATCCAGTTTTCCGCCACGCCCAACCGCCCGCATCAGGCGTTTGCCGAGCATCACCGTATTCTCGATGCCATAGCCGATCGCGACGGCGAACTGGCCGAGTTGTTGATGCGCCGACATATCGGCGCCTCGAAACGCAATATTGCGCGTCACTACCAAGACGCCCAGCAGACAGCCACTCCACGAGGTGAGTCATGAGCAATAAGAACAGTCCAGGCCAGCGTTTCCGTGATGCAGTTGCCAGCGAGCATCCCTTGCAAGTAGTGGGCGCGATCAATGCCAACCACGCGCTGCTGGCGCAACGTGCCGGTTTCAAGGCGATCTACCTGTCGGGTGGCGGTGTCGCTGCCGGTTCTCTGGGTGTGCCTGACCTGGGCATTACCGGTCTGGATGATGTGCTGACTGATGTACGACGCATTACCGACGTATGTGATCTGCCGCTGCTGGTGGATGTGGACACTGGCTTTGGTTCCTCGTTCTTCAACGTGTCGCGTACCGTCAAGTCGATGATCAAGTTCGGCGCCGCCGCGATTCATATTGAAGACCAGGTGGGCGCCAAGCGTTGCGGCCATCGTCCGAACAAGGAAATCGTTTCGCTGCAAGAGATGGTCGATCGCATCAAGGCCGCCGTCGATGCCCGCACCGATGACAGCTTTGTGATTATGGCGCGTACCGATGCGCTGGCGGTTGAAGGTCTGGAGTCGGCGCTGGAGCGTGCAGCAGCCTGTGTAGAGGCGGGCGCGGACATGGTCTTCCCGGAAGCCATTACCGAACTGGAAATGTACAAGCTGTTCGCCAACCGGGTGAAGTCGCCGATCCTGGCCAATATCACCGAGTTCGGCGCCACGCCGCTGTACACCACCGAACAACTGGCGGGCGCTGACGTTTCGCTGGTGCTGTACCCGCTGTCGGCATTCCGGGCGATGAACAAGGCGGCAGAAAACGTCTATGGCGCCATCCGCCGCGACGGTACCCAGCAAAACGTGATCGACACCATGCAAACCCGCATGGAACTGTACGACGCCATCAACTACCACGCGTTTGAGCAAAAGCTCGATGCGGTGTTTGCGAGCAAGAAGTAAACGTTGTGGGAGCGGGCTTGCTCGCGATGGAATCAGCGCAGTGATTCAGGCAAACCGTGTTGTCTGAATCGCGAGCAAGCCCGCTCCCACAAGGGAATGTATTGAATCAAGTAGTTGCCGAATCCCTAACAAATTCAAGATTGGAGAGCGCAATGGCCGAAGCAAAAGTATTGAGTGGTGCCGGATTACGCGGCCAGGTGGCTGGGCAAACTGCCCTGTCGACTGTAGGTCAGGAAGGCGCGGGCCTCACTTATCGTGGTTATGACGTACGTGAATTGGCAGCCGAAGCCCGCTTTGAAGAAGTGGCTTACCTGCTGCTGTACGGCGAACTGCCTACCCAAACCGAACTGGCGGCCTACACCGCCAAACTGCAAAAACTGCGTGACCTGCCGCAAGCACTGAAAGAAGTGCTGGAGCGCATCCCCGCTGACGCCCACCCGATGGACGTGATGCGCACCGGTTGTTCGTTCCTGGGCAATATCGAGCCGGAGAAAGACTTCTCCGAGCAGCACGACAAGACCGACCGCCTGCTGGCCGCCTTTCCGGCGATCATGTGCTACTGGTATCGCTTCAGCCACGACGGCAAGCGCATCAATTGTGTAACCGAGGAAGAGTCCATCGGTGGCCACTTTCTGCACTTGCTGCATGACAAGAAACCGAGCGAGTTGCATGTCAAAGTGATGAACGTGTCGCTGATCCTTTACGCCGAGCACGAATTCAACGCTTCGACCTTTACGGCTCGTGTGTGTGCCTCGACCCTGTCCGACCTGTTTTCGTGCATCACCGCCGCCATCGGTTCGTTGCGCGGCCCGCTGCACGGTGGCGCCAACGAAGCGGCGATGGAAATGATCGAGCGCTTCGGTTCGGCAGAAGAAGCGGTGCAAGGCACCCTCGGCATGCTGGCGCGCAAGGACAAGATCATGGGCTTTGGCCACGCGATCTACAAAGACAGCGACCCGCGTAATGAAGTGATCAAGGGCTGGTCGAAAAAACTGGCGGACGAAGTGGGCGACACCGTGCTGTTTCCGGTTTCCGAAGCGATCGACAAGACCATGTGGGAACAAAAGAAGCTGTTCCCCAACGCTGACTTCTACCATGCCTCGGCGTACCACTTTATGGGTATCCCGACCAAGCTGTTCACCCCAATCTTTGTTTGCTCACGCCTGACCGGCTGGGCTGCCCACGTGTTCGAACAGCGTGCCAATAACCGCATCATCCGCCCGAGCGCCGAGTATATCGGCGTAGAACAGCGCAAGTTCGTGCCAATCGAGCGTCGCTGAGCAAGCAGCAGGTCGTAACCCTCAAGTAATTGTGGGAGTGGGCTTGCTCGCGATGCAATCAACGCGGTTTGACTGAATAACCGCAGCGTCTGCATCGCGAGCAAGCCCGCTCCCACACTTGAAATCGTTGCCAACTGCCCTTTTGTAACCACCGTGATCGAGTCCTGCGCCAATGAATACTGAATTTCGCAAAACATTACCGGGCACCCGGCTGGATTATTTCGACACCCGCGCGGCAGTCGATGCGATCAAGCCCGGCGCTTACGACACCCTGCCTTACACCTCCCGCGTACTGGCCGAAAACCTGGTGCGCCGCTGTGATCCTGCCACCCTGAATGCTTCGCTGAGCCAGTTGATCGATCGCAAGCGCGATCTCGACTTCCCTTGGTTCCCGGCACGTGTGGTGTGCCACGATATTCTGGGGCAGACCGCACTGGTCGATCTGGCCGGCCTGCGTGATGCCATCGCCCAGCAAGGCGGTGATCCGGCCCAGGTCAACCCGGTGGTACCGACCCAACTGATCGTTGACCACTCTTTGGCAGTGGAATGCGGCGGTTATGACCCGGAGGCGTTCGAGAAAAACCGCGCCATCGAGGACCGTCGCAACGAAGACCGTTTCCACTTTATCGAGTGGACCAAAAAGGCGTTTAAAAACGTCGACGTGATCCCGCCGGGCAACGGCATCATGCACCAGATCAACCTGGAGAAAATGTCTCCGGTGATCCAGGTGCGCGACGGCGTGGCGTTCCCGGATACTTGCGTGGGCACGGACAGCCACACCCCGCACGTTGATTCATTGGGTGTAATTGCCATTGGCGTTGGCGGCCTGGAAGCCGAAAGCGTGATGCTTGGCCGTGCCTCGTGGATGCGCCTGCCGGAAATCGTCGGCGTTGAATTGACCGGCAAACTGCAACCGGGCATTACCGCTACCGATATGGTGCTGGCGCTGACCGAGTTCCTGCGCAAGCAGAAAGTGGTCGGGGCCTGGCTGGAGTTCTTCGGCGAAGGCGCAGCAGCATTGACCCTGGGCGACCGTGCCACCATCTCCAATATGGCCCCGGAATACGGCGCCACGGCAGCGATGTTCTATATCGACCAGCAAACCATCGACTACCTCAAGCTCACCGGTCGCGAAGACCAGCAAGTGCAGCTTGTAGAAAACTACGCCAAGGTCAGCGGCCTGTGGGGCGACAGCCTCAAGGGTGCGCAATACGAGCGTAACCTGAGCTTTGACCTGTCGTCTGTGGTGCGCAACATGGCCGGGCCGAGCAACCCGCACGCTCGCGTGGCAACCTCTGATCTGGCGGCCAAGGGTATTGCCGGGCAGTGGGACGACGTGCCGGGGCAAATGCCCGACGGCGCGGTGATCATCGCGGCCATCACCAGCTGCACCAACACCAGCAACCCGCGCAACGTGATTGCCGCAGGTCTGATGGCCCGCAACGCCAACAAACTCGGCCTGGCCCGCAAACCGTGGGTCAAGACCTCGCTGGCGCCGGGTTCAAAAACCGTTGCCCTGTACCTCGACGAGGCCGGTTTGACCCATGAGTTGGAGAAACTGGGCTTTGGCGTGGTGGCTTTTGCCTGCACCACCTGTAATGGCATGTCCGGCGCGCTGGACCCGGTTATCCAGCAGGAAATCATCGACCGCGACCTGTACGCCACCGCCGTACTGTCGGGCAACCGCAACTTTGATGGACGGATTCATCCGTACGCCAAACAGGCATTTTTGGCCTCGCCACCGCTGGTGGTGGCCTATGCGATTGCCGGCACCATCCGTTTCGATATCGAAAAAGACGTACTGGGCGTGGATGCCAACGGCAAGGAAATCCGCCTGAAAGATATCTGGCCGAGCGACGAAGAAATCGACGCCGTGGTCAAGGCAGCGGTCAAGCCCGAGCAGTTCCGCCAGGTCTACATTCCGATGTTTGCCATTCATGAAGACACTGGTCCGAAAGTCGAGCCGCTGTATGACTGGCGCCCGCAGAGCACCTATATCCGCCGTCCGCCGTACTGGGAAGGTGCGCTGGCCGGTGCCCGTCCACTTAAAGGCATGCGTCCTCTGGCAGTGCTGCCGGACAACATCACCACCGATCACCTGTCGCCGTCCAACGCCATCATGCTCGACAGCGCCGCTGGCGAATACCTGGCGAAAATGGGCTTGCCGGAAGTCGACTTCAACTCTTACGCGACCCACCGCGGCGACCATCTGACCGCCCAGCGCGCGACCTTCGCCAACCCGAAACTGTTTAACGAAATGGTGATCGAGGACGGCAAGGTCAAACAGGGTTCACTGACCCGCCTTGAGCCTGAAGGCAAGGTCATGCGTATGTGGGAAGCCATCGAAACCTATATGGACCGCAAGCAGCCGCTGATCATTATCGCCGGTGCCGACTACGGCCAAGGTTCGTCCCGAGACTGGGCGGCCAAGGGCGTGCGTCTGGCGGGTGTCGAAGCTATTGCGGCGGAAGGTTTTGAGCGTATTCACCGCACCAACCTGGTGGGCATGGGCGTGTTGCCGCTGGAGTTCCTGCCAGGCACCAATCGCAAAACCCTGCAGATCGACGGCAGCGAAACCTACGACGTGATCGGCGAACGTACCCCGCGTGCCATGCTGACCCTGGTGATTACCCGGAAAAATGGCGAGTGCATCGAAGTGCCGGTGACCTGCCGCCTGGACACCGCTGAAGAAGTTTCGATCTATGAAGCGGGCGGCGTATTGCAACGCTTTGCCCAGGACTTCCTGGAATCAGCCACTGCTTGATCACAGCGCCGGGGCCCTGCGCCCCGGCCTTAACAGGACTGTGTTTTATGGCCTATGCAGCGCAAATCCGAATTCCCGCGACTTATATGCGCGGCGGCACCAGCAAGGGTGTGTTTTTCAGCCTGCTTGACTTGCCGGCCGCAGCTCAGGTGCCGGGTGCGGCCCGAGATGCCTTGCTGTTACGGGTAATCGGCAGCCCCGACCCCTACGAAAAACAGATCGACGGCATGGGGGCGGCGACGTCCAGCACCAGCAAAACCGTGATCCTGAGCAAAAGCCTGCACGCCGATCACGACGTCGACTATCTGTTCGGTCAAGTCGCGATCGACAAGCCGTTTGTAGACTGGAGCGGCAACTGCGGCAACCTGTCGGCGGCCGTGGGCTCGTTCGCGGTCAGCAGCGGTCTGGTGGATGCCAGCCGTATCCCGCAAAACGGCACGGCGGTGGTGCGTATCTGGCAGGCCAATATCGGCAAGACCATCATTGCCCATGTACCGATCACAGACGGTGCCGTGCAGGAAACCGGTGACTTCGAACTGGATGGCGTGACTTTTCCGGCAGCCGAAGTGCAGTTGGAGTTTCTCAACCCGGCAGCGGATGAAGAGGGTGCAGGCGGTTCGATGTTCCCGACCGGCAACCTGGTGGACGATCTTGAAGTGCCGGGAGTGGGCACCTTGAACGTGACGATGATCAACGCCGGGATCCCGACGATTTTTGTCAATGCGCGGGATATTGGCTACACCGGTGCAGAGTTGCAAAACGACATCAACAGCGACCCCAAAGCCCTGGCCATGTTCGAAACCATCCGTGCTCACGGTGCATTGCGCATGGGCCTGATCGACAAGCTTGAAGATGCCGCCAAGCGTCAGCACACACCCAAGGTTGCCTTTGTTGCGCCGCCAGTGGCCTATGTGTCGTCCAGCGGCAAGCCGGTGGCTGCGCAGGATGTGGATTTGCTGGTGCGGGCCCTGTCGATGGGCAAGTTGCACCACGCCATGATGGGCACCGCTGCGGTAGCCATCGGCACGGCGGCGGCAATTCCGGGCACGCTGGTCAATCTGGCGGCGGGTGGTGAGTTGCGTAGCGCCGTGCGTTTTGGTCACCCGTCGGGCACCTTGCGTGTGGGCGCTGAAGCTCAGCAGGCTGGCGGGGAATGGACCGTGACCAAAGCCATCATGAGCCGCAGTGCGCGAGTATTGATGGAAGGCTGGGTGCGGGTGCCGGGCGATTCGTTCTAGAGGTTGTACGCATAAAGTGTGGGAGCGGGCTTGCTCGCGATGAGATTTACGCGGTTTCACTGAAGGATCGCGTCGCTGGATCGCGAGCAAGCCCTCTCCCACAGTCAACTCAAGTACTTCAAAGCAGGCATTCAGACCTGCTGTACAACGACCCTGAGCCTGAGGATGGACCACGACACTTACCCACTCTTTGGAGATACCCATGAGCGCCAACGTCGACCTCAACAACCGCCCCGACTATGACCAGGTTTTGCAGGATATCGCCGATTATGTCCTGACCTACCGCATCACTTCGCCCGAAGCCCTGGACACTGCGCGCAACTGCCTGATGGACACCCTGGGCTGCGGCCTGCTGGCCCTGCGTTTTCCGGAATGCACCAAGCATCTGGGGCCGATCGTCGAGGGTACTGTGGTGCCATTCGGTGCCCGCGTACCCGGCACTTCGTTTCGTCTCGATCCGGTCAAGGCCGCCTGGGACTTCGGTTGCATCGTGCGCTGGCTGGATTTCAACGACACCTGGCTGGCGGCGGAGTGGGGCCATCCTTCGGACAATCTGGGCGGCATTCTGGCAGTCGCCGATCATCTGTCGCAAAAGCGCGTAGCCAATGGCGAAGCGCCGCTAGCGGTGCGGGCAGTGCTTGAAGCCATGATCATGGCCCATGAGATTCAGGGTGTGATTGCCCTGGAAAACTCCTTCAATCGTGTCGGCCTGGACCATGTATTACTGGTAAAAGTCGCCTCGACGGCTGTCTGCGCCAAGCTTATGGGCGCCAGTCGCGAGCAGTTGCTGTCAGCCTTGTCCCACGCTTTTGTCGATGGTCAGGCGCTGCGTACCTATCGCCATGCACCGAATGCCGGGTCGCGTAAATCCTGGGCCGCAGGGGATGCGTCGAGCCGTGGCGTACGCCTTGCCGATATTGCCCTGCGTGGCGAGATGGGTATCCCCGGTGTCCTGACGGCGCCGCAGTGGGGCTTCTACGATGTGCTGTTCAGCCATACCAACAAGGATCTGGCGCTCAAGCCCGAGGGCCAGCGCCAGTTCAGCCTGAGCCAGCCCTACGGCACCTATGTGATGGAAAACGTGCTGTTCAAGATCAGCTTTCCGGCCGAATTCCATGCCCAGACGGCCTGTGAAGCGGCGGTAACACTGCATCCGCAGGTCAGGGAGCGCCTGCATGAAATCGAAAAAATCGTGATTACAACCCACGAATCGGCGATTCGGATCATTTCCAAGCAAGGCAAATTGGCCAACGCGGCGGACCGGGATCATTGCATTCAATATATGACCGCCGTGCCGCTGGCCTTTGGCAATCTTGTAGCTGAGCAATATGAAGACGACTTCCACGCCGCGCATCCGATCATCGATCAGTTGCGCGAGAAAATGGTGATTGTCGAAGATCCGCGCTACACCCGCGAGTACCTGGAAGCAGACAAGCGCTCGATCGCCAACGCGATTCAGGTGTTTTTCAGCGATGGCACCAGCACCGAACAAGTGGTGGTGGAGTACCCGATTGGCCATCGTCGGCGTCGGGCAGAGGGGATTCCATTACTGGAAGACAAGTTCAAGGCCAATCTGGCGACCCGTTTTGTGGGCCAGCGCTGTGCCGAAATTTTCGCGCTGTGCAAGGACCAGGCAGCGCTGGAGGCCACTCCGGTTAACCGATTTGTGGATTTGCTGGTGCTCTGAGCTGTGTGGGAGCGGGCTTGCTCGCGATGCAGGCGCCTCGGTGTGTCAGGCTGCCCGCGGTGATGCTATCGCGAGCAAGCCCGCTCCCACAAAGGCTATGGGTGGTTATTTGAACCGCCGCTCCACGCCTTTCTCCACCAGGATCTTGGCCGAGATTTCTTCAACCGAGAAATGTGTGGAGTTGATATGCGGGATGTTTTCGCGCTGGAACAGGCGTTCGACTTCGCGCACTTCAAATTCGCACTGGGCAAAACTGGAGTAACGGCTATTGGGTTTGCGCTCGTTGCGAATGGCGGTCAGGCGATCCGGGTCGATGGTCAGGCCGAACAGCTTGTGTTTGTGTTCGCGCAGGGCTGCAGGCAGTTTGAGGCTTTCCATATCGTCATCGGTCAGCGGGTAGTTGGCCGCACGGATGCCGAATTGCATGGCCATATAAAGGCAGGTCGGGGTTTTGCCGCAGCGCGACACGCCCACCAGAATCAGGTCGGCCTTGTCGTACTTGTGCGTGCGGGCGCCGTCATCGTTGTCGAGGGCGAAGTTCACCGCCTCGATACGTTCCATATAGTTGGAGTTGTGGCCAATGGAGTGGGATTTGCCCACCGAGTACGAGGAATGTTCACCCAGCGCCTGCTCCAGTGGTGCCAGGAAGCTGGAGAAGATGTCGATCATGAAACCATTGGACGTGGCGAGGATCTCGCGGATGTCCTGATTGACGATAGTGTCGAAAATTATCGGGCTGAAACCGTCTTTTTCGGCGGCGTTATCGATTTGTTGTACCATTGCCCGCGCTTTTTCCACGCTGTCTATATAAGGGCGCGTGAACTTGCTGAAGGTCACATTTTCGAATTGTGCCAACAAACTTTGGCCCAGGGTTTCGGCGGTAATGCCGGTGCCATCGGAGATAAAGAAAGCAGATCGTTTCATTTGCGCCTTGGGCCTTAAGCTGGTGACGATTCTTGGATATGATAGGCGCGATTTTGTCGCCCGATATGGCAGGCAGTGTCACTTATTTTCCAGGTCCAGGCCACAATCGCTGCGATGCCCCCTAGATGAGCATTCAGTGCCCCTGAGCTTTTCCAACACCGTTAGTGGAGAGATCACCTTGGTAGAGTACGTAGTTTCCCTCGATAAGCTCGGCGTCCATGATGTAGAGCACGTGGGGGGCAAGAACGCATCCCTCGGCGAGATGATCAGTAATCTTGCAGGCGCTGGTGTTTCAGTTCCCGGTGGCTTCGCCACTACTTCTCAGGCATATCGTGATTTTCTTGAGCTGAGCGGTTTGAACGACCAGATCCATGCTGCGCTGGATGCGCTAGATGTTGATGACGTTAATGCCCTGGCAAAAACCGGTGCCCAGATCCGTCAATGGATCATGGAAGCCGAGTTCCCGGAAAAGCTTAACGCCGAAATTCGTACCGCCTTTGCCACCCTGTCCCAGGGCAATCCGGACATGGCCGTTGCCGTGCGTTCCTCGGCTACTGCCGAAGACTTGCCGGACGCATCCTTTGCCGGTCAGCAAGAAACCTTCCTGAATATCCGTGGCGTGGAAAACGTGATTCGTGCGGCCAAGGAAGTATTTGCCTCTTTGTTCAACGACCGTGCGATTTCTTACCGCGTGCACCAGGGCTTTGACCACAAACTGGTCGCCCTGTCGGCAGGCGTGCAGCGCATGGTGCGCTCTGAAACCGGCACTGCTGGCGTCATGTTCACCCTGGACACCGAGTCGGGCTTCCGTGACGTGGTGTTTATCACCGGCGCCTACGGCCTGGGCGAAACCGTCGTACAAGGCGCGGTAAACCCGGACGAGTTCTATGTCCACAAACAGACTCTGGAAGCCGGCCGCCCTGCGATTTTGCGTCGCAACCTGGGCAGCAAAGCAATCAAGATGATCTACGGCGACGAAGCCAAGGCCGGTAAGTCGGTCAAGGTTATCGACGTTGAAAAAGCCGACCGTGCACGTTTCTGCCTGACCGACGCTGAAGTCAGCGAATTGGCCAAGCAAGCCATGATCATCGAGAAGCACTACAAGTGCCCGATGGACATTGAGTGGGCCAAAGACGGCGATGACGGCAAGCTGTATATCGTTCAGGCTCGCCCTGAAACCGTGAAAAGCCGCAGCGCCGGCAATGTCATGGAACGCTACCTGCTCAAGGAAACTGGCACCGTACTGGCCGAAGGCCGCGCCATTGGCCAGCGCATCGGCGCGGGCAAGGTGCGCATCATCAAGGACGTGTCCGAGATGGACAAGGTCCAGCCGGGCGACGTATTGGTTTCCGACATGACCGACCCGGACTGGGAACCGGTAATGAAGCGCGCCAGCGCCATCGTCACCAACCGTGGCGGCCGTACTTGCCACGCGGCGATCATCGCTCGCGAACTGGGCATACCGGCCGTGGTCGGTTGCGGCAACGCCACCCAGCTGTTGAAAGATGGCCAGGGCGTTACCGTGTCCTGTGCTGAAGGCGATACCGGTTTTATCTTCGAAGGCGAACTGGGCTTCGACATCAAGAAGAACTCCGTGGATGCCATGCCGGATCTGCCGTTCAAGATCATGATGAACGTCGGCAACCCGGACCGCGCCTTTGACTTCGCGCAATTGCCGAACGCCGGTGTGGGCCTGGCCCGTCTGGAGTTCATCATCAACCGCATGATTGGCGTACACCCTAAAGCGCTGTTGAACTACGACGGCCTGCCACAGGAAATCAAGGACAGCGTCGACAAGCGCATCGCAGGCTACAGCGATCCGGTTGGCTTCTATGTCGAAAAACTGGTTGAGGGCATCAGCACCCTGGCCGGCGCGTTTACCCCGAAAAAGGTCATCGTGCGTCTGTCGGACTTCAAGTCCAACGAATACGCCAACCTGATCGGCGGCAAGCTGTACGAGCCGGAAGAAGAAAACCCGATGTTGGGCTTCCGCGGTGCTTCGCGTTACATCAGCGAAAACTTCCGCGATTGCTTCGAGCTCGAGTGCCGTGCGCTCAAGCGTGTGCGCAATGAAATGGGCTTTACCAACGTCGAAATCATGGTGCCGTTTGTGCGTACCCTGGGCGAAGCGAGCCAGGTGATCGACCTGCTGGCTAAAAACGGCCTTAAACGTGGCGAAAACGGCCTGCGCATCATCATGATGTGCGAACTGCCGTCCAACGCGATTCTGGCTGAAGAGTTCCTTGAGTACTTCGACGGTTTCTCCATCGGTTCCAACGACCTGACCCAGCTGACTTTGGGCCTGGATCGTGACTCCGGTGTGATTGCGCACCTGTTTGACGAGCGCAACCCGGCCGTTAAAAAGCTGCTGTCCAACGCTATCCAGGCGTGCAACAAGGCTGGCAAGTACATCGGTATTTGCGGCCAGGGCCCGTCCGATCATCCGGACCTGGCGCTGTGGTTGATGGAGCAGGGGATCGAAAGCGTTTCCCTGAACCCGGACAGCGTTCTGGAAACCTGGTTCTTCCTGGCAGAAGGTCAGGCCAAGGCTTGAGTCGTTGAGAGAGGAGCAGGGTAGCCACATGGCTACCCTGCTCTTTATAGGCAGTGTCAGGGCGAGTTCTTGAAAGGAGTCGCCCTTTTTTGTGCAAGAGCATTATGCAAAGCAGCAGTCTCCTTTTTCCCGTTGCCCTGATCAGCGCTGAGCGTCGGGGCGACCTGAGCGAAGATGTCTATCGCTTGAAACCCGCCAACAGCCCGGATATTTCCGTAGAGCTGGTGGTGACTCGGCTGGGCATGGCCGACGACAGCCAGGTGCGCGGCGTGCCGGTCATCCTGTTGCATGGCAGTTTTTCCAACCGGCGCTTCTGGTACTCGCCCAAGGGCGCAGGGCTTGGGGCGTTTTTGGCTCGTGCCGGGTTTGATGTGTGGCTACCGGAAATGCGTGGCCACGGTCTTTCGTCACGAAATGTTTCCTGGGCTAAAAACCGTGTGGCGGATTATGCCCGCTATGACTTGCCGGCCATTGCTGCCTTTATTCGTGAGCAAAGCGGGCAGGTTCCGCACTGGATCGGCCATTCCCAGGGTGCTATCAGCGTGGCCGCGGCTTTGGGGGGCAAGTACCTGAGTGATCTGGATGTGGCGTCGGCGGCGTTCTTTGGCTGTCAGATCAATCGTCGATACTGGTCGCTGAAAATTCCTCCAGTGCAGTGGTGCGCTTATCTGCTGTTGAAGCGGTTCAAGCAGCTGTCGGGTACGCGACTCAAGCGTGGCCCGGAAGACGAACCCGTCAGCATTGCTCTGGAAACCCTGCGCTGGAATGGTTTTATGGGGCGCTTCAAGGATGCCGAGCGCGACTGGTGGGCCGGTTTGGCCGAAGTTCAGGTCCCGGCTTTGGTAGTGGCGGCGGTGGGTGATCGGCAAACGCCGGAGTGGGCGTGTCGCAAACTGTTCGATCAGTTGGGTTCAGAACAGCGCAAGTTCGTGTCCCTGGGGCGTGAGCATGGTTTCAGTTCTGACTTCAGTCACGTTGAAATGCTGGTCAGCGAGCCCGCGCGGCAAGAGGTTTGGCCATTGGTGCGTAATTGGCTGATAAAAGGCACTGTTACGGAATCTGTGTCGGCTGTGGGGGTTTGAGGTGGGCGGAGGATACTATGTGACTCGATTTATCGCGTGAGTCATAATTGGCTCTTGTGCTGGCAGTGAGTCCTTGCTTTTGGGGCGAGCGACTTTTAAAGCCAGCCGTCACCAAAGCGTCTATAACCATAGTGCTACGTTGTTTTCACTGTTGTGCCCACCCTGAACAGGAGCTTTCCCGTGAATCACTACATCACCCCCGATCTGTGCGATGCCTACCCTGAACTGGTACAGGTGCTTGAGCCCATGTTCAGCAATTTCGGCGGGCGCGACTCCTTTGGTGGCGAGATCGTGACCATCAAGTGCTTCGAGGACAATTCCCGGGTCAAGGAACAGGCCGAACTCGATGGTCAGGGTAAAGTGCTGGTGGTTGATGGTGGCGGCTCCCTGCGCCATGCCCTGCTGGGCGACATGATCGCTGACCGGGCGGCGAAAAATGGCTGGGAAGGTATTGTGATTTACGGCTGTATCCGCGACGTTGATGTGCTCGCGCAAACCGATCTCGGTGTGCAGGCTTTGGCCAGCCACCCGCTCAAAAGCGTCAGGCGCGGTGTTGGCGATGTCAACGTGCCGGTGACGTTTGCCGGTGTCACGTTCCGTCCCGGAGAATTTATTTATGCCGATAATAATGGCGTTATCATCTCGCCAACCGCTCTGAAAATGCCGGGCTAAACGCATTACCACTAAGGATCACGGATGTTCGAGGAAGAAAACGCTCAATGGGGGCTGGTGCATGCGCTGGTACTGGATGGTGAAGGCGGTGCGCGCTCGATTGCGCGTACCGAGCTGAACGATCTGCAGTTGCAGGCCCACGAAAGCCTCTGGTTGCACTGGGATCGCAGTCATCCGCAAACCCAGAGCTGGCTCCGTGATTCCAGTGGTTTGAGTGATTTCAATTGCGACCTGCTGCTTGAGGAAAATACCCGTCCGCGGCTGGTGCCTGTCCCCAACAATGAGCTGTTGCTGTTTATGCGTGGGGTCAACCTGAACCCGGGCGCAGAGCCCGAAGACATGGTTTCGCTGCGTATTTTTGGCAGTGCGCAGCGCTTGATCTCGCTGCGCATGCGGCCGCTGCGCGCCACTGATGAGTTGCTCAGTGAGTTTTCCCAGGGCGAAGGCCCGAAAAACCCCTCTGAATTGATCCTTTATCTCGCCCAGCACCTGACGTTGAAAGTGCAGGATTTGATCAGCGAGCTGTCAGAAATCGTCGATGACGAAGAAGATAAGATAGATGCCGACGAACGGTATACCCCGGATCACAACTCCCTTTTGCAGGTTCGTCGCCGGGCCGCAGCCTTGCGTCGATTTCTGGCACCCCAGCGGGATATTTTCGGTCAGCTGACGCGTATCAAACTACCCTGGTTCAGCGCCGATGATGCCGATTACTGGAACGAACTGAACAACAGTCTGACCCGCTATCTGGAAGAGCTCGAACTGACCCGCGAGCGCGTGGGGCTGGTGCTCGAGTCGGAAGACCGGCGTTTGAATGTGCGCATGAGTCGCATCATGTACCGCTTTGGCGTGCTGACGGGGATCTTTCTGCCGATCACCTTTATTACCGGTTTGCTGGGCATCAACGTGGGGGGCGTGCCGTTCTCCGATGACTCCTATGGCTTTGCCATAACCTGCGGCGTGATGCTGGTAATCGGGGCGGCGCAATGGTGGTTTTACCGCCGTTTGCAGTGGCTGTGACCGGGCCGAATGTGACCCCGATAAATATGCCTGCGTCTTTTACTGACTTACCGAGAGGTGCTTATGCACGATCCGTTTGAACAGTCCTTACGTGAAATGCTCAAGGCCGAGCCGTCCAACCGTGACGACGACGCTTGCCTGGGCCGCGTGCTGAAAACCGCCAACCGCCAGGTCGGTGCGGGAGACCTTTTCAGCCTGCTGGGCCGCTGGATGCAAGCACTGATGATTGCTTTGAATAGCGGTTCGGCTCATATTGCGCCCGTTTCGCGGCGCAAACCTGCTGCTCGCCCTGTTGATAAGGCTGATTGAACATGGAATTGAATGTCTGGACCCAAAGCCTGGTCGCAGCAATGACTGCCTTGTGGACCAAGATTGCGAACTTTATTCCCAACCTCTTCGGAGCGTTGGTGGTGGTGCTGCTGGGCTTCGTGGTTGCCAAACTGCTTGACGCCCTGCTGTCGAAACTGCTTGCCAAGCTGGGCCTTGATCGCCTGATGGGCGGCACGGGTCTGACCAAAATACTGGCGCGAGTCGGTATTCAGGTGCCCATTTCGACGTTGATCGGCAAGATCGTCTACTGGTTTGTATTGCTGGTGTTCCTGGTTTCGGCGGCGCAGTCGCTGGGCCTCGACCGTGTGTCTTCGGCGCTGGACCTGTTGACGGTGTATCTGCCCAAGGTCTTTGGTGCGCTGCTGGTTCTGCTGGCAGGTGTGTTGCTTGCCCAGGTGCTCAACGGCCTGGTGCGTGGTGCTGCCGAGAGTGTCGGTTTTGATTATGCCGGCGGTCTGGGGCGAGTCACCCAAGGGCTGGTCATCATCATCAGCATTTCCGTGGCTATCAGCCAGCTTGAGGTCAAGACCGACCTGCTGAACCACGTTATTGTGATTGTGTTGATTACCGTTGGTCTGGCAATTGCCCTGGCAATGGGGTTGGGCAGCCGCGAAATCGCGGGTCAGATACTGGCCGGGATTTATGTGCGTGAGTTGTATCAGGTTGGGCAGGAAGTGCGTGTGGGCGAGGTCGAAGGGCAGATCGAAGAGATCGGCACGGTTAAAACCACGTTGCTGACGGATAAGGGTGAGCTAGTCTCCCTCTCGAACCGGATCTTGTTGGAGCAGCACGTAACCAGCCGCTGAGGCGGTAAACCCTGCTAATGTACGCCGCCGCAAAAAAGCCGTGATTTAAAGGCTGCGGCGGACATTGACCTGACTGTTGGCACAACTTGTTTTGAATAAAGCCCAATCGCTATCCATGCGCTATGACCCCCGCGAACTCTCTGATGAGGAGCTGGTGGCGCGCTCGCATGATGAGTTGTTTCACGTGACGCGGGCTTACGAAGAGCTGATGCGCCGTTATCAACGCACTTTGTTCAACGTTTGTTCAAGGTATTTAGGGAACGATAGAGACGCTGATGATGTCTGTCAGGAAGTGATGCTGAAAGTGCTGTACGGTTTGAAAAATTTCGAAGGCAAATCGAAATTCAAGACATGGCTATATAGCATCACTTACAACGAATGCATTACGCAGTATCGCAAGGAACGGCGAAAGCGTCGCTTGATGGACGCATTAAGCATTGACCCCCTCGAGGAAGCGTCCGAAGAAAAGGCGCCGAAACCTGAGGAAAAGGGCGGGCTTGATCGCTGGCTGGTGCATGTGAACCCGATTGATCGGGAGATTTTGGTGCTGCGATTTGTCGCAGAACTGGAATTTCAGGAAATCGCAGACATAATGCACATGGGTTTGAGTGCGACGAAAATGCGTTACAAGCGCGCTCTAGATAAATTGCGTGAGAAATTTGCAGGCATTGCTGAAACTTAGTTCAGCGCAAATGGCTCTACGTTGTAGGCAAGGTCTGATAGACTTGCCGCCGAGTTGTCCCCCGGTTGTGGGACTGCTTTACAATCACCAGATGGGGATTTAACGGATGAAACTGAAAAACACCTTGGGCATTGCCATTGGTTCCTTTGTAGCCGCAACTTCGTTCGGTGCCCTGGCACAAGGCCAAGGCGCGGTCGAGGGTGAACTGTTCTACAAAAAACAGTACAACGACAGCGTCAAGCACGTAGAAGACGGCTACAACCCAGGCGCATCGATCGGTTACTTCCTGACCGACGACGTTTCGTTGAACCTGACCTACGACAAAACCAACCACACCCGTTCGAATGACGGCACTGGCAACCAGAAAATCAAAGGCGACAACTTTGGTCTGAACGCTCAGTACCACTTCGGCACCGTAGGCGACGCTCTGCGTCCATACGTTTCCGGCGGTGTTGCTCACAAGAGCATGACCAACGTGATCGCAGACGGCCACAGCGGTCGTGACCAGTCGACTTTCCTGACTGCAGGCGCTGGTGTTAAGTGGTACATCACTGACAACCTGTTCGCCCGTGCTGGCGTTGAAGCTGACTACAAACTGGACAACGGCAAGTGGGACTACGCTCCTACCGTTGGTCTGGGTGTGAACTTCGGCGGCAACGGCGGTAAAGTCGCTCCTGCTCCAGTTCCAGCTCCAGCACCAATCGCTGAGCCAGAACCAGAAGCTCCAATCGCTGAAGTTGTTCGCGTTGAACTTGACGTGAAATTCGACTTCGACAAGTCGGTTGTTAAATCGCAGTACATGCCTGATATCAACAACGTTGCTGATTTCATGAAGCAGTACCCTGCGACCACTACCACTGTTGCTGGTTACACTGACAGCATCGGTCCAGACGCCTACAACCAGAAACTGTCGCAGCGTCGTGCTGACGCTGTTCGTGCAGCCCTGGTTAACCAAGGTGTTGCAGCCAACCGTGTAGACGCAGTTGGCCACGGCGAAGCCAACCCAGTTGCAAGCAACGCAACTGAAGAAGGCCGTGCTCTGAACCGTCGCGTAGAAGCTACCGTTCAAGCAGAAGCTAAGTAATTTTTAGCTAGGCTGTTCAGAAAAACCCGGCTTCGGCCGGGTTTTTCTTTGCCTGTGATTTAGCGGGGCGCGCAGCTATAATCGCGCTCTCTTCAAACCACCCTTTGAGTCCAATCAGCCCATGTATAACCTGGCCCGCCAGTTGCTCTTCAAACTCTCCCCTGAAACCTCTCACGATCTGTCTCTGGACCTGATCGGTGCGGGTGGCCGTCTCGGGCTTAACGGTTTGTTGTGCAAGGCGCCGGCAAGGCTGCCAGTAAACGTGATGGGGCTCGATTTTCCGAACCCGGTCGGGTTGGCTGCGGGTCTGGATAAAAACGGTGCAGCCATTGATGGCTTTGCCCAGCTGGGTTTTGGCTTCGTTGAGATCGGCACCGTCACGCCGCGTCCTCAGCCAGGCAATCCAAAACCACGAATTTTCCGGTTGCCTGAAGCTCAGGCAATCATCAACCGCATGGGTTTCAACAACCTTGGGGTTGATCACTTGCTGACGCGGGTTCAGGCAGCCAGGTACAAAGGTATCCTGGGGATCAATATTGGCAAGAACTTCGATACGCCGGTTGAGCGTGCGGTCGATGACTACCTGATCTGCCTGGACAAGGTATATGCCCACGCCAGCTATGTGACCGTGAACGTGAGTTCGCCCAACACCCCAGGCTTGCGCAGCCTGCAATTTGGCGATTCGCTCAAGCAGTTGCTCGAAGCCCTGCAGTTGCGTCAGAACGAACTGACGCAGCGCCACGGCAAGCGCGTACCGCTGGCGATCAAGATCGCCCCTGACATGACCGACGAAGAAACCGTGCTCGTGGCTCAGGCGCTGCTGGAGACGGGTATGGACGCGGTCATCGCCACCAACACCACTCTGAGCCGTGTGGGCGTTGAAGGCATGGAGCATGGCGACGAGGCTGGCGGTTTGTCCGGCGCGCCGGTGCTTGAAAAAAGCACCCATACAGTCAAAGTGCTGGCAGGTGAGCTGGCAGGTCGTATGCCGATCATCGCGGCGGGCGGGATCACCGAAGGCAAGCACGCGGCTGAGAAGATCGCTGCAGGTGCGAGCCTGGTGCAGATCTACTCGGGCTTTATTTATAAGGGCCCGGCCTTGATTCGTGAGTCGGTCGACGCCATTTCTGCCTTGCCTCGTTAATCTGCAGGCATTAAAAAGGGCTCCCCTAAGGAGCCCTTGGGCCGAAGCCCGCCGCCTGGATAGGGCGGCAAGGTAGAGTCGGTACAGCTTCGAGGTGATGTCGGAATTTGCCCAGAGTTAGCCGACGGCGTGAAGTTCGTTGAGTCTGTGGATGCCCGCAGTGCCAGTCATACCGTCCCAGTTGTCGCCGCGTCCTTCGCGCCAGCCGTTAATCCAGGCTTGGCGTACCGACGGTAGAGTAAAAGGGCAAAGCTCGCGGGATTTTCCAGTAACACCGTATTGATATCCGCGTAAGAAAGCTTTTTCCAACGGATCACGCTTAAGTCTTCTCATAGGGTAATGCCCTCACTTGTTGACTGTTTTATTTAGCGTCGACCTTCCTGAGGTCGGGGCAGAGTGTTCTGCCGTTGGTGTGCTCGCTGCCGGCGTGGCGAGCATTTCGTTATGGCCTGTGCGGCGATAACCTGTGTTGAGTTCTAACCAATGCGCCAAGGCGTGTGAATGATCGTTTTGTCATAAGGACGTAACGATCTTGCTGTTATGGCCATAAGTAAGGTCGTTTTTTCTCCGCGAAATACGACCAAAGCCTGATAGGACGAGTGTTTGCAAAGCTGATGCGTTTCATTCTCTGGTGTGAATAACCGCCCGTTTTAATAGGGCACTATTCGACGAAGGGTCTGAATATGAGCAGTTGTTTCTCCATAAAAGACCTGCCCCTGCGTCTAAACTCTCCGTGCCTCAGGGCATGAATGAACGCTGGGGTGGAACGGCACAGTTTCGTGCCACACGAGCGCTCTTCAAGAAAAGCGCTTGATTGAAAACGGAGCAGGCAATGCGTTGCCTCTTCACTGATAGCTTAAAGCTCAGGAATCCCATGTCGGATCGTTACGAACTCTTCCTTACCTGCCCTAAAGGCCTTGAAGGCCTGCTCCTCGAAGAGGCCACCGGCCTTGGCCTGGAGGAAGCTCGCGAGCATACCTCGGCCATTCGAGGCATGGCAGATATGGAAACTGCCTACCGCTTGTGTCTGTGGTCGCGTCTTGCCAACCGTGTGTTGCTGGTGCTCAAGCGCTTCCCGATGAAGGATGCCGAAGACCTGTACCACGGCGTTCTGGACATTGACTGGCATGACCACATGGTCCCGGATGGCACCCTGGCTGTTGAATTCAGCGGTCACGGTTCGGGTATCGACAATACTCACTTTGGCGCCCTGAAAGTTAAAGACGCCATTGTCGACAAGCTGCGTACGCCGTCTGGCGAGCGCCCGTCCATCGACAAGATCAGCCCCGACATGCGCATCCACCTGCGTCTGGATCGCGGCGAAGCGATCCTGTCCCTGGACTTGTCGGGCCACAGCCTGCACCAGCGCGGTTATCGTCTGCAGCAGGGTGCTGCACCGCTGAAGGAAAACCTTGCCGCCGCCATTCTGATTCGTGCCGGCTGGCCGCGTATGGCTGCCGAAGGCGCAGCCCTGGCTGACCCGATGTGCGGTGTGGGGACGTTCCTGGTTGAAGGCGCGATGATCGCTGCTGATATGGCCCCCAACCTCAATCGTATCCACTGGGGTTTCGATGCTTGGCTCGGTCACGTGCCGGCAATCTGGAAGAAGCTGCACCAGGAGGCTACAGAGCGTGCTGAAGCTGGTATGGCCAAGCCGCCGCTGTGGATTCGTGGCTATGAAGCCGATCCGCGCCTGATCCAGCCAGCGCGCAACAACATCGAACGTGCCGGCCTGAGCCACTGGATCAAGATTTACCAGGGTGAAGTTGCGACCTTCGAGCCGCGACCGGACCAGAACCAGAAAGGTCTGGTTATCTGCAACCCTCCGTACGGTGAGCGTCTGGGTGACGAGGCGAGCTTGCTCTACCTTTACCAGAACCTGGGTGAGCGTCTGCGTCAGGCCTGCCTGAATTGGGAGGCGGCGGTATTTACCGGTGCTCCGGATCTGGGCAAGCGCATGGGCATTCGCAGCCACAAGCAATATTCGTTCTGGAACGGCGCCTTGCCGTGCAAGCTGCTGTTGATCAAGGTTGTGCCGGATCAGTTCGTCACCGGCGAGCGTCGCACCCCTGAGCAGCGTCAGGCCGAGCGTGAGCAGGCAGAGTCCGATCTGCCGTCCAATATCGAAGCACCGACCAAGTACGAGAAATTCAACAAGAACGGCAACCCGATCAAGCCGGTCCCGGTAGTGATCGAGCAGCCGCGCTTGAGCGAAGGCGGGCAGATGTTTGCCAACCGTCTGCAAAAGAATCTCAAGGCGCTGGGCAAGTGGGTCAAGCGCGAAGGCATCGATTGCTACCGTGTCTACGATGCCGATATGCCTGAGTACGCAATGGCGATCGACCTGTACCACGACTGGGTTCACGTCCAGGAATACGTGGCACCGAAATCCATTGATCCGGTAAAGGCCTCGGAGCGTATGTTCGATGCGCTGGCGGCCATCCCGCAGGCGCTGAACATCGACAAGAGCCGGGTGATCGTCAAGCGCCGCGAGCGTCAGAGCGGCACCAAGCAGTACGAGCGGCAAAGTGCCCAGGGCAAGTTCACCGAGGTCAATGAAGGCGGTGTGAAACTGCTGGTGAACCTTACGGACTACCTCGACACCGGTCTGTTCCTGGACCACCGGCCAATGCGCATGCGCATTCAGAAAGAGGCGGCCGGCAAGCGCTTCCTCAACCTGTATTGCTACACCGCAACCGCCAGCGTACATGCGGCCAAGGGCGGCGCGCGCAGCACCACCAGCGTTGATTTGTCGAAAACCTACCTGGACTGGGCGCGTCGCAACCTGTCCCTGAACGGTTTCTCGGACAAGAACCGTCTGGAGCAGGGCGACGTGATGGTGTGGCTGGATGCCTGCCGTGAAGAGTACGACCTGATCTTTATCGATCCGCCGACCTTCTCCAACTCCAAGCGCATGGAAGGCATCTTCGATGTGCAGCGTGATCACGTACAGTTGCTGGATCTGGCCATGGCCCGATTGGCGCCGGGTGGCGTGCTGTATTTCTCCAACAACTTCCGCAAGTTCATCCTCGATGAAAATCTGGAAGCGCGTTATGCCGTTGAAGAAATCACCGCCAGCACCATCGATCCGGACTTTGCCCGCAACAGCAAAATCCACCGTGCCTGGAAAATCACAGCCCGCTAAGGGGCTGAGAGCTGATTGTGGGAGCGGGCTTGCTCGCGATGGCATCACCGCGGTTTTGCGCCTGAACGAGCCGCCTGCATCCCAAGCAGGCTCGCTCCCACAATAAAAAACGCCCCCGGCCTTGCGGTCGAGGGCGTTTTTTATTGCCTGACAAATGCCTTATTGAGCGATGGATACCGCGCTGTTAGGGACTTGTGGCTGGCGATACAGGTCGAGCAGCACCTGATCGAGAATCGCCGAGGCGCCCCAAGGGCGAGGGTCATTGAGGATGGCGACCACGGCCCAGGTGTTGCCATTGCTGTCGCGGCTAAAGCCGGAAATGGCCCGTACAGTATTGAGGGTGCCGGTCTTGATATGGGCCTGGCCGTTCATGGCCGTGGTTTTCAGGCGTTTGCGCATGGTGCCGTCCTTGCCGGCAATTGGCATGGAGCTGATGAACTCGGCAGCGTAGGGGCTTTTCCAGGCGGCCTGGAGCATTTGCGCCATTTCACGTGCGCTGACGCGCTCGGCACGGGACAGCCCGGAGCCGTTCTCCATTACCAGATGCGGTGCGGTAATGCCTTTTTTCGCCAGCCATTGACGTACTACACGCTGCGCGGCCTTGGCATCGTCACCGTCGGCATCGTTGCGAAACTGCGCGCCCAGGCTCAGGAACAACTGCTGGGCCATGGTGTTGTTGCTGTACTTGTTGATGTCGCGAATGATCTCGGCCAGATCCGGCGAGAAGGCTCGAGCCAGCAGCTTGGCGCCTTTTGGCACGCTGGCCTGGAGGTCCTGGCCCTGGATACTGCCGCCCAGTTCTTTCCAGATGGCGCGTACGGCCCCTGCGGTGTAGGTCGCGTGATCAAGCAGCGACAGATAGGTCTGTGAGTTACAGCCGTCAGCCAGTTGCCCGCTGACGGTGACATTCACTGAGCCATCAGGCTGGGTGACGGGGTTGTAGCGCACATCGCCGGTGCATTGTTTGGCGTTGATGGCTTTGACCTGATTGTCAATCTTGATGCTGGCAATCGGCGGCTCAACCGAGATCAGCACCTTGCCGCCATCGTTGCGGGCCACGAAGCGCAAGGCCTTGAGGTTGACCATCAACGAGTCGGGTTTGACCAGGAAGGGTTTGTTCTTGTCATTGCCGTCGTCATTGAACACCGGCAGTTGCGGTTGATCGAAGAAGTTGCGATCAAGCACCAGATTACCTGTGACCTGTTGCACGCCATTGGCACGCAGGTCGCGCATCAGCAGCCAGAGCTTTTCCATGTTCAGCTTGGGATCGCCGCCGCCCTTGAGGTACAGGTTGCCTTGCAGGATGCCGTTGTTGAGCGTGCCGTCAGTGTAGAACTCGGTTTTCCACTGATGGGTCGGGCCGAGCATTTCCAGGGCGGCGTAGGTGGTCACCAGTTTCATGGTGGAAGCCGGGTTCATGGAAACGTCAGCGTTGAATACGGTAGGGATGCCGGGGCCGTTGAGCGGCAGCAAAACCAGAGACAGGGCGTCGTCCTGCAGCTTGTTGGTCTTGAGGGCTTGCTGGACTTTAGGTGAAAGGGTGGTATTGACGGGGGCGGCGTTGGCGCCGAAGGCCAGTGGCAAAAAAACGCTGGCGAGAAACAATGGCCGTAAAGATTTGATCATATGAAGTAAAACCCTGCAGGCGAGGGAGAAAAATAAGAGGGCATGATAAGAAAGTTCCCTCAATGGTCATAAAAGTCTTGGCATTATGCCCCAAGGTTGTCGGGCTTGTGCATCCACCTGTTACAGGGTTTGCTCGATAAAGTATAGAAAACGATGAACCGTTCACACGGAACCGGGCGCCGGGCGGCCGAAGCTGCTAAAGTGCCGCCCGTTATTACTTAAGAGGATTGTTCAATGGCTACTAATCGTTCCCAGCGTCTGCGCAAAAAACTGTGCGTTGATGAATTTCAGGAGTTGGGTTTTGAGCTGAACCTGGATTTCAAAGAAGACCTGTCGGAAGAGGCTATCGATGCATTCCTGGCAGCTTTCCTGGCAGAAGCCATGGAAGCTAACGGTCTGGGTTATGTTGGCGGCGACGACTACGGTCTGGTATGCCTGCAGAAACGCGGCTCGGTCAGCGAAGAACAGCGTGCAGCTGTTGAAGCCTGGCTCAAAGCGCGTCCAGAGCTGACCACTGTTGAAGTTAGCCCGCTGTTGGACGTGTGGTACCCGGAAAAGCCAATCAATCCGGTAGCCTGACGTCAAATATAAAGGCAGCTCAAGGGCTGCCTTTATATGTTTTACCCTCTCTGGCCCGTCCTGGGTTTTACATCGAATTCCTAAGTAATTGTCACCCGCAATGAGTTGCGTGATTTTCTGCGTCAGTTCAGATGGACTGCGCCGCCTGAACGCAAAGTTCGAGCTTTGCAGGGACCATTGTGGGAGCGGGCTTGCTCGCGATGCAGGCGACTCGGTCAGGCAGACAAACCGCGTTGCTGCCATCGCAGGCAAGCCAGCTCCCACAAGTTTCGGTGTCGACCACACCATTTGTGTGTTGCTGCAGATCTGTGGGAGCGACGATTCGACTTGCTCGCGATTCGGGCAGCGCGGTGTGTCAGTCGTAAATCGACTTTTTCTTCCAGTCGGCATCGGCTTCGTCGGTCTTCAAGCCTTCAGTCAGTTCGTTGACTTCACCCGTGGTCGGTTCAAGAGCGCTCTGCACCTGTGCGTTGGCGTGTGCCAGTTGCGCCTCGAAATCCTTGATCTGGGCGTTGTACATGGCCGGCACCGGCTGTTTACGCAAATACTGCACGGCACGTTCAAAGGCCAGGCGTGCCTGTGCGGGCTGGTTTTTCTGCAAGGCGAGTTTGCCAAGGTTGTTGAAAAACTCGATATGCACCACTACCAGCAAGTGACGAATTTCCTTGAGCCATTGCTTGGCTTCATTAGTAGGCAGAAAACCATCTTGCGCCGCACGGGTAATCTGGCCGTGCAGGGTTTCCAGCAAGAAGCGTACGTCTTTGGCCTTGGCCTCAGTCAGGATGGGGTTGGGCGGATTATTGACGGGAATTGACTCGCCTTTGGCAATAAGGCCGGTGAGTTCTGCGACCTGTGCCTTTAGAGCTGCGCTGGATTTATCCAGCAGCAGCAGGCGCTGTGTCGCGTTCAGCTCGATGCGTGTCAGCAGCAGCTTGAGGGCAGGGGACATCAATTGGCCGGGAAACGTCTCGTTAACCTCGCTGCAGCGGCGTACGCGGTCATTGAGCTCAACCTTGAGGCGGGACTTTTCCAGCTTGTTGTTTTCCACTACATGGTTGATGTAGACGATGGCAATCAATAGGGCGATCCCGACGACGACAAGCAGGGCGATCATGGAGGGCGTCAACGTTAAAACCTCTTCTGGGTGTGGATGCGCTGTCTCGGTGGGGTCGGGTTGCCTGGCTATATAGAGGCTGAAAATCGACGGGCAGCAAACTGCCATCACTGAGCTCAGGCAATCATAACCCCTTGTAGGGTGCTGGAATATAGGCGTCAGGAGCTTGCCTTGAGACTCTGTAGGAAAATGCCTGATTAGGCTCGAAGTCATTGATTTCAATATATTTTCATATTGGGGTTGACGACCTTCCAATCCATCCCTAGAATGCGCGCCAATTGCAGCGTAAAGCAAACAGCCAAACGCATGTAACCAGTGAAGTTGTAGCGTGTCCCCTTCGTCTAGTGGCCTAGGACACCGCCCTTTCACGGCGGTAACAGGGGTTCGAGTCCCCTAGGGGACGCCATTGCGGGAATAGCTCAGTTGGTAGAGCACGACCTTGCCAAGGTCGGGGTCGCGAGTTCGAGTCTCGTTTCCCGCTCCATTTTTAAGCAGCTTTGCTTTCGGGCGAAGTTGAGTGAAAGCCAAGGCATCAGCTTTAGTTGATGACCTGGCACTGAAACATACGTGTATGTTTCGGGCAACGTCCCCTTCGTCTAGTGGCCTAGGACACCGCCCTTTCACGGCGGTAACAGGGGTTCGAGTCCCCTAGGGGACGCCATTATTGCGGGAATAGCTCAGTTGGTAGAGCACGACCTTGCCAAGGTCGGGGTCGCGAGTTCGAGTCTCGTTTCCCGCTCCATTTTTAAGCAACTTTGCTTTCGAGCGAAGTTGAGTGAAAGCCAAGGCATCAGCTTTAGTTGATGACCTGGCACTGAAACATACGTGTATGTTTCGGGCAACGTCCCCTTCGTCTAGTGGCCT
>NZ_JBUZTQ010000025.1:0-72250 GCF_055408445.1 Pseudomonas sp. B414 | reverse complement strand
GTAGTGTGGGGTTTCCCCATGTGAGAGTAGGTCATCGTCAAGATTAAATTCCAAACCCCCTGTCTGCTAACGCAGACAGGGGGTTTGTTTTTGTGGGCAGAAAAACACCGGCAAGCTTCAAGCCTCAATTGCCGAGCGATGTTAAGGTTCGCCTTTGGATTTTGCTTTCTCCTAAGGATGCCGTTATGTCGGTTGCTACGCCTCTCAATGCGGGTTTTATGGTGGTTCATGGCAACCGCCTCGATGAGTTACGCAACCTGGTCGTCAGTTGGATGCGTCTATACCCACTGGCGCCTTTGGAGAACGAAATTGCTCTGGTGCAGAGTAACGGTATTGCTCAATGGCTAAAGCTGGCTCTGGCCGAGGATACTCAGGAAGATGATCTCGGTGGCTGTGGCATTGCCGCAGCCGTGGACGTGCAGTTGCCCGGCAGCTTTTTATGGCAGCTCTATCGACTGGTACTGGGCAGCGAAGAAATTCCCGCCAAGTCCCTGCTCGATAAGGCGCCGCTGACCTGGCGTCTGATGCGCCTGCTACCGGCGCTTATCGATCAGCCGCACTTCGAGCCGCTGCAGCGCTTTCTGACTCACGACACCGATCTGCGCAAGCGCTATCAATTGTCTGAACGCCTTGCCGACCTGTTCGACCAATATCAGGTGTACCGCGCCGACTGGCTGGAAGACTGGGCCGCTGGCCGCCATCAATTGCGCAACGCCCGAGGCGAAAGCCCGGCCCTGAGCCCGGCCAACTGCTGGCAGGCCGAACTGTGGCGCGCGCTACTGCTTGATGTGGGTGAAGAGGGCATGTCCCAGAGCCGGGCCGGTGTTCACCAGCGCTTTATGGACAGGATCAGCAGCCTTGAACAAGCCCCGGCCGGTTTACCTGCGCGGGTGATTGTGTTTGGCATCTCATCATTACCCGCTCAGGCACTTGAAGCCCTGGCCGGGCTTGCTCGTTTCAGCCAGGTATTGTTGTGCGTACACAACCCCTGTCGCCATCATTGGTCGGACATCGTTGCCGATAAAGATCTGCTGCGTCATCAGTACAAACGTCAGGCCCGCAAAAGCGGCATGCCTACGGCATTAGATCTGGATACCCTGCATCAACATGCCCATCCCTTGCTTGCAGCGTGGGGTAAGCAAGGCCGCGACTATATAAACCTGCTCGACAGTTACGACGACCCCAACAGTTACCGAGCCGCTTTTCGCGATGGGCGCATCGACCTGTTCAGCGAGGTCGAGCCGCTTAACCTGCTCAACCAGTTGCAGGACGACATTCTTGAGTTGCGCCCGCTCAACGAAACCCGTGAGTTGTGGCCCGCTATCGATTTGGCTACGGATCGCTCAATTCGTTTCCATGTTGCCCATAGTGCGCAACGAGAAGTCGAGATCCTTCACGACCAGTTACTTGCTCGATTTAGCGAAAACCCCCAGTTGCAGCCACGGGATGTGATTGTAATGGTGCCGGATGTGGACAGCTATGCACCGCATATCCGTGCTGTTTTTGGTCAGATCGAGCGCGATGATCGGCGTTTTATTCCCTATACCCTGGCCGACCAGGGGCAGCGTGGTCGTGATCCATTACTGATCGCCCTTGAACACCTGCTGAAATTGCCTGATAGCCGCTTTCCCGTCAGTGAAATCCTCGATTTGCTCGACGTTCCATCACTGCGCGCCCGCTTTAAGGTGCAAGAACGCGACCTGCCTACCCTGCATCGCTGGATCGAAGGTGCGGGGATTCGTTGGGGCTTGAATGCCGAGCAGCGCGCAGGTCTTGGTTTGCCCGAGCAACTGGAGCAAAACAGTTGGCGTTTCGGCTTGCGCCGTATGCTGCTTGGCTATGCCGTGGGCAGTGGCGAAGCCTGCGATGGTATTGAGCCCTATGATGAAATCGGCGGACTGGATGCCGTACTGATCGGCCCGCTGGTGGCCTTGCTCGATGCCCTGGAAATTGCCCATCAGGAACTCTCGCAACCGGCACTGCCGCAGCAATGGGGCGTGCGTTTGCAAGCCTTGGTACAGCTGTTTTTCCAGGCCGAAACCGAACACGACGACTACCTGCTGGCCCAGCTTGAAGAGCTGCGCGAAACCTGGCTCGAAACCTGTGAGCTAGTTGGCCTGCAGGATGAGTTACCGCTGACCGTAGTACGCGAAGCCTGGTTAACCGGGCTTGACCAGGGCAAGTTGTCCCAGCGCTTCCTGGCTGGGGCGGTCAACTTCTGCACCCTGATGCCGATGCGTGCCATTCCTTTCAAGCTGGTGTGCCTGCTGGGCATGAACGACGGCGACTACCCGCGAGCTCAACCGCCGCTGGACTTCGACCTGATGGGCAGCGACTACCGCCCGGGCGACCGTTCCCGGCGCGAAGATGACCGTTATCTGCTGCTCGAAGCATTGCTTTCGGCGCGGGAGCAGCTCTATATCAGCTGGGTCGGGCGCAGTATTCGCGACAACAGCGAGCGCCCGGCCTGCGTCCTGATTGGCCAGCTACGTGATCACCTTGCCAGTGGCTGGCATCTGCAAGGGGGCGGTGAGCTGCTTGAGGCCATGACTCAAGAGCATCCGCTGCAGCCCTTTAGCACTCGCTATTTTCATGAGGGCAACCCCAACCTGTTCAGCTATGCCCGTGAATGGCAGCGCCTGCATGCGCCGCAACCGGAGCCTGTGCAACCCGGCACGCTTGGCGCGCATGTCCAGGAAGAACCGTTGAATTTGACGCAATTGCAGGATTTCTTGCGCAACCCTGTGCGTCACTTCTTCAGCCAGCGTTTGAAGGTCTTCTTCGAGGCTGCCGAAGTACCTTTGGCCGATGAAGAACCATTCGTTCTCGACGCACTGCAGCGCTACACCTTGAGCGACAGCCTGCTCGAAGCCGCACTGGCACAGCCCGACCAGCTTGAAAGCGCTCTGCATACCCGTGCCCAGCGCCTGCAAGGCAGCGGCCTGCTACCTATGGCCGGTTTCGGCGAATGTCTGCAACACGAATTGATCGAGCCATTACCGGATGTACTACAACGCTATCAGAACCTTCTGGCTCTTTGGCCTACGCCGCTAAACAGCGCCCTCCCTGTCAGCTTTGAGGATCAAGGCCTGACACTGGAAGGCTGGCTCGGCAATTTGCACCAGCGCAGTGACAAAGGCCTGCTGTCCGTTACCACCATTCCTAATAGCATTGGTGCGATCAAAACCCGTAAATGGCACCGTTTGACCCGACCTTGGGTAAACCATCTTGCAGCCTGCGCCAGTGGCCTGCAGATGACCACTGCCCTGGTGGCCAGCGATGACACTTTGCTGCTCGAACCTCTGGAGGCCAAGCAGGCCCGGGAAATTCTTGGCAACTTGCTCATGGCCTGGAAAGTCGGCATGGGCCACCCGCTTCCCGTTGCGGTAAAGACCGCCTTCGCCTGGCTGGCACAGACAGACCCGGCCAAGGCCGATGCGGCCGCGCAAAAAGCCTACGAAGGTGACGGCCAAACCAGCGACGGCGAGCGCCGCGAAAGCGCCGCCCTGGCCCGCCAGTTCCCTGACTACGCGGCCTTGATGGCTGGCGAAGCATTTGAAGAGTGGTGCGATGCCCTCTATCGACCACTTTTTGATGCGCCTTGGCGCTCATTGAACAGCGAGGCGTCCCGCTAATGAGCGAGCAAACATTACCGCTGGCCCTGGCCTTTCCCCTACGCGGCAGTCAACTGATCGAAGCCAGTGCCGGCACCGGCAAAACCTTCACCATCTCGGCACTTTATCTGCGGCTGATTTTGGGGCATGGCGGCGAAGAGGCGGGTTTTGGCCGTGAGTTACTGCCACCGCAAATCCTCGTTGTGACCTTTACGGATGCAGCGACCAAAGAGCTGCGCGACCGCATTCGTACCCGTCTGGCAGAAGCAGCGCGATATTTCCGTGGCGAGATCGAGGCTCCGGATGCTCTCGTCGAGGAACTGCGTGACCAGTTTGCTCCCGAGCAGTGGGCCGCTTGCGCCGGACGTCTCGATATCGCCGCCCAGTGGATGGATGAAGCTGCGGTTTCGACCATTCACAGTTGGTGCCAGCGCATGTTGCGCGAGCATGCCTTCGACAGTGGCAGCCTGTTTACCCAGACTCTGGAAACCGACCACAGCGACTTGCTGGGCGAAGTACTGCGTGATTACTGGCGGCTGTTTTGCTACCCCATGCACGGCGATGCACTGAACTGGGTACGCGCCAACTGGAGCGGCCCCGCGGCATTGATGCCGCGTGTGCGCGCGTTGTTTGGCAGCTCGCGCCAACCCGCCAATGCTGAGCAAACCCCCGCACAAATGATCGAAGCCTGCTTGCTGGAGCGTCGCCAGGCGTTGCTGCAGCTGAAAGCCCCGTGGCTGCAATGGGCACAGGAACTGCGCGATATCTGCCTGCAAGGTGTAGCCAGCAAATCTGTTGACGGCCGCAAAATGCAGGCTCGCTATTTTGAGCCCTGGTTTGAAAAGCTCAGCGCCTGGGCAGCGGATGAAACCCAGGAGCAGCTTGATCTCGGCACCGGTTTCACCCGCCTGACCCCCGACGGCATGGCCGAAGCCTGGAAGGGCGCCGCCCCGCTGCATCCCGGGCTGGACGCCATGCACGGTCTCAAGGCCGCGCTCGATGCCTTGCCGACCCCTGACGCGGCTGTACTGCAACATGCAGCGAACTGGGTCAGTACGCGTTTTGAAGAAGAAAAACGCCGCCGCGCCGAGATGGGTTTCGACGACATGCTGCTGCGCCTGGATGCGGCATTGCAGGCCGAAGGCGGCGAACGCCTGGCGACCCTGATTCGTGAGCAGTTCCCCGTGGCGCTGATCGACGAGTTTCAGGACACCGACCCTGTGCAGTACCGCATCTTCGAGACCATCTACCGGATTGAAGACAACAGCCCCGACACCGGTCTGTTTCTGATTGGCGACCCGAAACAGGCGATCTATGCCTTTCGCGGCGCCGACATTTACACCTATCTTCGCGCACGTCAGGCTACCGCGGGGCGCTTGCATACGCTGGATACCAACTTCCGCTCCAGCCACGCGATGGTTGAGGCGGTAAACCACGTTTTTGAACGGGCCGAACAGCGTGCAAGCGGGCGGGGCGCGTTTTTGTTCCGCGAAGGTTCTGAAAACCCTGTGCCCTTTGTCTCGGTTAAATCCCAGGGGCGCAAGGAAGTCTTGCAACTCGATGGCCAGCCCGTCACTGCCCTGACCCTCTGGCAGTTGCCCTCCGAGCAACCACTATCGGGAGTTGTTTATCGCCAGCAGCTGGCGGCAGCCTGTGCCAGCCAGATTGTCGAACTGCTCAATGGCGGTCAGCAAGGGCGCTGCGGTTTTGCCAAAGACGGCGAAACACTGCGTGGCGTATTGCCTGCTGATATCGCCATTCTGGTGCGTGACGGTAAGGAAGCGCAGGCAGTGCGGCGAGAGTTGTCGGCCCGTGGCGTACGCAGCGTTTACCTGTCGGATAAGGACTCGGTCTACGCCGCGCAGGAAGCCCATGATGTACTGGCCTGGCTCAAGGCTTGCGCCGAACCGGACGTCGAACGCCCACTGCGTGCCGCCCTGGCCTGTATCACCCTGGACTTGCCGCTGATAGAGCTTGAGCGTCTGAACCAGGACGAACTGGCGTGGGAAAAACGCGTGATGCAGTTCCGCGGTTATCGCGAAATCTGGCGCAAGCAAGGGGTGCTCGCCATGTTGCGCCGCCTGCTGCACGACTTTGAACTACCCCAGGCTCTGATTACCCGTCCTGATGGCGAGCGGGTGCTGACCAACGTGTTGCACCTGTCCGAATTGTTGCAGCAGGCCGCTGCCGAACTGGACGGTGAGCAGGCATTGATCCGCCATCTGGCCGAGCATCTGGCATTGTCCGGGCAGGCAGGGGAAGAACAGATCCTGCGTCTGGAAAGTGATGAACAACTGGTCAAGGTGGTGACTATCCACAAGTCCAAAGGTCTGGAATACCCTTTGGTGTTTCTGCCGTTTATCTGCTCCAGCAAACCGGTGGATGGCAGCCGTTTGCCGCTGCATTTTCATGACGCTGCGGGCAACGCCCAGGTTAGCTTGAAGCCGACGCCAGAGCTGATTGCCCAAGCGGATGACGAGCGTCTGGCCGAGGACCTGCGCCTGCTTTATGTGGCCCTGACCCGTGCCCGGCATGCTTGCTGGCTAGGGGTTGCCGACCTCAAGCGCGGTAACAACAATCGTTCGGTTCTGCATCTCTCGGCCCTGGGCTATTTACTCGGGGGCGGGGCAATACTGGCCGAGTCCATGGGCTTGCAGAGCTGGCTGGCCGATGTGCAGCAAGGTTGCGAAGCCCTGCAGTGCGAGCCTGTTCCAGCCGCTTGCGAGGCGCATTTTTACCCGCCGCTTAACGAAGCAACCCTGCTTGAACCGCTGATCCCGAGCCGCCGCGCCGCAGAAAACTGGTGGATCGCTTCCTACAGTGCACTGCGCATAGGAGATAGCCTCAGCCCCGCTGAAGCCCCTGAAAGTGCCCTGGCGCAAAAGCTCTCGGATGACGAGCGACTCGATCCTGATGCGCCGCGTGATGTGTTGCTCAGTGGCGGCGATATCCACCGTTTCCCTCGTGGGCCAAATCCCGGGACCTTTCTTCACGGCCTGCTTGAATGGGCGGGCAGCGAAGGGTTCAAGTCTGACCCAGACGCGATCAAGGATGCCGTGGCACGGCGCTGCAACCGTCGCGGTTGGCAAGGCTGGATCGAGACCTTGAGTGACTGGTTGCAGCATCTGCAAGATGAACCGCTGCGTCTGAATAATGGTCAGCCTGCTGTAGTACTGAGTGAACTGAGCCAGTACCAGATCGAAATGGAGTTCTGGTTTGCCAGCCACAAGGTCGATGTGGTGCAGATGGACAAACTGGTGCGCCAGCATACCCACGGCGGCGCGGCGCGAGCGGGGGCCGAACCGAGCTTGCTCAATGGCATGTTCAAGGGCTTTATCGACCTGACCTTCGAACACCAGGGCCGTTATTACGTGGCGGACTACAAGTCCAACTGGTTGGGTACTGATGATTCGGCCTACACCGAGCAGGCAATGACCGCTTCGATTCTGGATAACCGCTACGACCTGCAATATGTCCTGTACCTGCTGGCCTTGCACCGTCAGCTCAAGGCGCGATTGCCTGGTTATGACTACGACCAGCATATGGGCGGCGCGCTGTATTTGTTCTTGCGCGGTACCCGCTCCCAGGGGCAGGGCGTATTTTTCACTCGCCCGCCCAGACTATTGATCGAAAGCCTGGACCTGATGTTCCAGGGTAAACCGTTGCCGAAAACAGCTGAACCGGCGTGGGAACAGGGAGTGTTGTTATGAGTCGTTCGTTTGCCGAACTGTTACCTACGCCGTTGACCGCTGAAAGCCTTGCCCTGCTGCAACCATTGGGCCGTGCCGAGGATCTGCTGGTATTGCTGGAGCGCTGGCTCGAGCGCGGCTGGTTGCGTGCACTGGATAAGGCCTTTGTCGCGTTTCTGCATGAGCGCGACCCTCAGGGCGACCCTCTGGTGCTGCTGGCGGCGGCCCTGACCAGCCATCAACTGGGCCACGGGCATGTGTGTCTGGATCTGTTCGAAACCCTGAAAGAACCCGACTTTGCCTTGTCCTTGCCACCCGAAGGCGATGTGCAGACCAGCGCCATGCTGCTGCCTTCGCAACTGCTTGAGGCGCTGGACGGTGACGCCTGGTGCAAGGCGCTGCAAGCCAGCCCCCTGGTTGAGTATGCGGGCCTGCCGTCGGCGGATGCGGCCAGTCGGCCATTGGTGCTGAGTGAGCGCCGTCTGTATCTGCGCCGTTACTGGGCTTATGAGCGTCGAATCGACGGTGCCTTGCGCCAACGTCTGGCGATAGCGGAAGCGACACCTGAGGATTTGCCTGCACGCCTGAATGGCTTGTTCGGCAGTCCGGCACAGAATGCGCCGATTGACTGGCAAAAGCTGGCCTGCGCCCTGGCCACACGGGGGGCTTTCAGCATCGTCACCGGCGGCCCCGGCACCGGCAAAACCACTACCGTGGTGCGTCTGCTGGCCTTGCTGCAAGCTCCGGCAGTAGAGGCGGGTGCCCCCTTGCGTATTCGCCTTGCGGCGCCGACCGGCAAAGCCGCCGCCCGCCTGACTGAATCCATCAGCCTGCAAGTCAAGTCGCTGGAAGTGGACGACAAGGTCCGGCAAAAAATCCCCTGCGACGTGACCACTGTTCACCGTCTGCTAGGCAGCCGCCCTGGTACCCGGCACTTCCGCCATCATGCGGGCAATCGCCTGCCGCTGGACGTGTTGGTGGTCGACGAAGCCTCGATGATCGATCTGGAAATGATGGCCAACCTGCTCGATGCCCTGCCTGCCCATGCGCGGCTGGTGTTGCTGGGCGACAAGGACCAGTTGGCGTCGGTTGAGGCCGGTGCCGTACTGGGAGATTTGTGCCGCGATGCCGAAGCGGGCTGGTACACCCCGCAAACCCGGGCCTGGCTGGAGCAGGTCAGTGGCGAAAACCTCGGCGCCAGCGATTTGCAACAAGACCTCGACGGTTCCCATCCGTTGGCCCAGCAAGTGGTCATGCTGCGCCACTCGCGACGCTTTGGTGAAGGCAGTGGCATCGGCCAGCTGTCGCGTCTGGTCAACCAGCAACAGTCTGGTGAGGCGCGGGCCTTGCTGGCGGCAGGTACTCATGCCGATCTTTTTGCATTGCCTCTCAAGGGTGAGCAGGACCGCGCATTTGAACGTCTTGCGCTGGAAGGGCGTGGTACTGAGGCCAAAGGCTATCGGCACTACCTTGAGGTATTGCGCGCGCAGCGCCCCGACACCGAGAGTGGCCTTGAAGACCCGCGCTGGTCGGCTTGGGCGGGCAGCGTGCTGCAAGCGTTCGAGGCTTTTCAAGTGCTCTGCGCCGTGCGCAAGGGGCCGTGGGGTGTAGAGGGTTTGAACGCACGCATCACCAGTGCCCTGTTTGCCCGCAAGCTGATTGACGGTGATCAGCAATGGTACGAAGGGCGCCCGGTGCTGATGACCCGCAATGATTACGGGCTGGGCCTGATGAACGGCGATATTGGCATCGCCCTCAAGCTTCCCGAGGGTGATGGGCAGGCCCGGCGTCATGTATTGCGGGTGGCTTTCGCCCGTAATGACGGGCAGGGCGGCATCCGTTTTGTACTGCCAAGCCGCCTCAATGATGTCGAAACGGTGTATGCCATGACTGTGCACAAATCCCAGGGCTCGGAGTTTTCCCACACCGCGCTGGTGCTGCCTGAAGCGCTCAACCCGGTGTTGACCAAAGAGCTGATCTACACTGGCATCACTCGGGCCAAGCACTGGTTCAGCCTGATCGAGCCGCGCGGCGGAGTCTTTGAAGAGGCGGTACAGCGCAAGGTCAAGCGTCTGAGCGGGTTGATGCTGGGGCTGGGATAACCAGCTCCCAGTATCAAAAATCCCCGGAGGGAGTACCTGATTGCGCTCTATGTGACCTGTATCACAGTTAATACACAGGGCGTGCTATCGTTACGACACTATTCCTACAAAGATCTCAGAGAAATCCCGCATGGACGTGGCTGTCTCATCGACAGAACAGCACTTTGGATGGCGGCTACGGCTGTTATCTTTTTGCCTGTTACTGCTGAGCACTCCTTGCCTGGCTCAGGCTGAAACGCCCATCAACCTGGCGGATCAGCGCGCCAAGGCCGTGACCCAGGTGGTCCTTGGCATCCTCAGTTATGCACGCTGGCCCACAGAGCCGGCGCAATTGCAGTTGTGCGTGATTGGTCCTACCCAATACACCGATGACCTGCTTAAAGGTGCTACCCAATCCAGTGGTCGGCCGGTACAGGCGCGTCGTGTGCTGGCCAGTGACCCGAGCATCGCCAGCAGTTGCAACGCGGTGTACCTGGGCAAACTGAGCGCCGACGAGCGCAGCGGCCTGTTTACCAGCCTCAATACCCAGGCCGTGCTCAGCATCAGCGAAGACGGTGATCAATGCACGGTGGGCAGCCTGTTTTGTCTGCATGTGCGTGATGAGCAGGTGTCGTTCGAGGTCAACCTCGACTCCGTCGCTCGCAGCGGCGTGCGTATTCACCCCAGTGTGTTGCAACTGTCACGCCGTCGGGCGGCCCAGCCATGAGCTGGCTCAATGCTCCGCAAAAACGCCGCAGGCTGCGCTCGGTGCTGCGCCGTGGGCACCTGGGGGTGGCGCTGGTCGCGGTGACACTGGCCAGCGCCTCGATGACCCTGCTGGGCGTGCTGGCGCTCAGGGTATACGCCGATCACAACCTGCACCTGATTGCCCGCTCCATCAATTACACCGTGGAAGCGGCCGTAGTGTTTGACGACCCTGGGGCGGCAACCGAAGCATTGGCCTTGATTGCATCCACCGAAGCGGTTGCCGAGGCTCAGGTCTACACCGTCGGTGGTGAACTGCTCGCGCACTGGCAGCGCCCGCAAACCGATCTGCTGTCCAGGGTCGAAATGCTGTTGGCCGATGGCCTGCTGCAACAGCCGGTCAGCATGCCGATTCTGCATCAGGGCCAGGAGGTCGGTCGGGTGGTCGTGCGCGGGCACGGCGCCAATATGCTGCGTTTTTTGCTTAGCGGCCTGTTTGGGGTATTGGTGTGCACGGCGCTCAGTGCCTGGAGTGCGTTGTACTTGTCGCGCAGGCTTCTGGGCGGCATCACCGGGCCCTTGCAGCAACTGGCTCAAGTGGCTCACGCCGCGCGTCGTGAGCGAGCGTTCGACCGCCGTGTACCGCCCGCGCATATTGCCGAACTGGACAGCCTGGGCAACGACTTCAATGCCTTGCTCGACGAACTGGAGTCATGGCAAAGCCATCTGCAAAACGAAAATGAGACCCTGGCCCATCAGGCTAGCCACGACTCGCTGACCAATCTGCCCAACCGCGCCTACTTTGAGACGCGGCTGACGCGCACCCTGCGCTCGTTGAACAAGGCCCGGGAGAAGGCCGCAGTGCTGTTTCTCGACAGCGATCGCTTCAAAGACATCAATGACTCTTATGGCCATGCCGCCGGTGATGCGGTGCTGGTGGCTGTGGCCACGCGCATCCGTGCCCAGTTGCGCGAAGACGATGTAGTGGCGCGTCTGGGCGGTGACGAGTTTGCGATATTGCTGACCCCGCTGCACAAGGTCGAAGATGCCCAGCGCATCGCCGACAAGATCATCGCCAGCATGCTTGAGCCGATCCAATTGCCGGGGCAAGTGTGTGTCGTGTCCTCGCTCAGTATCGGCATCGCCGTTTACCCCGAACATGGTGCTACCGCTCAGGAACTGCTCTGTGCAGCGGACTCGGCGATGTACCAGGCAAAGCGCCTCGCCCGAGGCGGGCAACATCTAGCGGAGTCGGAGTACCCCGCAAAGACCGTAATCATCAGGAGCTAACCCCCTATGCGTGCATTGACCCAGCGTTATCTGCAGTTTTTTAGCGTTGCCTTGCTGTTGGCCACGTTGTCGTTGACCGGTTGCCAGACTGCCCCGCCAAAGGGCCTGACCCCGGCGCAGATTGCTGTCTTGAAAGAACAGGGCTTTGAGCTGACCGAAGAGGGTTGGGCGTTCGGCCTGTCGGGCAAAGTGCTGTTTGGCAGCGACCTGGAAGTGCTCAACGCACAGAGCCAGGAAATCGTCGAGCGTATTGGCACCGCCTTGCTGGGTGCTGATATTCAGCGTGTGAGAGTCGATGGCCATACCGACTCTTCCGGTAAGGAGTCTTACAACGAACAACTGTCAGTGCGCCGCGCCAACAGCGTGGTCAAGGCCCTGACCAAAGTCGGCATGCGTCCGGAGAATATCCAGGTTCGTGGTCTGGGCAGCCGTGAGCCGGTGGCCAGCAACAACACCCGGGCGGGGCGGACAGAGAATCGTCGTGTGTCGATTGTGGTGATTGCCGACTAAAGGCGGTTATTTCCGGCTCCCACACAATGACCCCTGCAAGGTTCGGATTCTGCAGTGCGCCACGAAACCTGTGGGAGCTGGCCTGCCTGCGATGGCATCTTCACTGTTTACCTGCAAGACCGCATCGCCTGCATCGCGAGCAAGCCCGCTCCCACAGATTTTCGGGTCAATCCGCGAACTTCATCCCGCGGGTTTCTCCCAGCAATAACGGTGCATTCAGCTCGGTCACCTCGCGGATGTAGACCCACAGCAGGGTGATACGTTTCAGCTTCCTCAAGTCCTCGCGGCAATACATCCAGAACTTCAAGGAACTCAGGTTAACCCAATAATTACAGAGGCTAACCGCAATGAGTATTCGTGCAGCTCAACCCGCTGTTGCAAACACCGTTACAAACCTCGCTTTTCCCGTGAGACAGAAGACAAGACTCGCCAAGCCGTATCACTTCTAAGCGTAGTGAACGATTGGTGCCGTTGACTGACGGTGCCTACGGGTTCGACCTCGCAGCGTTCATGCGGTACGCCGAAACTTTGCACGGGTTCAATCGCGTGTTTCAGCACCGCCTGACTGACGATGAATATCAGTATCCCGCCGAAGATGGTGAGAAGGAATTGTAGCCATTGAAATGCAACGCTTGAGGGCACAGGGCTCGGCCATTTCCTGGATGAACTGGAAGCTACCCGGTAGCTTGGCACCGCGCCATCGTCACACTTTGGGCCAAGTACTGGAAATCAATTGTCCTTGAATCCCGGCAAGCCCTCAGCAACACGCCATTCCTTCACCGTCTTGGTGACACCTTCGGCAGAGTTGTCCGCACCGGGTTCTGGGTGGAAAATCAAATCGTAGCCGTCGGGATGGCCTGCAAGCTGACTGAATTTCTCAAGCAACTCGCCAAGCTCTTCATCCGTGCCGCCTTTGTTGACGACACGTATGTTTTTGATGAAAGCGATGAATTCGGCTTCGGTGAAATCAGAAATGTTTTCCATGCTGTGCCTACTTTTTCTTGTGAAGGTCAATGTGGTTTCGAGGGGTATTCACCCTTAGGTTGTCCGCGTCGTACACCGCCCCCCCATCTTTAATTAGCTCGACGTGGTGTATTTCATAGGTGACCCGTTTGCCTACCGAGTCTCTGAATCGAACAGTAGGGGCGTTCCCAGTTAGCACACGCGCCTGATCGTCCTCACTCAGTTGGCTAAATAGCTCAGGATCGTTGCTTACTGCCTTCCAGAATACCGCCCTGAAAGTATCGAAGCTCTTAAACTCTCGCCCCCGTAATACGTCCGCTATCCGGGTAGGGATTGGAGCACCTAACCCTGCGCCAGCTCCGGCAAGCCAGATGCCGAACACATCTTCACCCAGTCCTGTTGCGATTCCCGGTGAATACCGGGCGCTGATAACGATGTACAACGGCTGCACACCAGAATCAGCCGGGAACACCAAAATGAAGTCTTTGTAAGTGTCCGGGTAGATCGGACTGACAATGATGTTATCAGCCTGTTTGGTGGGCGGATAAATCCAAATCTGTGGTGCCTGTGGTGCGCCTTCTAACGCTGGAGTCCCTAACGTGCTGGATGGGTCAGCGGCTGGCGTCCATATCAAGGTTACGCCGTCACCAAAGTCAGCCACTTGCTGGGAGCCTTGAGCAACGAACTGCACTACGGGAATCATTTCCCAGTCACGGCGCTTCTGGGTGTTGTACCCGTATCCCTTCAAGGTGCCATCGGACTGCTGCTCAACGGTTAGTCGGACACGGGTACGCCCTTCTTTAAGTGACTTGAGCTGTTCTTCTGTATATAGGCTGCTGTCACCCAAGCTGGATGGCCACAGCAAACCAACCTCTCCCGCCAATGCACCAGCAACAACACCAGTGGTAGCCCCAGACGCCACAGCACCAGCCGTACACAAACCACTACAAGACACACTGCCAGCAGTGGCAGCGGCGCCGCCTAATAGAAGAGTTCCCAGTGAGGCGGGAAGGGCACCACTGATTTTCTTGAGTGGAATGTTCCCTTGTGCATCCGTTTCACGACCACCCAGCAAGGCAAGCTCGCCATATTGGCTAATCGGATCGGTGGGAATGGCTCCGCCTGGACTGATGTAGTTGATGGTCCCATTTGGCAGCGTGCAACTCTTGGCGAAGACGAATCCTCGTGGGGCCACCTCATCCGGCTTCTTGATCGAACTCCTATGTGCGTCAGCTTCCCGCTCGTTCCTTGCATTCGCCGCCAGTGTTCTCTCCCAAGCGGCCTGTGCTGCCTCTGTAGCCTCGGCGTGTAGCCTGTTGCCATCTATCCCATTACATCCCTTATAACTCGGGAATAGTTTTTCAACTGCCATAACTCGCCCTGTGCAATTTACGATCCGTGTTACGCCATTTAAGTGCGACAGGACGCTACTTCATATGGGATTGATGTATCTGTAGGGCGATTCTCAAAAGTCATGAAGAATCGTCAGTGGCTGCTTGAGTGGGGAGCTCCATTGAGTGGGGCGGAATGCAAGCGTCGTGTGTTGATTGTGGTGATCGCGGATTAACCTCATGCGCCACGACATGTAGTCGCTGCGCTCCTCAGCGACTACAAACAGCAAGGGCCCAGGATTGCGCAGAATCAATCCGCGAACTTCATCCCGCGGGTTTCTCCCAGCAATAACGGTGCATTCAGCTCGGTCACCTCGCGGATGTAGTCCCACAGCAGGGTGATCCGCTTGAGTTTGCGCAGGTCTTCGCGGCAGTACATCCAGAACTGGCGAGTGAGATTGACCTCCTCCGGCAGTACTGGCAGCAAGCGCGGGTCCTGGGCGGCCAGGAAGCACGGCAGAATTGCCAGCGAACGCCCTTGCTGCGCCGCTACGAACTGCGCAATCACGCTGGTGCTGCGCAGGTTGGCGCTGGCGCCCGGCAACACATTGGCCAGGTACAGCAGCTCCGAACTGAACGCCAGGTCGTCCACGTAACTGATAAAGGTGTGCTCCGACAAATCTGCCGTCCGGAGGATTGGCGGGTGTTGGTCCAGATACTCTTGGGTAGCAAACAGTTGCAAGCGGTAGTCGCACAGTTTGCAGCACACATACGGCCCGTGCTCCGGGCGCTCCAGCGCAATCACGATATCCGCCTCGCGCTTGGACAGGCTGATAAAGTGCGGCAACGGCAGGATATCCACCGATATCGCCGGGTAGTTATGCACAAAGTGGCTGAGCTGCGGGGTGATAAAAAAGCTGCCAAAGCCCTCGGTACAGCCCATGCGCACATGCCCCGATAACGCCACCCCGGACCCGGAAACCTGCTCGCAGGCCATATGCAGGGTGCTTTCGATCGACTCGGCATAACCCAGCAAACGCTGGCCTTCGCTGGTCAGGGTAAAGCCATTGGTGCGCGACTTTTCAAACAACAGCGTGCCCAGTGCTGCCTCCAGCGAGCTGATCCGTCGCGACACGGTGGTGTAGTCCACCGCCAGGCGCTTGGCCGCGCTGCTGGCCTTGCGGGTGCGGGCCACTTCCAGGAAAAACTTCAGGTCGTCCCAGTTCAGTGCGCTTAACGATGTGATGTTTTTTTGCATGTTAGACCGGCTTTTATGTGCGTTCTTATTAGAAGAACGCACACCTATACTCCAAAAACAGTCCTGCGACCAATCTGGACGCCCGTACTCATAAAAATAATTCCGGAGACTTTCATGAGCGTTTCTACCACCCCGTATCAGAACGCCCGCCTGCTGATCGATGGCGAATGGGTCGAGTCGCAGTCCACCGAGTGGCACGACATCGTTAACCCGGCCACTCAGCAGGTGCTGGCCAAAGTGCCGTTTGCCACCGCCGATGAAGTCAACGCTGCCATCGCCGCCGCCCAACGCGCTTTCCAGACCTGGAAGCTGACGCCGATCGGTGCGCGCATGCGCATTATGCTCAAGCTGCAGGCGCTGATTCGTGAACACTCCAAGCGCATTGCGACCGTGCTCAGTGCTGAACAAGGCAAAACCATTGCCGACGCCGAGGGCGATATTTTCCGTGGCCTGGAAGTAGTCGAGCACGCGTGCTCCATCGGCACCCTGCAGATGGGTGAATTCGCTGAAAACGTTGCAGGTGGAGTCGATACCTACACCTTGCGCCAACCGATCGGCGTCTGCGCGGGCATTACACCCTTTAACTTCCCGGCGATGATTCCGCTGTGGATGTTCCCGATGGCTATTGCCTGCGGTAACACCTTCGTACTCAAGCCTTCCGAGCAAGATCCGTTGTCGACCCTGATGCTGGTCGAGCTGGCGCTGGAAGCCGGGGTTCCACCAGGCGTGCTCAACGTCGTTCACGGTGGCAAGGATGTCGTGGATGCACTTTGCACCCACTCCGATATCAAAGCCGTTTCGTTTGTTGGCTCAACCGCGGTCGGCACCCATGTCTACGACCTGGCGGGTCGTCACGGCAAACGCGTGCAATCGATGATGGGCGCGAAAAACCACGCCGTGGTGCTGCCTGACGCCAACCGTCAACAAACCCTCAATGCTCTGGTGGGTGCTGGTTTTGGCGCTGCCGGGCAACGTTGCATGGCCACTTCGGTGGTGGTGCTGGTGGGTGCCGCCAAGCAGTGGCTGCCCGACCTCAAGGCGCTGGCGCAAAACCTCAAGGTCAACGCAGGCAGCGAAGCGGGCACAGATGTAGGCCCGGTGATCTCCAAACGTGCGAAAGAGCGCGTGCTGGGGCTGATCGAAAGCGGCATCAAGGAAGGTGCAGTGCTCGAACTCGATGGCCGTAACATCAAGGTGCCGGGCTTCGAACAAGGCAACTTTATCGGCCCGACCCTGTTTTCTGGCGTCACCACCGATATGCAAATCTACACCCAGGAAATTTTCGGTCCGGTGCTGGTGGTGATTGCGGTCGACACCCTGGATCAGGCCATTGCACTGGTCAACGCCAACCCGTTCGGCAATGGCACCGGCCTGTTTACCCAAAGCGGCGCAGCGGCGCGCAAGTTCCAGACAGAAATCGACGTGGGCCAGGTGGGCATCAATATCCCGATTCCGGTGCCGGTGCCGTTCTTCAGCTTTACTGGTTCCCGTGGTTCGAAACTCGGCGATCTGGGGCCGTACGGCAAGCAAGTGGTGCAGTTCTATACTCAAACCAAGACCGTCACCAGCCGCTGGTTTGACGATGAAAGCGTGAATGATGGCGTCAACACCACCATCCATCTTCGTTGAGGGCACACAGCATGAACATCGCATTTATTGGCCTGGGCAATATGGGCGCACCCATGGCGCGCAACCTGCTCAAGGCCGGGCATTCGTTGAACCTGTTTGATCTGAACAAGGACATTCTGGCTGAGCTGGCGGGCCTGGGTGGCCATATCAGCGCCTCGCCGCGCGAAGCTGCCCAAGGCACCGAACTGGTGATCACCATGCTCCCGGCCGCGGCCCATGTGCGCAGCGTGTGGTTGGCTGAGGACGGTGTGCTGGCCGGTATCGGCGCAGGCGTACCGGCCGTGGATTGCAGCACCATCGACCCGCAGACCGCCCGTGATGTGGCCGCTGCTGCTGCCAAACAAGGCGTGGCAATGGCCGACGCGCCGGTGTCCGGCGGCACCGGCGGCGCGCAGGCTGGCACCCTGACTTTTATGGTGGGCGCCTCTCAGGCTCTGTTCGACACTCTGCACCCGGTACTCGCACAAATGGGCCGCAACATCGTCCATTGTGGGGATGTGGGCACCGGCCAGGTGGCTAAAATCTGCAACAACCTGCTGCTCGGGATCTCCATGGTCGGCGTCAGCGAAGCCATGGCCCTGGGCGCGGCGCTGGGCATCGACAGCGAAGTGCTGGCCGGGGTGATCAACAGCTCCACCGGGCGCTGCTGGAGTTCGGAGGTGTATAACCCGTGGCCGGGCATCGTTGAAACCGCCCCTGCATCACGCGGCTATACCGGTGGTTTTGGTGCCGAGCTGATGCTCAAGGATCTGGGGCTGGCGACGGAAGCTGCACGCCAAGCCCATCAACCCGTGGTGATGGGCGCTGTGGCGCAACAGTTGTATCAGGCCATGAGTTTGCGCGGCGAAGGCGGCAAGGACTTTTCGGCCATCATTAACAGCTATCGCAAACCCTAATAAGGGGTTTTTCCGGGAATCCGCGTCGGGCGGAATCCCGGGTTTTTTGCGTGCTTTCAATCAGGCAAAAACGAAATACTTGCGCACGGTTTCAACCACTTCCCACGTGCCTTTCATACCCGGCTCCACCACAAAGATATCGCCAGCACGCAGATGGATCGGCTCCTTGCCTTGCGGGGTGATGATGCAATAGCCCTCACGGAAGTCGCAGTATTCCCACTTCACATATTCCACATACCACTTGCCGGGCGTGCAAATCCACGTGCCCATGATCTTGCTGCCGTCTTCGCTGGTGTAAGCGTTGAGGTTGACAGTGTGTGGGTCGCCTTCGAGTTTTTCCCATTTGCAGGCATCTAGCACGGGCAGGGGATGGGTGTCGCGAAGCACGGTAATTGGCGCAGACATAAGACCTCCGGTGATGGGTTAATAAACTCCACCCTAACCGGGGGCGTCATTCGACAGATGCCTGGTTCCGACCCCCAGTGACCCGAATGCGCAAAAGTGCATGGTGCCTCTGTGGGAGCGAGCCTGCTCGCGAAGGTCGTAAACGATGGCGCGTGTTTACCGATTATTCGCGCCGCTTGCTGCCTTCGCGAGCAGGCTCGCTCCCACAGTTGAGGTCACATGGACCTTAGCCCGCGCTGGCCAGTGCCTTGCCGGTGCGCAGGCGCAGCAGGTAGAAACCGTAGATCACCAGCAACCACACCGGGATCGCATACACCGAGGCGCGAACGTCGGGGATCATCCAGATGACCGAGACAATCATCGCCATAAACACCAGGCACAGGATATTGCTGAACGGGAACCAGAACGCCTTGAACGAAGGGGTTACGCCCTGAACGGCCATGGCCTTGCGGAACTTGATATGGGTGAGGCTGATCAGCGCCCAGTTGATCATCAGCGAGGCAACCACCAGGGCAAACAGCAGCTCCAGCGCTTTATGCGGGGCCACATAGTTGACCACCACACACAGCAGGGTCACCAGCGCCGACACGCCCAGCGCGCGCAAGGGCACGCCATTTTTGGTCAGCTTCATCAATGCCCTGGGCGCATCACCCTGCTCGGCCAGGCCGAACAGCATACGGCTGTTGCAGTACACGCCACTGTTGTAGACGGACAATGCGGCGGTCAGTACCACGAAATTGAGGATTTGCGCGGCGGTATCGCTGCCGATCAGGGCGAAAATCTGCACAAACGGGCTACTGCCGTAGGCATCGCCACCGGCGCCCAGAGTGACCAGCAACTGATCCCACGGGTATAGCGCCAACAGCACCGTCAGGGCGCCCACATAGAAAATCAGAATCCGGTACACCACCTGGTTGATGGCCTTGGGGATGACTTTTTTCGGTTCGCTGGCTTCCGCTGCGGTGATGCCCACCAGCTCCAGGCCACCGAAGGAGAACATGATAAAAGCCATGGCCATCAGTAGCCCGGTGCCGCCATTGGGGAAAAACCCGCCGTGGCTCCACAGGTTGCTGATCGACGCTTGCGGGCCACCGGTACCGCTGAACAGCAGGTAGCAGCCGAGCACGATCATGCCGACAATCGCCACCACCTTGATAATCGCGAACCAGAACTCCATTTCGCCAAACACCTTCACGTTCAGCGTGTTGATCAGGTTGACCAGCACAAAGAACACCACGGCGCTGACCCAGGTGGGTACCTCGGGCCACCAGAACTGGATGTACTTGCCCACCGCCGTCAGCTCGGCCATGCCTACCAGTACGTACAGCACCCAGTAGTTCCAGCCCGACAGAAACCCTGCATAGCCGCCCCAGTACTTGTGGGCAAAGTGGCTGAACGAACCGGCCACCGGTTCTTCGACAATCATCTCGCCCAATTGGCGCATGATCAGAAAGGCGATAAAACCGGCAATCGCGTAGCCCAGAATCATCGACGGCCCGGCGGACTTGAGTACGCCCGCCGAGCCCAGGAACAGGCCCGTACCAATGGCGCCGCCCAGGGCAATCAGCTGGATATGGCGGTTTTTCAAACCGCGTTTGAGTGTGACCGGGGGGGAATTAGCGTCAGCCATCGGGTGCCCTGTGGGTTGTTATTCTCAAAATCTGATCAAAATACCCGCGGCCAAAGGCGCCCCGGGTGTCGCAAGCCCCGGATATTACTCCGGGTAAAAATGCAGGCATACAGGTGAAAACAAATCCGCGACCTGTCCTACAGGCTCAATTGAACGACAACGCTTCAAGCAACGCCACGGCATAGGCGGGCAGTTGCTCGAACGAGCGGGCACACAACAGCAATTTGCGATCGGCCCAGGGCTCGCTCAGGTTTATCACCTTGAAGGTGCGCGGTGCCTGCCAGCGGCTAATGGTTGCATGGGGCACGATGCCCAGCCCGGCGCCCCGGGCAACCATGCGCAACACCCCGTCAAAGCCCTCGGCTCGGATTCGTACCTGCATGCGCAAGCCGCAGTGCAGCGCCTGCTCTTCCAGATACACCGCCAGCGCGCTGCTGGCCGACAGCCCTACATAGTCATGGCCCAGGGTGTCGTTGAAACTGAGGGCAGGGCAGTGGGCCAGCGGATGATCGAGGGGCACCACCAGCACCAGCGGGTCATCGCGAAAGGGGCGGGTTTGCAGGTCACGGGTGTCTACGGCGTTGGAAATCACCCCGATATCTGCCGCGTCCTGGCGCAAGGCATGGGTGATACGCAGGCTGGTGAGTTCTTGCTGGTCGATGCTGATCGCGGGGTGCTGGCGCACAAAATCAGCGAGCAACTCGGGCAGGTACTCGGTGAGGGCGGCGGTGTTGCACAGCAGGCGTATGCGGCCTTTGAAGCCCTGGGCGTATTCGGCGAGTTCGTGGTTCATGCGCTCCACCTGTTGCAAGAGCAATCGCGCATGCTGTGCCAGCGCTTGCCCGGCCGGGGTTGGGCTGATACCACGGCGGCTGCGCTGCAAAAAGTCCACGCCCAGTGAGGCCTCCATGGCGCGGATCCGCGCACTGGCAGCGGCCAGGGAGAGATGGCTGAGGTTGGCGCCTGCGGTGATATTGCCCGCCTGTAAGACATTTAAATACAGGCGCAGATCAACCAGATCGAAGTGCATAAAACGGACCTCAACAATCCTGTGGGAGCGGGCTTGCTCGCGATTCAGGCGCCGCGGTCTGCCGGGTACACCGTGGCGATCCCATCGCGAGCAAGCCCGCTCCCACAAAGGTGGGTAAGTGTGTGATCTGCCTATTGCCAGGCAAGAGGCTAGCTCAGTGTATGCCACATTTTCAGGCTCCTGCCGATGCCCCACCCTAGCCCCCATGAAAACACTTATCGAGTTCTACCAAAACCTTGGCTGGGCTTTGTCACTGCTGGTGATGATGACCTTTTTACTGGCCGGCACGGTCAAGGGCGTCATCGGCCTTGGCCTGCCGACGGTTGCGATGGGCATGCTCGGGCTGGCTATTGCCCCGGCGCAGGCTGCGGCGCTGCTGATCATTCCTTCTATCGTCACCAACACCTGGCAACTGGCCGCAGGCGGGCAGCTTCGGGCGCTGATAAAGCGCCTGTGGCCCATGCAACTGGCGATTTTTATCGGCACCGGGCTGGGCATTCTTTGGCTCGGCATCGACGGCGGTAGCTGGGTGGTTCGGGCATTGGGCGCGGCCTTGCTGCTCTACGCCCTGATCGGCCTGTTCCTGCCTACCCTGCATGTGCCCCCGCAGCATGAAGGCTGGCTAGGCCCGGTGTGCGGGCTTATTACCGGGGTGATCACTTCTGCTACCGGGGTCTTCGTGATTCCTGCCGTGCCGTATCTGCAAGCCTTGGGCTTGAACCGAAATCAATTGGTACAGGCCTTGGGTTTGTCCTTCAGCGTCTCCACATTGGCCCTTGCCGCCGGGCTCTACTGGCGCGGCAACCTGGGTGGCGGTGAGCTGAATGCCTCGGTACTGGCACTGGTGCCCGCCATGCTCGGTATGTGGCTGGGGCAATCGTTGCGCCAGCGCATCAGCGCCTTGCTGTTTAAACGGGTGTTTTTTATCGGCATGGCGCTGCTGGGTATGCACTTGCTGATCAACAATTAACAATTGATTCGTGCTGTAGCGGCAAAGGTTATTTGACCCAACACGGGTTTTTCTCCCGCGAGGGCATCGATATTCTGCCGACATGTTTTTGAACCCCCGATGTCGCTCAACAGCGCTGAGGGTTTAACCCCCTGGAGGCTGATGATGAAAAAAATACTCTTGCTTAACGGCGCCAAAAAATTTGCTCACTCCGATGGTCGTTACAACCTGACCATGCATGAAACTGCACTGGCGTTTTTTGATCGTCAGGGCTTTGAAGTCAAAGTGACTCATATCGACGAAGGCTACGATATTGCCGAAGAAGTCGAAAAATTCCTCTGGGCCGACGTGATCATCTATCAAATGCCGGGCTGGTGGATGGGCGCACCCTGGATCGTTAAAAAGTACATGGACGAAGTGTTCACCGAAGGCCACGGCAAGCTCTACGCCAGCGACGGCCGCACCCGTTCCGACGCCTCGCAGCGCTACGGCAGCGGCGGCCTGATTCAAGGCAAGAAATACATGCTGTCCCTGACCTGGAACGCACCGCAGCAAGCGTTCGACGACCCGGCCGACTTCTTTGAAGGCAAGGGCGTGGACGCGGTGTACTTCCCGTTCCACAAGGCCAATGAGTTTTTGGGCATGACCGGCTTGCCGACCTTCCTGTGTGTAGATGTGATGAAGCGCCCACAGCCAGAAATTGATGCCGCACGTTACGAGCAACATCTGGCTGAGGTGTTCGCCCTCAAGGCATAAATGCAGCCATTGTGGGAGCGGGCTTGCTCGCGATGCAGACTGCGCAGTTGTGCTGACGGATCGCGGTGATACCATCGCGAGCAAGCCCGCTCCCACAGGTGGCAGTGGCTGGCTTGGCCATTCCCAATCGCCGATAAGGTCGCACCCGTGAAAGCCAGATCCGATGAGCTGCAAATCTTTGTTTCGGTAATCGAGTGCGGTTCGATTTCTGCCGCTGCCGAGCAGGCCGGGCAAACGCCTTCTGCCGTCAGCCGCACGCTGTCACGCCTTGAAGCCAAGCTTGAAACTACGCTGATCAACCGCACCACGCGGCGTATGGACCTGACCGAGGAGGGCAAGTTCTTCTTCGAACGGGCCAAGCTGATCCTTGAGCAGATGGACGAGCTGGAAGAGCGTCTGATCTCGCACCAGCGCACGCCTTCAGGGCGTTTGCGCATCAATGCAGCGGCGCCCTTTGTGCTGCACGCCATCGTGCCGTATATCCCCGAATTCCGTGCCCTGTACCCCGAGATCCAACTGGAGCTCAACAGCAACGACCTGATCATCGACCTGCTGGAGCAGAGCACTGATATCGCCATTCGTATCGGCACCCTGGCCGACTCCACTCTGCATGCCCGCTCGCTGGGTTGCAGCCCGCTGAATATCCTTGCCAGCCGGGACTACATCGCTGCCCACGGGATGCCCACAAGTGTTGCAGAACTGGCCGACCACACCCTGATCGGTTTCACCCAGAACGATGGCCTCAACCAATGGCCGCTGCGTTATGCACAGGGCGACCGCTGGCCCATCCAGCCGGCCATCAGCGCCTCAAGCGGTGAAACCGTGCGCCATCTGGCACTGCAAGGGCAGGGCATCGCCTGCCTGTCGCACTTTATGACCCATGAAGACATCAAGGCCGGGCGCTTGCAGGTGGTATTGGGCGCATTCAACAGCGGTTACCGCCAGCCAATCCATGCCGTGTACTACCGCAACTCGCAGCTGGCGCTGCGCATTCAGTGCTTTCTGGACTTTATCCAGGCCAAGCTCTCCGGGTACGCGGGGCCGCACTTTCAAGGGTGAATCCGCGGCTGATTCGTGATCTGCAGGCAAGATTGAATTGGCCGGGCGCGGGTTTTTCTGTCGCCATGACTCTTTGATACTGGCCCTATCACTTACTCACACGGGAGTCATGGCATGAACGTTTTCGTAACCGGCGCAGCAGGTTTTATCGGTGGCTCGATTGCCACGGCACTGGTCAAGGCCGGGCATCAAGTTACGGGTCTGGTGCGCAGCCCGGAGCAGGAGCAGCAAATGCTTGCCCTGGGTATTACTCCGGTCATCGGCACTCTGGATGACAGCGCCTTGCTCGCCACCCTGGCGCGTCAGGCCGATGCGGTGATCAACGCGGCCAGCAGCGACCACCGTGGCGGCGTCGAAGCCTTGCTCGATGCCCTGCGTGGCAGCGGCAAAGTGTTCTTGCACACCAGCGGTTCGAGCATTGTCGGCGACGCCTCGGGCGGCAAGGCCAGCGATATCATTTACTACGAAGGTCAATTGCCCGAGCCAACCGTGGACAAGGCGGCGCGGGTGGCCATCGACAACCTGATCCTCGCGGCAGCGCAGGACAACGTGCGCTCGGCGGTGATCTGCAACACCCTGATCTACGGCCACAGCCTGGGCGTCAACCGCGACAGCGTGCAGTTGCCGCGTCTGCTCAAGCAAGCGCGTAAAAGTGCGGTGGTGCGCCATGTGGGCAGCGGTCAGAACATCTGGTCCAACGTGCATATCGAAGACGTGGTGGCGCTGTACCTGCTGGCGCTGGAGAAAACCCCGGCCGGCACCTTCTACTTTGTTGAAAGCAGCGAAGCGGCCTTTGCCGACATGAGCAACGCCATTGCTCAAGCCCTGGGCCTGGGGCACGCCCACGACTGGCCACTGGCAGACGCCGAAGCCGAATGGGGCTATGAAATGGCCAACTACGGGCTGGGCTCCAACAGCCGCGTGCGTGGCAAAAACGCCCGCGAACTGCTGGGCTGGGCACCGAAGCGCAACAGCGTGGTGCAGTGGATCAAGGACGAAATGCTGTAAGGCCTCCTACGGGATTTGTGGGCGGCGGCTACACATAAAGCAACGTCTGCACCTGACGTTTCGCTTTCTCTTGAGTGATGTTTCCTAGAGAATCCCGAGCGTCTTGTGGTGCTGTAAACGGGTCGATAGTCTCGGCGGGTCGCTGATTTCAGTGACCGGTTTTGACAGGCCGATGAGAGTGAGCAAGACAGCGTCATAAACATTTCATCGTGTTATGGCGGCTGCGTGTGGGGCACTTTCGAGTGCACCGAGTCGTTCTGTCTTGCTTTCTCCTCGGTCTGTCAACCGCACGCAGCTGCCACCCTTTCCGAATGACAGCGGAGCATTGGCAGTTCTTTCATCCCTAATTGAGAAAGCAATGCTATGAAGAAAATTGTCCCAGATTCTCCGCTGTTTACCTGCGCCCATGAGGGCACTTCGCTATTTAGCATCAACCCCGGCGTGCCGCTTCAGGACGCGCTTAAACACGCCTCGCTATTGCTCAAGGGCGCGGAACTGACTGCCGACGATATCCGTTCCCACCTCAGCGGTTATGAAGCCGAGCAGTTGTGGTGCGTGATTCACGGTATCGAAATGGCCCGTGGCCTGATGGATGCGCTGATAGCCGAAGCATCCGCCTGACCCACCCCCTCCCTGTGGGAGCGGGCTTGCTCGCGATGCAGACGCCTCGGTCTATCAGGTACACCGCGGCGATCCCATCGCGAGCAAGCTCGCTCCCACAAAAGCCCGGTAGATGCGCCCGAAAGGTTGTGCGTCATCGCTCAGTTTTGCTTTTGTTGTTTGAAAATGTTGCCGAATTCAGACAAGGTTCGGCCACAGTTGATAACAATAAAAGGAAGTAACAAATGCGCATTGTGTGGTTCAAAACCCTGGCCTTGACGGCTGCTATTGCCGCCAGCTCCTCGGCGTATGCCGTTACTCTGGAAGGCGGCGCAGTCGCCGCGCCGGACCAATACGGCGCCGAAGTAGCCGCGCAAATTCTTAAAAAAGGCGGCAACGCAGTCGACGCTGCTGTCGCCACCGCCTTCACCCTCGCCGTGACCTACCCCGAAGCCGGCAATATCGGCGGCGGCGGTTTTATGACGATGTATATCGATGGCAAACCCTATTTCCTCGACTATCGCGAAACCGCGCCCAAGGCTGCTACCCGTGATATGTACCTCGACGAAAAAGGCGAGATCATCGAGAACCTGAGCCTTGTCGGTTCACGCGCAGCTGGCGTGCCGGGCACGGTGATGGGCCTGTGGGAAGCGCACCAGCGCTTCGGCAAATTGCCCTGGGCCGAGTTGCTGACCCCGGCCGTGGGTTACGCTAAAAACGGTTTCAAGGTGGCCGACCAGCAATTTCAGTACCGCGAAGATGCGCTGGCGCTGTTCAAGGGCACTACCAACTTCGGCGACTATTTCGGCAGCATGAAGCCGGGGCAAACGTTCAAGCAGCCCGAGCTGGCCGTGACCCTTGAACGCATCGCCGACCAGGGCGCCAAGGAGTTCTACCACGGCAAGACCGCCGACCTGCTGATCGCGCAAATGCAGCAGGACAAGGGTTTGATCACCAGGCAAGATCTCAACGATTACAAGGTCAGCTGGCGTGAGCCGATGCGGGTGGATTTCCGCGGCAACACCCTGTACACCGCGCCGCTGCCAAGCTCGGGCGGGATCGCACTGGCGCAACTGATCGGCATCAAGGAAGACCGTGCCGCGGACTTTAAAGGCGTGGAGCTGAACTCAGCGCCTTATATCCACCTGCTGGCCGAAATCGAAAAGCGCGTGTTTGCTGACCGTGCCGACTACCTCGGCGACCCGGCCTTCGGCAAGATGCCGGTAGCTGAACTGACCGACCCGGCCTATATCGCCAAGCGAGCGAAAGAGGTCAACCCGAAGGCGATTTCCGAGACGGCCAAGGTCAAACCGGGCCTGGAGCCGCATCAGACCACGCACTTTTCCATCGTCGACAAACAGGGTAATGCGGTCAGCAACACTTACACCCTGAACTGGGATTACGGCAGTGGCGTTGTGGTTAAAGGCGCGGGCTTTTTGCTGAACGATGAAATGGATGACTTCAGCTCCAAGCCGGGGGTGGCCAACGCCTTTGGTGTGGTAGGCGGTAATGCCAACGCCATCGAGCCGGGCAAGCGCATGCTGTCGTCGATGAGCCCAAGCCTGGTGACCCGCGATGGTCAGGTCACGCTGGTGCTGGGTACCCCGGGCGGTTCGCGGATCTTCACCTCGATTTTCCAGGTGCTGAACAATATCTACGACTACGATCTGCCGCTGGAAAAAGCCGTGGCGGCGCAGCGTGTGCATCACCAGTTGCTGCCCAAGGACACCATTTACTTTGATGCCTATGCACCGCTGACCGGCAAGGTGGCCGACGAGTTGAAGGCCATGGGTTACACCCTGGAAGATCAGGGCTGGAACATGGGTGATATTCAGGCGATCCGGGTTAATGGCACTCAGCTTGAAACCGCCTCCGATCCGCGTGGGCGTGGGGTGGGTATGGTGGTGAAGTAACTCCGCAACTCTCCCCCCCACCCTGTGGGAGCGGGCTTGCTCGCGATGCAGACGCCTCGGTCTATCAGGTACACCGCGGCGATCCCATCGCGAGCAAGCTCGCTCCCACAGTTGCTTTTTCCCGCCTGCAATTTGTTACCATCTGTTGCTTGTTACGCCCTCCGTTTTCCCCGTCCCGAATTTTAGGTAAACCATGAAACTCTCACGTCTGCGCGCTGATGTCCTGGCCGGGCTCACGACGTCCTTCGCCCTATTGCCCGAGTGCATTGCGTTCGCACTGGTTGCCCATCTCAACCCGCTGATGGGCTTGTATGGCGCGTTTATTATTTGCACCCTCACCGCGCTGTTTGGCGGGCGGCCGGGCATGGTCTCCGGTGCAGCCGGGTCGATGGCGGTGGTGATCATCGCGCTGGTGGTGCAACACGGTGTGCAGTATCTGCTGGCCACGGTGCTGCTGAGCGGGCTGATCATGCTGGCGTTCGGTCTGCTCAAGCTCGGCAAGCTGGTGCGCATGGTGCCGCACCCGGTGATGCTGGGGTTTGTTAACGGGCTGGCGATTGTGATTGCCATGGCGCAGCTGGATCACTTCAAGGACGGTGATACCTGGCTCAGTGGCATGGCGCTGTACATGATGATCGGGCTGGTGGCGGCGACCATGGCCATTGTTTACCTGCTGCCGCGCCTGACCCGTGCCGCGCCGCCTGCGCTGGTGGCGATTTTGGGGGTTGGGCTGGCGGTTTATTTTCTCGGTTTGCCGACCCGCACTTTGGGCGATATGGCGCATATCGCCGGTGGTTTGCCGAGCTTTAGCCTGCCGCAGATTCCCTGGACTCTGGAGACCCTGAGCATCATCGCGCCTTATGCAATCGTGATGGCGGTGGTGGGTCTGCTGGAAACCCTGCTGACCCTTAACCTGACCGACGAAATCACCGAAAGCCGTGGCTACCCGGACCGCGAGTGCGTGGCGCTGGGGGCGGCCAATATGGTGTCGGGTGCATTCGGTGGCATGGGCGGTTGCGCGATGATCGGGCAGACCGTGGTCAACCTCAGTTCCGGCGGGCGCGGGCGGTTGTCCGGTGTGACGGCGGGGGTGATGATTCTGCTGTTTGTGTTGTTCCTGTCACCGTTTATCGAGCGTATCCCGTTGGCCGCGCTGGTGGGGGTGATGTTTGTGGTGTCGCAGCAGACCTTCGCCTGGGCTTCATTGCGAGTGCTGAACAAGGTGCCGCTCAACGATGTGCTGGTGATTATCGCGGTGACGGTGATTACCGTGTTTACCGATCTGGCGGTGGCGGTGATGTGCGGAGTGATTATCGCCGCGCTCAATTTTGCCTGGCAGCAGGCGCGCCAGTTGTATGCTGATGCGGATATGCAGAGTGATGGCAGCAAGCTTTATCGCGTGCATGGCACGCTGTTTTTTGCCTCGACCACGGCCTTTCTCAAACAGTTTGACCCGGCCAATGATCCGGCGCAGGTGACCCTCGATTGCCAGCATTTGACCTTTGTTGATTACTCGGCCATTGCGGCACTGGATACCTTGCGCGAGCGCTATCGCAAAGCGGGCAAGCATCTGCGCGTGTTGCACTTGTCCGAACGCAGCAAGAAGCTGCTCAAGCGCGCCCGGGTACATCACGAATAGGGCGCTGAAGATCAAGAGCCCCTCACCACGCCTCTCCCGGAGGGAGAGGGGACTGACCGCACGCGACCTCAAGAACACCGCTAATCAGCTCCCTCTCCCTCCGGGAGAGGGTTGGGGTGAGGGTGCTTTTAAACTTTGAAGTGGCTGACCATCTCTTGCAGCTGGTTACCCAACCGCGCCAGTTCAACGCTGGACTTGGCCGTCTCGTCGCTGGCCGCGGCGGTTTGTTCGGAAACGTCGCGCACGTTGACGATGCTGCGGCTGATTTCTTCTGCCACTGCGCTTTGCTGCTCGGCAGCGGCGGCAATCTGCTGGTTCATCGACTGGATATTTGACACGGTGTGGGTGATGCCCTGCAACGATGTGCCCGCGTGGCGCGTCAGGCTCACACTGCTGTCGGTCAGGGTGCGGCTGTTTTGCATCACCGTAGCCACGTGCTGGGTGCCGCTTTGCAGGGCTGCCACCAGGGTTTGAATCTCTTCGGTGGATTTTTGCGTGCGCTGGGCCAAACCGCGCACTTCATCGGCAACCACGGCAAAACCACGCCCGGCATCACCGGCACGGGCCGCTTCAATGGCCGCGTTGAGGGCCAGCAGGTTGGTCTGCTCGGCCACGGCCTTGATCACGTCCATCACGCTGCCGATCTTGTCGCTTTCCTGTTGCAGCACGGCCATGGCTTCGGTCGAACGGCCGACCTCTACTGCCAGACGCTCGATCTGATCGATCGCCTGATTGACCACGGTGTCGCCTTCGCGGGCTTCATTGTCCGCCGCAGCGGCCGCTTGCGAGGCTTGCTCGGCGTTGCGCGCAACTTCCTGCACGGTGGCGGTCATTTCATGCATGGCCGTGGCCACCTGATCGGTCTCGATCTTCTGGCTGTTGACCCCGGCGCTGGTCTGTTCGGTCACGGCCGACAACTCTTCGGCCGCACTGGCGATCTGGCTGACGCCATCACGAATACCGCTGATCAACTCACGCAGGGTAGTGCCCATGCGTGCAATGCCCTGTTGCAATACCCCCAGTTCATCGCGGCGGGTAACGCGCAGGTTCTGGGTGAGGTCGCCACTGGCAATGCGGTCGACCACGGCCAGGGTTTCGCGCAGGGGGACGGTGATCTGGCGGGTGATGATCACCGCAGCGGTGATGCCAAACAGCAGCACCAGCAAGGTAGTGATCAGTTGCATGCTGTTGGCCGTAGCGCTTTCGATGTCACGGCGCTGCAGCTGGATTTTGTACAGTTCATCACTGATGCCCAGGATGTTGCTGCCGTATTCGGTCATGTCCTTGCGCGTGGCAATAATGGTGTTGTCGGTGCTGGCGTACAGCTCCAGCGCTTGCTGGTACTGCTCCATGGTCCGGGTCAGGGTGCGCAGGGTATCGCCGGCGTCCGTGGCAAAGTGCGAGTTCAGGCGCTCAAGGCTGGCCACGGCACTGTCCAGTTGCTGGCGTGCGGCTTTTTCGGTGGTGGGGTTGGGTGCCGCGATGTAGGCGCGTACTTGATAGCGCGAGAGCAGGAACTGCTCGCGCACTTCAGATACGGTCTGGAACATGGCAAAACGGTTTTCATCGCCTGCGGGCAGTTGCAGGGCGCGGGCTATCAGGGTGGCGATGGCGTCTTGTGCCAGTGCGGCATTGCGGTCCATGTTGGCCCGCGATACGGCGGATTCAACGTAGGCCTTGCGCATGGTGACCAGCGCACTCTCGTAGCGACCGATGATCTCTTGTTGCTGCTTGAGCAGCTTGAGGTTCTCCGGGCTTTGGAAGGTGCTGATCAGTTGTGCTTGCAGGGACGAAAACGCATCGATGCTGGTTTGTACGCCCTGTGCGGCGGTTTCGTCACCGTCCGTGAGCATGTACTGCAAGCGCGTAACCCGCAGGTTGGTAAACGCGGTGTTTAAACGGGTGATGTCGCTCATCCAGTTACTGCGATCAATCATCTTGTCCAGACTGATCCAGTTGCAGACGGCCATCACGCAGGTAAGGGCCAGTACCAGGCCAAAGCCCAGGGACAGTTTCAGGTTGACGCTGATATTGCTCAGCCATCTATTCATAGAGTTCTCCAGGAACGCTGCACGCATGATCTAAGTTCGCTGGAGGGTTTTATTTTTTTGGCCCAGCCGAGTGTTGTGTTGGGGGGTATCGGCGGCTTTCGCCAGAGCTGAAACGTTTTCTTCAACGCTTTGTTTATTCATGGCTCAAGTTTTTTTTCACATTCGTTTCACCTGCCTCTGACCTGCGCTTTTTTAGACTCCTGTTCAGCTAATTGAGACCTGCGCCATGCAAGTCTGTTGGGCGTGCGGGTCTGTCACCGACCCGCTGTCATATTCGCGCTATAGGGTGGCGCCAGTGTCTTTCACTGATTGCCGCGGGGGGCATAAGTACCGTGACATTGAGCCTTGATCTGATCGGGATTAACCGTACGCTGCTGCGTCGTGTGCTTAAGCGTTATCGAAATGCGCTGGTGGTCATCGCCGCGAGCGTGCTGGCGGCTGCGCTGGCATTGGCGTTGCTGGCACCAGCGTCCCCGCCCAACCTGGCGCAACCGAGCCATGCCGATCATGTGCAGTTGTTGACCGAGAGCTGGGCCAAGGGCGATGTGATTGCGGTGGTGCGCCACGGCGAGCGTTGCGATCGTTCCTCTTCCCGATGCCTGGGGCCAGCGGACGGTGTGACGGTACGCGGTGAGGTTGTCGTTCAGGCGCTGGGCGCGGACTTCAAGCAGTTGGGGCTGATGAACACCGATGTTTACAGCAGCTTGCTGACCCGCGCCCGGCAAACCGCCGATGCCATGTTTGTGCGGCCGGTGGAGGCACTGGACTGGCTATTCAATTGCCGGGGCAGCATGTTGCGTGATGCCCTCCAGCACAAAGTGCCGGGTCGCAATCTGATCCTGGTGAGCCACAGTGAGTGTATGGACCAGTTGCTCACCGATATGCACCTGTCGACCAGGACCACCTTCGGCTACGGCGCCACATTATTTATCAGTACTAATGAGACCAATGGCGAGGCGCAGATGCTTGGCTATATCGAGCCCAAGGATTGGGAAAACATCGTGCCGGTGATGACGGCAAGCAGCCGTCACGGGTATGAAGCCTCGCAATTTTAAGCCGTGGCAGCGAGCCTGCTCGCGAAGTTCGCTAACGAGAATTTCGCGAGCAGGCTTGCCCCACTGAGTCACTGCACACCCATCAAATGCGCTTTAGCAGGCGATCCCAGTTTTGCTCATCGGGCAATGGCAGGTCGCTTAGTTCGCGGGCCACCACATTTTCGATATCGTTGGCGCTGAGTACTTTCTCGTCGAGCCACGGCCAGGTCGCATCCGCATCACGAAAGTTGAGCTGGCTGTTCAATTGCTGGCAGGCGAGGGCGAGCAAATGCATCAGCCCCCAGAGGCTGCTGATATAGGGCTTTTGTTGCGCCGGTATGCGGTTGAGCAGGGCCGTCACGTCGGCCAGGTTGGCGCCCGGCGCGGCGCCGTTGTGCAGGTTCCAGACAATCGAGCCGTTGTTCGACACATCCTGATTGGCCAGGGCCGGGTCGGTATTGACCTCGATGCTGAGCTTTACGTGCTGCTGCTCCAGCTGATCGATCAGGTAGTTGGCCAGATCGGATTTGCGCAAAAACGCAGTGGCGGTGTTGAAGGCGAGGTTGGCGTCGTAGTCGCTCAGGGTCTTGCTGGAAATGCTGATGGTCATGGCAGGCTCCTTGTGTCCGGGAATCGTCCAAGGAGCGTAGCCAATGCACGGTGATCGGCCACGCCATCTGCAGATCTGTTGCCCCGGATCAAATTTATGCGGCGGGGGCCGCCAGGCTGACGAAGTAGAAGTGGTGCCGGCCCACGCTGACCTCATCCAGAACGTTCAGGGCAATACCCGGGATCTCGGGATTCTCGACAAGGGCGATATGGTCAGGGGATGCGCTGAGAAATGCCTGCAGTTCAGCCGTGGTTTTAAGTGTGTGCTGCAATTGCTGGCTGTAAAACACTATGGCACCGAGGCGCTCGTCGGGCCTGAGCAGGGCGACCTGTTTGCCGCTGGCTTGCAGCGCCATGACCTGGGCCGCGATCGCCTGGAAGGATTCCTCCTTGTCGGCCCGCGGGGCCCAGTGTGCCGCTAGCAGATAGGCGGCCACCAGGCCCGTCAGCAGGGCAACGGCCAGCGAGCGGTGGTAGTTACTGAGAAATCTGGCCACGGGCGAGGCCGGGCTTTTCTTGCGCAACCCGTCCAGCAGCACCCGGGCATATTCAGCGGCAATCACAGCAGCGGCTGGTGCCATCGACATCATGTACACCGCACGCTTGCTGGAGGCCAGGTTGAGCAGCACAAATTGCGCCACCAGCCACACACAGAAAAACAGCAGAAACGGGTTGCTGCGCAACTGTTTGCGAAAGTGCCACAGGCCCAGGTAGGTCAGCAGGTTCCACGGCAAAAAGGCTTCGGGCAGTTTTCTGAGGTAGTAGTAAAAGGGTTCGTAATGCCCGGCTTCAACAAAGGAGCCGCTAAAGCGCCCGACACTGTTGGTCAGCAGCAGTTCGCTGACCGCCTGCATGCCGCCGCGTTGGTACAACATGCACAGCCAGATCAACAGCGGGATCAGCCCCAGCAGGGTGAACAGTGCGGGGCGCAGCCAGTTGTGCAGCATGAAGCGTTTTTCGATCAGGCTTTCGCACAATAAATAGACAAAAATCACCACTCCCGGCAGCGCCAGGCCCAGTACGCCTTTGCTCAGGGTGGCAATGGCAATGCCGGTGGCAAACAGCAGCCAAGTGCCCCATGCACAACGAGGCTGGCGACTGGCATAAAAGAACCCCAGCAAGGCCATGCTGACGCCCAGGGTCAGCAGGGAGTCTTCGCCTACCTGGCGGGCGTTACCCCAAAAGATGCCCATGGTTGCCAGCATTGCGGCGGCGGTCCAGGCCAGGGCGGTGGGGCGTCCCATTTTGCGCAGCATGGTGTACAGCAACAGCAGGCTGAACAGCCCGGCAAAGGCCGAGGCCAGGCGCACGGCGAATAACTCGCCGCCGAACACACGGATTGCGCCAGCGTCCAGCCAAAGACTGAGGGGTGGTTTTTCAAGGAAGGGATCATTGAGCAGATTGGGCGTGACCCAGTCGTCGCTCAGGTGCATCTGCATGGCGATGCCCGCTACCCGCGACTCGGTCGAGCCCTGCAGTTGGTGATTGCCCAGTGCAAAAAACAACAGCACGCAACCGAGCAGTAATAACAGCAGAGCAGGACGAGACAGGCGCATTGGGTTACCAGGCAGCAATCGAAGGAAATACTGCACTGGAGTATAGGAGGGCAATTCTTAACGAATTGTGAAACCTGTTTGCGCTGATGCTGATCAATGTGGGAGCGGGCTTGCTCGCGATTCAGGCAGCTCGGTGCATCAGGTAAACTGAGGCGATGCCATCGCGAGCAAGCCCGCTCCCACAGATTTTATGCCGCAGCGGCACTCGTCAGAACGTTGCTTTAACCTGCAAGCCCGCCACCAGTGCATTGCTGCGCCTGGCGCCGTAGAACGCACCCGGTTCGATGATGTATTGCAGGTCCGGGCGCAACAACAGCCATGGCGTAACTTGCGCACCGTAATTGAGTTCCAGCAACTGCTCGCCGCTGTCCAGGCTGGCGATCATGTCCGCCTGCTCGGGGCCGCTGGCGGCCGCTTCCTGTACGTCCCGGGAGCGCGAGTTGAATACGGCGCGGCCATAGGCGAAGGCGATGCTGTCTTTCGGGCGGCTGGCAAACGGTTTTTGCTTGACCAGGCCCACCGAGTACCAGTGGCGCATCGGCGAGGTCGCGGCATTGCTGCTGGAGGCCTGGCCAAAGGCACGCAATACGCTTTCGGGGTCTTGTTCGTCACGCCAGATGGCCTGGTCGACCAGCACGTAAGCGCCGGTGCGGTTGTTGGCTTTTTGCGTGCTGCCAATCTTGCGGGTGTTAGAGGTGTCGTAGTACCAGCCCACCTTGTATTGGCCATTGAGCCAGGCGTCGTTGGTGAAGATCGCCTCCAGCGGCATGATCGCCCCGGTAGTGCCTTTGGTGGTCATGCTGAAGGCTTCCGAGGAGCGGCTGTTGTACTCGGGGTTGACCTGGAACACAGCGGTTTGCAAGGTCAGGGCCGGGCTGACGGTGTAACGCAGTTCGCCGCCCCAGTGGCCGGTGGGGTAGTTGGTCCAGCCACTGCCATTGGACTGGGTCAGCGGGTGGGCGCAGAAACCGGCGTTGACGAAGCTGGTCAGCAACGGCATGCCGCCAAAGTCGTTGCCCATCGGCATAAAGCCGACCTTGGTGGTCAGGTCTTCGGAAAACAAGGTGCGCTGGTAGCTGAACTCGGACAGGCGAGTGTAGTTGCCGCCAGCGTTTTCCTGAATCGGCAGGCGGTTGCCTACGAGGTCTTCGGAGGCGCTGTGGCCGCGACGATCGTTGACGGTGATTTGCACCAGGCCAGCATCGGCGCTGCCGAGTAGTTTGCTCAGGTCGAACTGGGCGCCGATCCGCACTTGTTGCGAGTATCGGGTGCCGTGCTTGATCCCGCCATGCAGGTTGGAGAAGGTTTCGGAGTTGTAATCACCGGTCAGCTTGATGCCTTTGTCGATCAGCTTCTGGCGTTCGCCGCCCCAGTCGCCGGTCAGGGTCGAACGGTTCATCAGGTTGTCGGTGGTGTCGGCCAGTACGCAGGCAGGCGTCAGGGCCAGCAATGACAAGCCGCCGCACAGGCTGGTGTTCAGCAGGGCGCGGGAAGAGAAAAACATCTACGGGAGCTCCTTTATATGAAGTGTCAGCGACGGGGCGCGACACGATGCCGCACATTATGAACTATTTAGTTAGTTAATTTCATATTTGGTTACACAGACTCCCCCTAATGACTAAGGGCGTTGGTATTAGCCTTGCGCTAGACTCCCGCGTTTATCCGTACCAAGGGATGTTCATGATCTGGTTTCTTGAAGGGCAATCGAGCCAACGCGACGTGATTGCAGGTGCCCGGGCGGCGCTGCCGGACTCGGTGCGGATTTTTGCTTCACACCGCCAGAATCGCCCTGAGATCACCGGGCTGGCCGATGTTGCCTGGCGCGAGCCGCAGGACAACCAGGAGCGCATCGGCTGGGTGATCGAACAGGCTCGCGCCCAGCAGATCAAGGTGGTACTGGCCGGGCGTGTGGGGCAGGTGTATGAAACGCACCGCGCCGAATTTGAAGCGGCCGGGCTGCAACTGATTACTGGCGCGCTGGATCTGGACACCTTTGAGCGGGTGGACGACAAGTCGACCTTTACCCGTGAAGCCCTGGCGGCAGGGCTGGCGTGTATTCCAGCGATAACGGTGAGCACCCGGGCTGAACTGGAGGCGGCTTACGCCCAGTTGGCCCGCGACGGTCAGGTCTGTGTAAAACCGACGCGCGGCATTTATGGCCAGGGCTTTTGGCGTCTGGCCGATGATGTCGACCCGTTTCGCAGTTTTGCCAATGCCGATGCCCATGAGGTCAATGCGTCGGTGTTTGCCCAGGCTTACGGTCAGTCCGAGGCCCCCAAACCGTTGCTGGTGATGCCTTATATGCCCGGCAGCGAATGCTCGGTGGACATGGTCTGCGAGGCAGGCGAGGCTGTGGCTTATGTCGGGCGGCGCAAGCAGGGCCTGATGCAGACCTTCGAACGCGATGGTGCCGCGGTCGAACTGGCGATCAAGGCGGCGCGTCACTTCAAGTGCGACGGCATCGTCAATGTGCAGACCCGCGATGATGCTGCAGGCCAGCCGCATTTGCTGGAGATCAACCTGCGTTATTCCGGCGGTATCGGCTATACCCGCGAAGCCGGGGTCAATCTGCCCGGTATCTTTGCCGCGCGTCGCCTGGGCCTGCCTGTTCCGGCCAGCGTGTGGCGCGAGGATGTGCAGGTCAAGGCGATCACGGTGGTGGTTCCGGTTCGTGGAGAAGAGCTGTTAAGGTGATCAGCTCTTGTTTGTCGCGGGCACAGGGGAGTCACAAGCGATGATATTGATGCCAGGCGCCAATGCGGCCCTTGAGTCTGTGCGTTGTGAGATGGTCCTGACTTGCTCGCGAGCGGGCGCATTGGGTGACTATGCGGGGCTGGCGTTGCTGGCCGTGGATGACCAGCGCCAACCCGTCGGCGAGCCTGCACTGATGCACGCCCCGCAACCCTGGCTGGCCTGGCATGACACCGTCGGTGTGGCCCGTTTTACCCTGGCGCTGGAGCAACTGCCTGCACACTGTGAACGTGTGTTGCTGGTGCTGTATGTGTTCGGCGCTCTGGGCCCGTTACGCGAACTGGGCAGTTTTCAGCTCAAGGTCGGTGCGCAGATCGAGCACAGTCTGGCACTGGCTGAATACGGTGATGGCGCAATGGTCATTGCCGAGGCGTACCGTCGTAACGATCAGTGGAAGATTCGCGCACTGGCCGAAGCGTCAGCCTACGGTCTGGGTGCTTTAGCCCGACGCATGGGGCTGCCTTTGGATGATCGCCATCCGCAACGAACACAGCCCGAGGCGTCGGACGACAGCACTGCGCGCCAGGGCGCTACGGGTACCGGCTTTGCCGTGAGTGCCCAGCATATTTTGACCTGCGCCCATGTCATTGAAGGCCTTGAGCAACTGTCGATTACCTCCTTTGATGGTCGATACAAGGCGGAGTCTGTGGTGGTCGATCGCAAAAATGATCTCGCCTTGTTGCGCGTTATTGGCGCGCCGCCCCTGAGTCCGCTGACTTTTCGCGAGGGCATGGGCTGTGAGCTGGGCGAAAGTGTGGTCACCCTGGGCTTTCCGCTGGCCGGGCTGGCGGGCGGTGGCGTGCAAGTATCCCAAGGTGTGGTTTCGGGGCTGTTTGGCCTGCGCGACGATGCCAGCCTGATGCAGTTCACCGCGCCAATCCAGCCTGGCTCCAGCGGTAGCCCGGTGTTCGACCCGCAAGGTTTGGTCGGTGGTCTGGTGACGTCCAGCATGGCGGATGCGCAGAACATGAACTTTGCCGTCAAGTCGGCGCTGGTGCTGGCATTTCTTGAGGCGGCCGGTGTGCCGGCCCAGCGCGGGCGCGGCGAGCGCTCGTTGAGCACGCCGCAATTGGTGCGAGCATCCCAGGCTGGATTATGGCGAATTGACGCCAGCCATCTTCAGTAACCATTTTTTACTTGTCATAACCCCCCGTCTCCCTAATCGTCCCCCATTTTTCAGTATGTTCAGGTAGTAATCATCAATGAGCAGCGGTAATTCCAAGACCGAACCCAAGGTGTTGCATGCAAACCTTAAACGCGGTCGCCTGGAGGTAGAGGTCAATGCATCGACCGTTGATCCACAGGCACTTTTCGATTTTGCCGAGCGCCGAAACCCTAAACGCGCCTTTTTATTCGTTTCCCGTGTGCTGGGCCGGCATATCCCGGCGCGGCCGTCGCTGATGGCGGCAAGCTTCAATGCGCTGGCGGCCAAAATCCCCGCCGACCTGCCCGGCCCGGTGCTGGTGATCGGTATGGCCGAAACCGCCGTTGGCCTGGGCGCTGGCGTACACCGTGCGCTCAGCCACACCCGTGATGACAGCGTGTATCTGTGCAGCAGCCGCCACCCCACGGGCAGCGAGCTGTTTGCCCGTTTTGAAGAAGAACACAGCCACGCCAGCTCGCATCTGCTGCACTTGCCGCAAAACGCGCAAACCCGCGCCATGATGCTCAACGCCCGTTCGCTGGTGCTGGTGGACGATGAAGCCTCCACCGGCAATACCTTTATCAACCTGTCCCGGGCGCTGGCCGAAGCCGGGCTCAACTCGATTGAACGTATCGTGACCGCGACCCTGACCGACTGGTCCCAGGACGCTGTGCGCAAGGCCATGGGCAACCACGTCAGCAGCGTCTCGTTGCTCGACGGTCGCTACACGTTCGCCGAAGATTGCGCCGCAGAGCTGCCGGATATGCCCGAGGTGGGCAGTGTCGCCCAAGGCGACTGGGCCCTCGATGCCAGCCGTGACTGGGGGCGCATGGGTGTTCGCGAACATTTCGATACCCTGGCGCCCGACTTGCAGGTCGCGCCCGGTGAACGGGTCCTGGTGGTGGGTACCAGCGAATTCGTCTGGCGCCCGTTTCTGCTGGCCGAGCGACTTGAGCGCGCGGGTGCCGATGTGCGCTTCAGTTCCACCAGCCGCTCGCCCATTGCCTTGGGCCATTGTATCGACCATGCGTTGTCGTTCTCGGACAACTACGGCCTGGGCATCCCCAATTTTCTTTACAACGTCGCCCCCGGCCAGTTCGATCGGGTGCTGATTTGCAGCGAAACCCCGGCAGCCGCCGTCGACCCGGCGCTGGTCAGCGCGTTGAATGCGCAGGTAATCGTTGATGAGCAGTAATCGTCCTCTGGTGTTCGTTGATCTGGATGACACCCTGTTTCAAACCGCCCGTAAAATGGGCGATGAGCCGCGTTTTGCCGCCACCCTGGATGTGGACGGCCAGCCCAACGGCTTTATGAGCGCAACGCAAAAGAGCTTTGTGGAATGGCTGCTGGCTACCAGCGACGTGGTGCCGGTGACGGCGCGCAGCATCGAGGCCTATCAGCGGGTGCAGTTGCCGTTCGTCCACGGTGCGGTGTGTGCCCACGGCGGCGTGATTCTCAACCCCGACGGTTCACTGGACCCGGTCTGGCATGCACGCATGTGCGACGAACTGGCGCTTGAGCAAACCCGTCTGCACGAACTGAGCGAGCAAACCCTGGCCATTGGTGCCGAGCTGGGCATTTCGTTGCGCGGTTGGGTGGTTGAAGAGCAGGGCCTGGCCAATTACGTGGTCACCAAGCACAACAACGAAACCGACGCAGCGCTGCTCACCGTATTGGCCGAGGTCAAGGCGCGCGGTTTGCTAGATGGCCTGTATGTACACGGCAATGGCAACAACCTGGCGTTCCTGCCCGTCACCCTGCAAAAGCGTGAAGCGGTACGCGAGTGGATTCGCCGTGATCAGGCGATCAACGGCAAACGCCCGCTGCTGGGCTTTGGTGACAGCGTGTCGGACCTGGGCTTTATGGCCGAGTGCGACTGGTGGGGCACGCCCAAGCGCGGGCAACTGGCCGCCCATGTGCTGGCGAGCGTCGACCATGAGTAATGCATTTGCAGACCTGGAAACCGTCGGCAGTGGTAGCTATGACGCCGATGACGTGCACTTTCTCCTGCGCGCCCTGCAGATTGAAGTTACCGACGTGCAGGAAAAAGAACGGCTGATCCAGACCCAGCAGCGCCATTACTCCGAGATGATCAGCCAGGAGCATGCGCCGTCCGACACCCATAAAAGCCTCTATCAGCGTGCCCTGACGCAGAACGGTGCGCGCATGGCGGCCGATGTGCAGGCGCTGGCGCTGGCCTTGAATGAACGCTACAGCGGCCCTTCGATTGCGCTGGTGTCCTTTGTGCGTGCCGGTTTGCCCCTGGGCGTGCTGCTGCGCCGGGCACTGCTCGATCTGGGGCGCGAGGCTGCGCACTACGGCATCAGCATTATTCGTGACCGTGGAATCGACAACGTCGCACTCGAGGCTATCATCAAGAGTCACGGTGCCGAAAATATCGTGTTTGTCGATGGCTGGACCGGCAAGGGCGCGATCAGCGGCCAGATCCGCGAGAGCCTGGCGGGGGACTCGCGTTTCCCGGCAGACCCACGCCTGGTGGTGCTGGCTGACCCCTGTGGCCGCGCCTGGCTGGCGGCTTCGGCTGAGGACTGGCTGATCCCCTCGGGCATTCTGGGGGCCACGGTTTCAGGGCTGGTTTCTCGTTCCATCTGGCCGCAAACCCCGGGCCTGCATGGTTGCGTGGTGTATGACCACTTGGCGGAACACGACGTGACCATGAGTTTTATCCACAGCATCGAAACCGAGCGGGCGCAACTTGCCCCGCTGGCCGCTGCACAACCCTGGACAGCAGAGCAGGCTGGCGCCTTGCAACACTCGGCGGTCGCTGCGGTCGAACGTATCTCGACCCGCTTTGCGGTGACCAACCCCAACCGGGTCAAACCGGGTATCGCCGAGGCCACTCGCGCTGTGATGCGCCGGGTGCCGGACCACGTATTGGTGCGTAACCTGGGTGATCAGGACGTGCAATTACTGTTGCACCTGACACGTCAGGCCAATATCGAGGTCCAGGAAGTCGGTGATGAACTGGGGCCGTATCGCGCCGTGACCGTAATCAGGAGTGTTCGCTGATGATCAAGTATTCAGCCTATGCCTTGGGCGCCACACTTTATATGCCGGCCACCCGTCCCGATATTCTGGATGTGGTGCTGGGCGAGAAGATCCAGGGTTTGCGCTCACTGGTGGTGTGCCTTGAAGACGCTGTGGCCGAAATTGACGTGCAGCAGGGGCTGAACAACCTCAAGAACCTGCTGCTGGGCATCGAGGCCCGTGGCGGCCGGCCGTCGTCCGGGCCGATCCTGTTTGTGCGCCCGCGCGATGCAGCAATGGCAGCGGTGCTTAATGAATGGTCACTGATGCGTCATGTCGACGGTTTTGTCGTGCCCAAACTCAGCCTGGGCAATATCCGCGAGTGGCAGCAGGCGGTGACCCGCGCCGACCTGATGCTGATGCCCACCCTGGAAACCCCGGAAGTCTTTGTGCCCAATGCCATGGTGGAGCTGCGCAGCGCCATGCTGGAGCTGTTGCCTGAACGCATTATTGCCCTGCGCATCGGCGGCAATGACCTGATGGGCTGCCTGGGTTTGCGTCGCCCGCAAACCATGACCCTGTACAGCACGCCCATGAGCTATGTGATTCCGATGTTGTGCGGGATCATGGGCTCGGCAGGTTTTGCCCTGACCGCGCCGGTGTTCGAGCAGCTCAATACGCCGCACTTGCTGGAGCAGGAACTGGCGCTGGATATGGCTCACGGGCTTGTGGGTAAAACTGCAATCCATCCGTCGCAAATTGCAGTTATCCACAGGGCGTTGCAAGTCAGCCTTGAAGATCTCAACAGTGCACGCCAAATATTGAGTGAGGCGGCGCCTGCGGTGTTCAAGTTCAACGACGCCATGTGCGAGCCCGCGACCCATTACAAATGGGCGCAAACAATTATTGAACGGGCACATTGGCAAGGGGTTCGCCCTGAAGCCGCCGGCCCGACAGACACTTTTGGAGGCAGCCTGCGATTGGCTGAATTAGTGGGTTGAACGACGTTTTGAATACATCGGACAAAGGCAACAAGCAGGTTCTGGCAGCGTTCGACTTCGATGGCACGCTGACCTATCACGACAGCTTTGTGCCGTTTTTGCGCTTTGCCTTTGGCAATCGCCTGTTTGCGATGCGCCTGTTGCGGATGATTCCGGCCACGGCGTGCTACCTGCTGGGCAGGATTTCTCGCAATGATTTGAAAGAGAAACTGATCGCGGTCTACCTGACCGGCGCCAAAGAGGCCTGGGTTAAGGAGCGCGCTGAAGCATTTTGTGACGTTTCCTGGCAGCGTCTGATGCGGCCTTTGGGCTTAACATCCGTCGCCAACCAGATTGAGCAGGGCGCCAACGTAACAATTTGCTCGGCGTCCCCTGAACTGGTGCTCACGCCTTTTGCCAAAAAACTCGGTATTGGCCTGATCGGTACGCGGCTGGCGTCAGTCGATGGCGTGCTGACCGGAGATATCGAAGGCACCAACTGTCGCTGTGAACAAAAAGTCATTCGGCTCCAGGCGCAATATGGGCCTTTGGGCCAATACGAACTGCGTGCCTGGGGTGACACCCGGGGCGATGAACAGATGCTCGGGGCCGCTCAAGAGCCGCATTGGCGTGAATTTCACGCGCTGTGGCGTCGCAAGCGGCCGCTTGATGTGTGCTTGCGCGAGGAACTGTAAGCCAGGCGTAAGCAAAGCATGTCAATAATCAGTAATTACCTATCGTGCTTCAGTGCAGACAAGGAGACGCTTCATGGCCATTTCGCTGTCCAAGAATCAAACCATTTCTCTCGAGAAAGAAGCTGGAACCGGTCTCAAGAAAATCCGTATGGGCCTGGGCTGGGACCCGGTCAAGCCCAGCGGTTTTTTCGCCAAGCTGCTGAGCAGTGATGCTGCCATCGACCTGGATGCCTCGTGCATCCTGCTCGACAGTGCCAAACAACCACTGGACCTGGTGTGGTTTCGCCAGCTCAAGTCCAACGACGGCTCCATCGTTCACTCCGGCGACAACCGCACGGGTGAGGGCGATGGTGACGACGAGTCGATCCAGGTCAACCTGGAGCAACTGCCGGCCGGGGTCAAACACCTGGTGTTTACCGTGAACTCGTTCACCGGGCAAAACTTTGAAGCGGTAGAAAACGCCTACTGCCGTATCGTTGACGAGCTGACCGGCAAAGAGCTGGCGCGCTTCAACCTATCGGACAAGGGCCGTCACACCGGCGTGGTCATGGCCTACATCAGCCGCACAGCGGCAGGCTGGGACCTGACCGCCATCGGCACTGTGGCCAATGGCCGTACCGCACAGGATCTGGCCAGTGATGCGGCCCAGGCGGTGCGCGGATGACCACACTGACCCCGGGCGCCAACACCGGCGTTGCCAGCGGAACCCTGAGCGTTACTGTCAGCTATACCCCGGTGACGGGCGCGGACCTGGACGTTTCGGCGTTTTTGCTCAATGAATCGGGCAAGGTACGTGGCGACAACGACATGTGCTTCTTCGGCCAGCAAAGCGTCAACAATGGCGCGGTCAAGCTGGTGGAATCGGCGGCAGGTCGCAGTGTGTTCAGTGTCAATCTGGACGCCATTGATCAGGCCATCGAAAAAGTCGCCCTGACCGCGACCATCTACGAAAACAAGGCCCGTTTCGATGCCTTCCCGCAGTTGAGCGTAACGGTGAGTGGTGGCATCGAAGCGCCGATCCCGACCCAGGGCATGCAGGAAACCGCGTTGATCCTCGGTGAATTCTATCGCCGCCAGGGCGTGTGGAAGTTCCGCTGCGTGGCCCAGGGCTTTGCCGGTGGCCTGGCGCCTCTGGCCGAGCACTTTGGCGTTGATATTGCTGCACCTGCAGCAGCGCCGACGCCACCTCCTGCGCCTGCAGCTCCGGCCCCGGCCCCGGCATCGAAGATCAATCTGTCGAAGATCACCCTGGACAAGCAGCGCCCGTCCATAAGCCTTGAGAAAAAGGACGGTGACTTCGGCGAGATCAAGATCAACCTCAACTGGAACCGTACCAATCCCAACGCTGGCGGCGGCGGCTTTTTTGCCTCCCTGCGTGGCAAGTCGGGCGGCATCGATCTGGACGTGGGTTGCCTTTACGAAATGGAAAACGGCCGCAAGGGCGCGGTACAGGCCCTGGGCAATGCCTTTGGCGATTTCCGTGACGAGCCGTTTATCCAGTTGATGGGCGACGACCGTACCGGCTCGGTGAGCGATGGCGAGTGGCTGCGTATCAACGGCAAGGAGTGGCGCAAGATGCGTCGCGTGCTGATTTACGCGTTCATTTACGAAGGCGCGCCGAACTGGCAGGCGACCGACGGCGTGATCACCTTGTACATCCCGGGTGAACCGCCGATTGAAGTGCGCCTGAGCGAAGAGGGTGGCACCAAAGGCATGTGCGCCATCGCTTTGCTCGAAAACGTCGGTGGCAGCGTGAAGGTCAACCGCAAGGTTGAGTTCTTCAAGGGCCACTCGGATATGGATAAGGCGTTCGGCTGGGGCATGCGCTGGGCTGCCGGCTCCAAATGAGCGCTGTGTAAGTGGCCGCCTGATGAAACAGGCGCCGTACCTGCAATTTCTGACAAGGTGACTCCAATGCTCGAATGGCTCAAAACCAACGCTACCGCCGCCCGTGACAAGCTCTCGACGGAAGTCAGCAAGTTCAAGAACCGTGAATTCATGGAAGCTGTGGTTTCCGGGTGCGCACTGGTGGCCGCTGCCGATGGCAACATCAGCAGCGACGAAAAACAGAAGATGGTCGGGTTTATTCAAAACTCGAACGAGCTGAAGGCCTTTGACGTTAAAGACGTGATCAAGGCATTCAACTCCGTCTGTGAAAAATTTGAGTTTGACCAGCAGATCGGTCGCGCTGAAGCGCTGAAATCGATCGGTCAACTGCGTAAAAAAGAAGATGCCGCACGGTTGCTGGTGCGTGTTTGCTGCGCAATCGGTAGCGCCGACGGCAACTTCGATGAAAGTGAGCGGGCTGCTTGCCGCACCATCTGTAATGAGCTGGGGCTGAACCCTGGCGATTTTGATCTCTGAGGACATCATGGAAAACACGGCAATTGGCTTTCCGCCAACTACCATCGCTGTATTTGTGGCTCTGGCGGTCATTGCTCTGGCAATCGACCTGTTTACCCACAAAAGCGATAAACCGGTCTCACTGACCAACGCCGCCGTCTGGTCGGTGTTCTGGGTAGTGATCTCGCTTATGTTTGCGGGCTATCTGTATGTGGCCCACGGCCCAAGCGTGGCCAGCCTGTTCGTGACCGGTTATGCGCTGGAGAAAGTACTCAGCGTCGATAACCTGTTCGTGTTCATGGCGATCTTTGCCTGGTTCAAGATCCCGGACGCATTGCGTCACCGCGTTCTGTACTGGGGCATTATCGGCGCCATCGTCTTCCGTCTGATTTTCGTGGCGATCGGTACTGGTCTGCTGGCGTTTGGTCCTTGGGTCGAAGTGTTGTTTGCCGTGGTTGTGGCCTGGACCGCAGTGATGATGCTGCGCAGCAAGGAAGAGGATGAGGAGGAAGATTACTCCAAGCACATCGCCTACCGTTTTGCGAAAAAACTGTTCCCGGTCTGGCCGAAGCTGCACGGGCATAATTTCTTTGTTTCACGTACAGAGCTTGAAAAAGAGATCACGAAGCCGCAGAACAAGGGAATGACCCTTGTAGGCAAGGGCGCTCTTTTTGCGACCCCACTGTTTTTGTGTGTGGTGGTGGTTGAGGTGTCAGACATTCTGTTTGCCTTCGACTCCGTACCGGCAGTGATTGCCGTGAGCCGTGAACCGTTGATCGTGTACTCGGCCATGATGTTCGCCATTCTGGGTCTGCGGACCATGTACTTCGTTCTCGAAGCACTGAAACGCTACCTGGTACACCTGGAAAAAGCAGTTATCGCATTGCTGTTCTTTATCGCCGGCAAGCTGGCCCTGAACGCAACCGATCACCTGTTTGGCCATGGTTATGAAATTGATCCAAACACCAGTCTGATTGTGGTGTTGGTGGTATTGGCCATTGGTATCGTGGCCAGCATCATCTTTCCCGGTAAGGAAGAAGAGCAATCCGACGTTAACAACGACACGAAAGCTTGATCGCACATTACTAAGGAGAATTACACATGGCACTTTCCCTTTCCAAAGGCGGCAATCTGTCTCTGTCCAAAGAAGCTCCGGGGATGACTAAAGTCCTCGTGGGTCTGGGTTGGGATGCACGTTCCACCGATGGTCAAGACTTCGACCTGGATGCGAGCGCTTTCTTGCTCAAGGCTGACGGTAAAGTCCGCGCTGACTCCGATTTCATTTTTTACAACCAGCTCAAAAGCGTTGACGGCTCGGTTGAGCACACCGGCGACAACCGTACCGGTGAAGGCGACGGCGATGACGAGGCGATCAAGGTCGACCTGTCCAAAGTGCCTGCCGACATCGATCGCATCGCCTTTACCGTGACCATTCACGAGGCTGACGCTCGCCGTCAAAACTTCGGTCAGGTGCGCAATGCGTTTATCCGCATTGTGAACCAGGACAACAACAACGAAGTGGCGCGTTATGACCTGGCAGAAGACGCCAGTACTGAAACCGCGATGATCTTTGCCGAGCTGTATCGCAATGGCGCCGAGTGGAAATTCCGCGCTGTGGGCCAGGGCTTTGCTGGCGGCCTCAAGCCATTGGCGGAAAGCTACGGTCTGAAATTCTAATCTGCACCCCATTAACTTTTCATATAAGGGTTCACGAACATGGCAGTAAGTCTGAGTAAAGGCGGCAACGTCTCCCTGACCAAAGAAGCACCTGGCCTGACTGAAGTGGTTGTAGGCCTGGGTTGGGATCCACGGGTGACTGACGGCCAGGAGTTCGACCTGGACGCCTCGGTGTTTATCGTGGGTGAGAGCGGCAAAGTGCTGAACGACGGCAGCTTTGTGTTCTACAACAACAAGACGTCGCCGGACGGTCACGTTGTGCACCAGGGCGACAACCGCTCGGGCGCTGGCGACGGTGACGACGAGCAAGTGAACGTCAACCTGGCGGGCCTGTCGCAGGACGCCAAGAAGCTGGCATTCGCCGTGACCATTCACGAAGCTGATGGCCGCAAGCAAAACTTCGGTCAGGTGTCGAACGCTTACATCCGCGTTCTGAACAAGGCTGACGGTAAAGAGCTGGCACGTTTTGACTTGAGCGAAGACGCTTCGACCGAAACCGCGATGGTGTTCGGCGAGCTGTATCGCAATGGCGAAGAGTGGAAGTTCAAGGCAATCGGCCAGGGTTTTGCAGGTGGCCTGGCGCCATTGGCTTCGAACTTTGGCGTTAACCTGGGCTAACTCCCGGCGTTAAATAAAAGGCCCTCCCCGGTTTCGGGGAGGGCCTTTTTTTGTGCCTGTGGGAGCGGGCTTGCTCGCGATGGCATCACCGCGATGTATCAGGCAGACCTCGTCGCCTGCATCGCGAGCAAGCCCGCTCCCACAGTAATCCTTGCAGGCCTCCTATCTGCAGTATTGCCCATCATTTGTGGGATCAGGTTCAGGGAGATGGTCAAAAACTCATCTGCCATTGCCCCAGCAGCCCGTGATTGCGGCTGTTGCTGCCGATATCGCCGGTGTAGCCCACGCCCAGGGTCTGGCGGGCCGAGACGCCAATATCCAGCCCGGCTTCCAGCACCAGACTGTTACGGTCCAGGGCACTGCCTTCGACATTGAACGCCGAGCCACCCAGCACAAAGGCCTGGCGCGTTGAGCTGCTGACATCGCCATAGGTGTGCTTCCAGCCTGCGCTCAGGCGCGGGGTGATGCTTATGCCGTTTTCCAGTTGGCTCAGATGTGCCAGGCGCACGCCCAGGGTGCTGTTGAAGTTGTCCTGTGTTTGCTTGTCGACGTGCAGCGCTGCCGCGCCGCCTTTTTCGCTGTAGCTGTCACGCTCATACCGTTGATACCCGAGGTTGGCAAACGGCTCGGCGTTCAGGCGGCCGTTGCTCAGGGCATAACCCAGTTCGGCAAAGGCTTGCTGGCTGCTGGCGTGGTAATCGCCCTTGGGGCGGTCGCTAAAGCCGTTAAACATCACGCTGCGTTTGCTGTCACCGTTATGGCCGCTATAGGCCGCGCCCAGACGCAAGGCCAGCGCACCGCTCTGGCGAATGGCATAGGCCCCCGCGTGCCAGCTGTTGACGGTGCCATCCATGCCGGTACTGTCCACATCGGTTTTTGAGTAGCCGCCCAGCACGCCCATGCGCCAGTCCGAAGTCAGGGCCCAGTCGGCTCCCAGCACGCCGCCCTTGGTGCGTTGGGTCAGGTCACTGTTGCCGTGGGCTCCGTCCAGTCGGCCATAGCTGCCCAGACCTTGGAGCCAGAGTCGGCCCTGGGCATTCGGGTCATTGAGGTTGCGCACACCGGGCGGCAGGCCGGTGGCGGCCAGGGCAGGGGTGTCGCTGGCGACACTGGCAACCCGTAATCCAGCGCCAGCACCAAGGGACTGCATGGCTGCCAGCATGCTGCTGCCCACCTGCGAAGTGGCGCCCAACGTCGCGCTGCTGAGGCTCGCATTGCTGCTGCCGGAGAGCTGCTCGATGGCCGCTCCCGCTGTTTGTGTATTGGTGTTGAGCAAGGCGTTATACAGCGCGTTGCCAGCCTTGAGCTGGCTCAGGCCGATGGCGGCGCTGGTGCCGTTGGCACTGCTGGCGTAATCGGCAAATGCCACGTCATTACGTGCATAGGTCAGCTCGACGCTGGTGGGGCTGTAGTTGAGGGTTGGGGTCAGGAAGGCGTAATCGCTGGTGACCTTGGTAAAGGTGCCGTCGATGGCTCCGGCGTTGAGCACGGTGTATTGGCTCAGCCACGGGTAGGTGCCACTGCTGGCATTGATCGCCAGGGTCGAGCCGTTGAGGTGGGCGGTGCCGCCGACTTGCACCGGTGCGCTGCTGCCATCGGCATTGACGCCATAGGCCAGGGTCGCGCCGCTGCCCAGGGTCAGGTCATGGCTGATGGTGGCGCTGCCCAGCTGCGTGCCGGTTTGCAGGGTGCCGTTGACCAGCAGGTTGCCGACACTGCCGCCACCGGCATAAACGCCACCTGCGTCGACCGTGAGGGAACCGCTGATCGCGCCCTGATTGATCAGGCGGGCGCCACTGAAAATCTCGCCGCCGTCACTGAAGTCGTTGTGGCTGGTGAGTGTCCAACTGCCCGATTTGACGTCCAGCCATTCAAAGTTCTGGCTGTTGCCGAAGCTGCCACCGGCCTGGTCATCGAAGGTCACCCGGTCGTAGCCACTGCCGCCATCCACCAGCCCCTCGAAGCGGCTGGCGCTGCCCAGCGTGAGGCGGTCATTGCCGCCGCCCAGGTCCAGTGCCTGGCCATTGCTGCCACTGATCAGGCCATTGTTGATGACCACATCCTCGAACTCGCCCACAAACTTCACGCCAAAGCCGTCCAGCCCTTTGATCGTGCCGTTGTTGATCAGCGTGGTGGCGGCCAGCCCGGAGCCATCGCTGCCGTCATCCACCAGCACCGCATTATTAGCGCCGCTGACCCGCGCGCCCTCGGCGTTGAAGATATAACCGCCGCCCAGAGCGATACCTTCGCTGCCGTTGGCAAAGCCGTTTTTATCCACACCGCCGGCACCGGTGCCCTGGATCACGCCGTAGTTTTCGATATGGGCGATCAGGTCGATATCCACGCCATCGCCGTCACCGTTGGGCTTGAGCCCGGAGTAGGCGCCGGTGATGGTGCCATGGTTGATCACAGTGCCATTGCCGTCCGAGCCGAAGCCCGAGCCGTTACGCCCGGTGACATCGCCGTAATTGACCAGTGTCGCCCCCAGATCGGTGGTGATGCCGTGGCGGCCGCCGGAAATGCTGCCGTAGTTGGTGACGCTCACGCCGGTGGCCGAGTCGATATCGATGCCGTCGAACTTGTTGTCGTCGGTCAGCGCATCGCCCGAGGATATCTCGCCGTAGTTGAGAATCGAGGCGTTGGCACCGGTCTTTATACCATCGCTGAACTCGCCGCGAATCAAGCCGCCTGCGCGGTTGGTCAGGGAGATGTTGACGTCATCGCTGCGCACCGCGTCGAGGTCGATGGCCTGGCCGCTGCCGGTCGAACGAAGGGTGCCGCTGTTGTCGATAAGTACAGTGCCGCTGCTGAAATTGGTATCGATGCGCAAGGCATCGTTGCTGCCCTGGATGATCGCGCCGCTGCGGTTGAAGATGCTGTAGTTGCGCTGGCCTGATGCGCTGCCACTGCTGTCGATGGCCCGTCCGCCGCTGGAAATCAGGCTGCCCGAGTTATCGATCACCACGCCTGTGCCGCTGGTGCTGCCCTTGAGCGTGACCGCCACCTTGGCGGTGGTCAGGCTGCCGGTTGGGGTCACTGTCAACGTATCGCTGGCGCCCAGGTTCAGCGCGCTGGTGCCGGGTGCACTCAGAGTGATGTCACTGGCGATTGCCAGCGAGGCAAAGCCGCTTGAACTTAACAGCGCGATGGCGAGTGCAAGGCGTTGGGGGGCGAGGGGCATGACGGACGACCTTATCGGGAATAACCGGGCCGTCCGTTATAGCGTGAGGTTTTTACAGAATGATGTATTTAACTACCACCTCAAGTATTAGAACTCGAACTGATATTGGATTGATGCGCTTCGCGCGTTCGAGCGTTCACCGCGCTGATCATTCAGGCTCAGGCTCACTGTGTTGCTGCGGTTGAGCCGGGCCACTGCGCCCAGGTTCAGTTGCAGCGCCGAGTTGTTCAGCGGGGCACCGGCAATGCGCATGGTGCTTGCCTCTTGCCAGGCAACGTCGGTGGCCGGGCTCAGGTTACCGCTGGCACGGGTATAGGCGGCGCTGCCGTTAAGGCTGAGCCAGGAGGGGCCTATTGAGGTTCTGTTCAAATCCACCTTGAAACGCAAGCCGCCAGTGGCCAGATTGACCGCGCTGCTGGCTGCACGTCCCGTCAGCGCGCTCCTGGCGCCGCGTTCACGGAACCCGTCAGTTTCAGCGTTGACGCGGGCAAACTGGACAAAGGGTTGCCAGTCCCATGCGCCTTGACGCAGGTGATAGTTGCCTTCGACAAAGGCTTGTTGGGTGCGGCTGCGGTAGTCTGCGGACAAACGTTCTTCCACCCCGGGAAAGCGGATATATCGGCTGGTTTTAATCCGGTTCTGGCCCCAGGCCAGCCCGCCGTATAGCCCGAACCCGTTCCAGGTATGCCCTGCGTGTATGCCGAACTGGTAGCCGTCGAGGCTGGCCTGGTCGCTCCCTGCGGTTTTTACGTTGATTTGACCGCTGGCCAGCAGCACCCCGGCGCGGGTGCCCTGTTCAAAGTCATGATCCGCGCCGACCATCAACCCGGTGAGTTTGTGGTTGGCAGATGCCGCATTGCCGTTACCGTCCAGTCGACCGTTTTGCAGCATCGATTGCACCCACACGCCTTGATGTGAAATACCCGTTTGCCGGGCCGGGCTGTCCAGTGCTCCCCGGGCTCGAGCCAGCGCAGCATCACGCAGTACCCGGGTGTTTTCGATCTGCACCGCCTGGGTGCTGGCGTGGAGTTCGCCGCTGAGCTGGCCCAGGGCGTTTCTCGCCTCGGCGGGGAACAGCGACGTCAGGCGCTGCGCCAGTGGTTCGGACATGGCCAGGGCGTCCGCAGCGCTGGCCGTGGCACGCTGGTTGGCGGTGTTGGCGGCCGAGAGCAGAGGCAGGCCCCGACTGACATTAACGCCGATGTTGTGAGCATCCCGAGTCTGGGTGAAGCTTAGAAAGGGTGAGAATGCCCGGTGATCCAGGGCGCTGAATTGGCCTGTGATGCCCGCATCTGCCTGCAACACCGGGTAGTGTCTGCCCAGGGTAAACACGTCGGGCTTACGGGCCAGGCGCAGGGTGCTGTCTTCCACTCGGGCTTGACCCGTTATCTGCAACGCAGCGCGATCAGGCGTTTCGCCCGCAGTGGCGATCAGGGTCGACCCTGCCTCTTGCAGATAATCGCCGTTGATCGTCAGTGCACGGTGCGCACTGCCGGGCGCAATGGTGCCCCGCACCTGGGTATTCCCCAGCGTGCCGTCACCACTGAGCCAGCCGTTGGTGCCTATCCGGGTCATGGCACCCGCTTGCAGGCCGTGGATCTGGGCGAGGCCACCGGTGACGTTGAGTTCGGTATTGTGCAAGCTGCCGTTAAGGCGCAGCAGGCCGCCAGCGACGTTGATATCGCTGGTCAAACGGTTGTGGCCGTCGAGTTCGAGAATGCCGCCGTTGAGGGTCGCACCGGCAAAACTGTTGTTGCCACTGAGGCGCAACCAGCCGTCACCGCTCTTGCCCAGGCGCCCCGGGCCACTGATATCGTTGCGCCAGTCGTCCCAGGCACCGCCTTGCCAGACCACCGCGCCACCGGCGCGGCGATCCATTGCCACCGTGGTGTCGACGCGCAGTTGTCCCGGCCCGTCGATGGCCTTTTTCAGGTCAATCAGGCCCCACCCATACACCTCATCGACGCCGGGGGCGCCGAGGTCTTGCGCAGTGGTCAGGAGTACGTCGCGGATCTGCGGGTTGTCGAGATAGGGGAAGCGCTCCATCAGCAAACCGAGTGCGCCGGTCACATGGGGGGCAGCCATGGAGGTGCCGGTATGGGCGAGATAACCAAAGCTTGGACGGTCGCCTGTTACGGTGATGCCGTTCACTTCGCCGTTTTCGTCATGGCGTTTTGCGACGTCGATCTCGCCGCCCACTATGGAGGAGGTGATGTTCGTGCCGGGCGCCGCCACACACCAGTTCATGCTATAGCCGCATCGAAACGAATCCGGGTTCAGCAACCGGTTTTCATTCACATTGACCACGCTCAGCCAGTACGGCTCAAGTTCTGGTATGGCACGGGGCACGGAAGCCAGAGTGTCGGCAAAAGGGGCCAGTTCGGGGGTCGGGTTGTTCTCGGAATTGCCGGCCGCCCACACCTGCAGCAAACCGCTGCCTTGCGACATTTTGGCAAAGACATCGATCAAGCCAGAGCGATGCTTTTGCAGTGACGCATCCAGTTGTTCGACGGTGGACAGTTCTTCCGGGAGACCCCAGCTGTGATTGATGGCGCGCACGTTCTGGTCGCGCAGTTGCTCGTATGTCGACAGGTAGGCCTCAAGGGCAGGTCTGACTGTCTTGTCGCGGTCAGGCCCCTCGTTATAGACGTTACCGAACAGGCGCACGGTGCTCAGATCGGCTCCCCAGGCTACGCCGTGGATGCCTTTGCCATCGCGGTTGGCGAGCATGGTTCCGGCGACGTGAGTGCCATGGGCTTCATAGGTTGCCCCCAGCTTGGCTTTGTACTCGTCAAGCTCTTCGGTCAACAAATCGTCGTCGAGGATCATTTGTTCCAGTCGCGCCAGGGTTTGGGGTGGCAAGTCGTTGTACTCGATGCTGGCGCGATCCCCTTCGGCGAAGAAACATCCCTTGCTTCCCGTTGCAGGCAGTGTTTCCTGTTCGCATCCGGGGTCCGCCAGGCGTACGGAGCGATGATTTTTTGCCGCGAACTCAGGGTGACGCAAATCTACGCCGGAATCGCCAAGGCTCAGGCGTACACCGTTGCCACTGAGCCCGCGGGCATAGGCCCAGTCTGCGCCAATGGCACTCAGCCCCCAGTCCAGCTTGAACTCATCGCTGCGCCAGCTTGCGGCATCGTGCAAACGCCCCTGTTCGCTATAGGCCAGTACTTGAGTGGGGAGTGTCCACAGGCCAGCAAGCAGGCCAAGGGCAAAAGGGGCTGTGCGTAATGAGTGTTGGCAGGTGCTGGAAGCGGGCCAATTGCGGATTTTTATTGGGATCAGCATGCCTGAAGAGTCTTTGTTTGAAATGAGCAGCCAATCCTGAGCAATTGCCTACAGGATGCGTATCAGATGAGGAGGGGGTCTGTGCGAGAAGGCTCTGGTTCTGATGTAGGTAAACGCAATTCGCTCGGCGGCTCAGTGTCGTGAGCCCGCAGCAGGTGATCGTACAACCGGCTTGAGCTATGATGCGTCCATACGGGGGCGGGATAACACCGCGTTCAGATCCGCCAAAGCGATAAATCAGATGCTTTAATGATCAAAGCTCCCGATCCTTTTGATTTCGAGAAAAATGTTCACCATGGAAAACCACAACGACGTACCCCGCCTCCCTCGCAAGCGCCGCAGCCTGGCGCAAGAGTTGGTGACGGTGCTGTCCGAGCAGATCCGCGACGGTATGCTCAAGCGCGGCGACAAGTTGCCGACCGAGTCAGCGATCATGGAAGCTCATGGTGTCAGCCGCACGGTGGTGCGCGAGGCAATTTCCCGCTTGCAGGCCGCAGGACAGGTGGAAACCCGCCACGGTATCGGCACCTTTGTGCTGGATACGCCGAGCCCGAGCGGTTTTCGGATCGACCCGGCCACCGTCGTCACCTTGCGCGATGTGCTGGCGATTCTTGAATTGCGCATCAGCCTTGAAGTGGAGTCTGCCGGGCTGGCGGCGCAACGGCGCAGTACCGAACAACTGGCGGCGATGCGGGCGGCACTGGATGCCCTGAACGAAAACACCGCCCGTAATGGCGATGCCGTGGCCTCGGACTTTCAGTTTCACCTGCAGATTGCGCTGTCGACCGGTAACCGCTATTTCACCGATATCATGACGCACCTGGGCACCAGCATCATTCCGCGCACCCGGCTGAACTCGGCGCGTCTGGCCCATGATGACCAGCAGCAGTACATGAATCGGCTGAATCGCGAGCACGAAGAAATCTACCAGGCCATTGCCCGCCAGGATTCGGAAGCGGCCCGTGCGGCCATGCGCCTGCACCTGACCAACAGCCGCGAACGCCTGCGTCATGCCCACGAAGAAGCAGAGGCGCAACGCGGGTAGGGGACGAGAAACTTTGTAGCAGCTGACTCGCGGAGCGAATCAGCTGCTACAAGGGAGGGGTTCTCAGACAACCTATCTCTATTTGTAAATTAAATTCAATCGATGCAGCGCTGCCATAAAGCCCGTTTTAGACGGGCTTTGTCGTTTTTAAACGGACACATTCTGCCGCCCCCCAAGCACGATGTTCACAAATGAGATTGACGTTACTTATTTAAGTTGTACGATGACGTACGACGCAGTAAAGCGCTAACGTATTTTTCATCACAACGTGCTCCCAGGGTGTTCGAATAATGAATCCACAAGAACTGAAGTCCATCCTCTCTTCCGGTCTGTTGTCGTTTCCGATAACCGACTTCAACGCTCAAGGTGATTTCCATCGTGAGGGTTACATCAAGCGCCTGGAATGGTTGGCCCCGTATGGTGCCTCCGCCCTGTTCGCCGCAGGCGGCACCGGTGAGTTCTTCTCCCTGGCGGCCAGTGAATATTCGCAAGTGATCAAAACCGCTGTCGATACCTGCGCCACCAGCGTGCCGATCCTCGCCGGTGTCGGTGGTTCGACCCGCCAGGCCATCGAGTATGCTCAAGAAGCCGAGCGTCTGGGCGCCAAAGGTTTGCTGCTGCTCCCGCACTACCTGACCGAAGCCAGCCAGGACGGCGTTGCCGCCCACGTTGAGGCGGTGTGCAAGTCGGTGAAAATCGGCGTGATCGTCTACAACCGCAACGTCTGCCGTTTGACTGCACCGCTGCTGGAACGTCTGGCCGAGCGCTGCCCTAACCTGGTCGGTTACAAGGATGGCCTGGGTGATATCGAGTTGATGGTGTCGATACGTCGCCGCCTCGGTGATCGCTTCAGCTACCTGGGCGGCTTGCCGACCGCAGAAGTCTACGCTGCCGCTTACAAAGCATTGGGCGTACCGGTTTATTCCTCGGCGGTGTTCAACTTCATCCCGAAAACCGCGATGGATTTCTACCATGCGGTGGCCCGTGAAGATCACGCCACAGTGGGCAAGATTATCGATGACTTCTTCCTGCCGTACCTGGACATCCGCAACCGCAAGGCCGGTTATGCAGTGAGTATCGTCAAGGCCGGTGCAACTATTTCCGGTTATAGCGCAGGCCCGGTGCGTACGCCGCTGACCGATCTGTTGCCAGAAGAGTACGAAGCATTGGCCGCCTTGATCGACAAGCAAGGTCCGCAGTAAGCACATATCAAGGCCGCTGAGAAATCAGCGGCCTTTTGCGTAAGGGAATATGCTCGGGGGCTGTAAAAAATCTCCCAATGAATTGGACACAGCTGCACCTGTAAGCCTGCTACATCAAAACTATTTACCCGCGCATAAAAATAATCAGTGGGAGTCGTACTACATGCAAGCCACCAAGCCGACGCGCGTGCGTTATTTGATTTTGCTCATGCTTTTTCTGGTGACCACGATCAATTACGCAGACCGCGCCACCATCGCAATCGCAGGCTCCAGCCTGCAAAAAGACCTCGGCATCGACGCCGTTACCCTGGGTTATATCTTTTCCGCATTCGGCTGGGCCTACGTGGCCGGGCAAATTCCCGGCGGCTGGTTGCTCGACCGTTTTGGTTCGAAAAAAGTCTATGCCCTGAGTATTTTTACCTGGTCACTGTTTACCGTGCTGCAAGGTTTTGTCGGCGAGTTCGGTATGTCCACTGCAGTGGTTGCGCTGTTTATGCTGCGCTTTCTGGTAGGCCTGGCCGAAGCACCGTCCTTTCCTGGCAACGCCCGCATCGTGGCTGCCTGGTTCCCGACGGCAGAGCGTGGCACGGCATCCGCTATTTTCAACTCGGCGCAATACTTCGCCACCGTACTGTTCGCTCCATTGATGGGCTGGATCGTCTATTCCTACGGCTGGGAGCACGTATTCATCGTTATGGGGCTGTTCGGCATCGTATTTTCGGGCATCTGGCTGAAAGTTATCTACAGCCCGCGCGAACACCCGAGCATTAACGAAGCCGAGTTCAAGCATATCGCTGAAAACGGCGGCATGGTCGACATGGACCAAAAAGGTAAAAAGGCTGATGGTCCAAAGTGGGATTACATACGCCAACTTTTGACCAATCGCATGATGATCGGCGTTTATCTAGGGCAGTACTGTATCAATGGTATTACCTACTTCTTCCTGACCTGGTTTCCGGTGTATCTGGTACAGGACCGCGGCATGACCATCCTCAAGGCCGGTTTTATTGCCTCATTACCCGCCATCTGCGGGTTTATTGGAGGAGTGCTGGGCGGGGTGATTTCCGATTACCTGCTGCGCAAAGGTCATTCACTGACCTTCGCCCGCAAGGCACCGATCATCGCAGGGTTGCTGGTATCTAGCAGCATCGTGGCGTGCAACTACGTGGAGCTGGAATGGATGGTGGTCGGCTTTATGGCCCTGGCATTCTTCGGTAAAGGTGTCGGTGCACTGGGCTGGGCTGTGGTCTCCGATACCTCGCCCAAGCAGATCGCAGGTCTGAGCGGCGGACTGTTCAACACTTTCGGCAATATCGCTTCGATCACTACACCCATCGTTATCGGCTACATCATCAGCTCCACCGGCTCATTCAAATGGGCGCTGGTGTTTGTCGGCTGCAATGCACTGGTCGCAGTGTTCAGTTACCTGGTTATCGTCGGACCGATCAAGCGTGTGGTACTTAAAGAACCGCCCACCAGCGGGCCGGTAGCGGTTGAACTTTCACCTGCCCATACTTGAGGAGCGACGCCATGACCTTGATTGAACATTCCGATTCGCCGCGCTCGATCCGCTTGCACCCACAGGATAACGTTGCGGTGGTGGTCAACGATCAGGGCGTACCGGCCGGTACGGTGTTTGCCGACGGGCTGGTGACCCTGGATTTTGTGCCGCAGAGCCATAAAGTCACTTTGCTGGATATTGCCGAGGGCGGCGAGGTGATCCGCTACGGCCAGGTGATCGGCTACGCCCTGCAGGCCATCGCGCAGGGCAGCTGGGTCAATGAAGACCAGCTGCGCATGCCCACCGCGCCAACCTTGGACAGCCTGCCGCTGGCCACTGATGTTCCGTTGGCTCAGGCGCCACTGGAGGGCTACACCTTCGAGGGTTATCGCAACGCCGACGGCACCGTTGGTACGCGCAATATTCTGGGCATCACCACTACCGTGCAGTGCGTAACCGGCGTGCTGGATCATGCGGTCAAACGCATCAAGGACGAGTTGCTGCCCCTTTACCCCCATGTCGATGACGTGGTGGCCTTGACCCACAGCTACGGCTGCGGCGTAGCCATCAGCGCCACCGACGCCTATATCCCGATCCGCACCGTACGCAATCTGGCGCGCAACCCCAACCTGGGGGGCGAAGCACTGGTGATCAGCCTGGGCTGCGAAAAATTGCAGGCCGGGCAGGTGATGCACGAAAACGACAGCTCGGTGGATTTGAGCGAGCCGTGGTTGTACCGCCTGCAGGACTCCAGCCACGGCTTTAGCGAAATGATCGAGCAGATCATGGCGCTGGCTGAAACCCGGTTAAAGAAACTCGATCAGCGTCGCCGCGAAACCGTACCGGCATCCGAGCTGATTCTGGGCATGCAGTGCGGCGGCAGCGATGCGTTCTCCGGGATCACCGCCAACCCGGCGCTGGGTTATGCCTCGGACCTGCTGTTGCGGGCGGGAGCAACGGTGATGTTTTCCGAAGTGACCGAAGTACGCGATGCCATTTACCTGCTGACATCCCGGGCCGAGAACCAGACCGTGGCCCGCGAGTTGGTGCGTGAAATGGACTGGTACGACCGCTATCTGGCCAAAGGCGAAGCGGACCGCAGCGCCAATACCACGCCGGGCAACAAGAAGGGCGGGTTGTCGAATATCGTCGAAAAATCCCTGGGGTCCATCGTCAAATCCGGCAGTAGCGCGATCAATGGCGTGCTTGGCCCTGGCGAGCGCTTTACCCGCAAAGGCCTGATCTTTTGTGCAACGCCTGCCAGTGACTTTGTGTGCGGCACCCTGCAACTGGCGGCCGGGATGAACCTGCATGTCTTCACCACCGGGCGCGGCACGCCGTATGGATTGGCGATGGCACCGGTGGTGAAAGTCTCGACCCGAACCGAGCTGGCGCGGCGCTGGCCGGACCTGATCGATATCGATGCCGGGCGTATTGCCACCGGGCGGGCGAGTATCGAGGACCTGGGTTGGGAGCTGTTCCACTATTACCTGGACGTGGCCAGCGGCAACAAACGCACCTGGGCGGAGCAGCACAAACTGCACAACGACATCACCCTGTTCAATCCGGCGCCGATCACCTGAACTTGAAGCAATTGTGGGCGCGGGCTTGCTCGCGATGCAGGCGGTGCGGTCTACCTGAATAACTGCGTTGATGCCATCGCGAGCAAGCCCGCTCCCACAGGTCTCCCATATGGCTATTTGCCCCGCGAGCTGCAGGCAAAACCATCAGGCCCGATGCTGGCGGTGCAGGCGCGCTCGGCAGGCAGGTTCTTCACCGGCTCGCGCAAGTGGTTACGGTTTTTGCCGTCGCGCTCCAGATCAAAGGCGTCATATAACTTGCCTGCTGCGGTGTAGCTGCGCACCTTGAGCCGTGAGTCCTGCACGTCGATGGTCTGGTACAGCTGGGTTTCTTCAGCGCTGCGATCCGGTTGCTGCCGGGCCCGGTCATTCAGGCCGTACATCTTCGATCCCGCTACCGAGACCATATACACCGGCCCCTGCACCTTGCCCCCGGCCCTGGCAGCTTTGGACGCAACACGACCGGCTTCATTGGTAATACGGCTGTAGCAGTGATCATGTCCTTGTAGCACAAGATCCACGGCATAACGCTCGAACAGCGGCTTCCAGGCAGTCTTCAACGGCTCGCTGTCTTCGGGGCGGGCACAGGTGTACACGGGCTGATGATTGACCACGATGTTCCAGCGCGCCCGGCTGCTTTTCAGGCTTTGTTCAAGCCATCGGGTTTGCTGCGCCAGAGTGCCCATATCGAGGGCCGAGGTGCCGTCGAGGACAATAAAACGCACGCCCTGATAGTCGACAAAATAGGTGGTGTCTTTCAGCCCTTCGACGCCGTTTTGCGGCAAGGCGAACTGGCGGCTCCAGTGTGGGCCGAGGGTGCGGGTTTCGCTGCCGTCGGGGTTGAGGCTGTCGAGGTATTCGTGATTACCCACGGCCAGCACCTGGGGGATCATCCCGTAGTGAAAACCTCCAGCCTGATTCCATTCGCCCCATTGGTCGTCGTGCACCAGATCGTCGCGCTGCGACACCAGATCACCGGCATGCACGATCAACGCCGGGCTGGCGACGCTCTGCAGCGCCTGGCGAATACTGCGCGAAGCCAGGGCCAGGATGTCGTTTTGCACATCGCCCATATAGATAAAGTTGAACGGTTTGAACCCCTCGGCAGCGGTGCGGAACTGCAGCCATTCGCTCCAGCCGTCGTTGCCCATGACCCGGTACACATAGGCTGTATCCGGCTGCAAATCATGCAGGCGAACCTGGTGGAAAAGGGCCGGACCGTTTTCGTTGTCCAGGCTCAGACGCGAGCCTTCGACCGTGTGCGCTGCCTTGGCCAGTTGCGGGCCATCGAGGGCAGGGGCCAGTTGCAACTGGCTGGCCTGTTGGCGGGTATCGGTGCGGAAAGTCACGGCCATTTCCCGTGCGGGATTGGCCCCGGGGGTCAGCACGATACGGTCGGCGAGGCCCGTGGCGGCATAAGGTGCGCCGGGGGAATGGGGTAATGGGGATGCGGGGTCGGCTGCGGCGCTGTTGATCACGGAAAGCAGCGAGAGGGCCAGTAATGTAGGGCGAATCATGGTGACTCCTTGAAGGCTGAATGCCCGTCAAGGAAACAAAGCCCCATGACGCCGGGATGACGGCGGGGGTCGATTTGGCTCAGTCAAAAGCCACTTTGCGCACGGATTGTGGGCAGGAGCGGGGTAAACGCTGGGGGGAAGGGGGTCGTTTGGGATCACCCCTTCTGCGCCATTTCTGTGGGCTGGCTTGCCTGCGTTCAGGTAAACCCCACCGCCTGCATCGCGAGCAAGCTCGCTCCCACAATGTTCCCTGCCAGGTTTGAATTTTGTGGGTGCCACAAAACTTGTGGGAGCAGGCTTGCCTGCGATCGCATCACCGCGATGCCTCAGTACAACCGCGCCGCTTGCATCGCGGGCAAGCCCGTCTCCCACACATTCTCTTCCCTCAATTGTTGTGCCGCACTGGATGCCGCCACACGACCAATCACCAGAATCGCCGGGCTTTTCAATTGGAAGACCTCGGCGTCGTCTTCCATCGAATCCAGGTGGCTGCGGCATTCGCGCTGGTGAGGCAGGGATGCATTTTCGATCATGGCCACCGGCATGTCCGCGGTCATGCCGCCCGCCAGCAATTGCTCGCGGATCTCGCTCAGTTTGGCCACACCCATATACACCACCAACGTGGTGCCGCTTTGCGCCAGCGCCTGCCAGTTCACCCGGCTGTCATCCTGGGTGTGCGCCGTTACCAGCGTCACACCCCGGGCCACGCCACGCAGGGTCAGGGGGATAGCGCATTGCGTGGCGCCTGCCAGCCCGGCAGTGATGCCGTTGACCAGCTCAACCTCAACCCCCTGTTCGCGCAACCACTGCGCCTCTTCGCCGCCACGGCCGAAGATGCACGGGTCGCCGCCCTTGAGCCGCACCACGCATTTGCCGTGACGGGCATAGCGCAGCATCAGGCGATGAATAAACGCCTGCGGGGTCGAGCGGCAACCACCGCGCTTGCCCACCGCAATCACCCGTGCAGCGGGGCAATGTTCCAGCACTGCGTCATTGACCAGATCGTCAATCAGCACCACATCCGCTTCGCGCAGGGCGCGGACGGCCTTGAGCGTCAGCAGTTCCGGGTCACCCGGGCCTGCACCTACCAGCCAGACTTTTGCACTCATCGTGTTTTCCTCACGCGATAACGGCGATCGGCTGCACTTGGGCAGCCAGCAAACGCTTGATTTCCGGGACACAGGAGCCGCATTGCGTCCCGCAGCTCAATGTATTTTTCAGCCCCTGCAAGTCCAGCCCTTGGCCGATACCAGCGCAGACTGCGTTCTGGCTGACGTTCTTGCAGTTGCACACAATCTTGTTGCCTGTGGCCGCAGCATCGACGCCACCCGGTGGCGCGCTTAGCGGTGCCAGTAACCAGCGGCGCAGTTGTTCATCGGCTCGACCTTCCAGCCACAGGCTTTGCAGCCAGTGCTGGGCGAGGGTTTCGCCCGCCAGGCGAATGGCAGTAATACGGCCGTTTTCGATCCGCACCCGCTTGCCAATGGAACGGCGCGGGTCGTCGTATGCCAGTACCGGTCCCGTGTTGAGGCCCAGGTATTGGTCGATATCGCGCAGCAGTTGCGCGTCCGGCGCGCTGGCGCTGGCGGCACGAATCAACAGCGCAGGGCGCTCGCGTCCGCTCAGGCTGAAACTAACGTACGAAAAAGCTTCGCAGAGCGGGCGCAAGGTCTCGAAACTCTGTTGCACATCGCCCTCGATCAGGGCGAAAAGATGCCAGGGCAATTGCACCGGTTCCAGGCGTACGGCGCTGTGCTTGAGCTCCGGTTGCTTGGACAGTGGGTCGAATGCGGGCAGAGTCAGGGTGTTGACTCCACCCTTGAGAAAACGGTCGCCCCAGTGCATTGGCAAAAACGCCTGGCCCGGGCGCACGCTGTCGTCGCTGCTGACTGGCAGGATCAGGGCTCCGCGTCGGCTCTTGAGGTTGATCAAGTCACCGGGTTGCAGGCGATGGCGGCGCAGTTCATCTGGGTGCAGGCTCAGCACCGCTTCGCTGACATGGCCGAACAACTGCGCGGCGGTGCCGGTGCGGCTCATGCCGTGCCACTGGTCGCGCAGGCGGCCGGTGATCAGGGTCAGGGGAAAGCGTGCATCGCGCTGCTCCTTGGCTGCCCGATAAGGGTCCGCGATAAACTGCGCACGCCCGCTGGGGGTAGGAAAAATTCCGTCCAGATACAGCCGCGCCGTGCCTTCACCGGCACCCGCCGGGAAGGGCCACTGTTGTGGGCCGATGGCATCGAGCACGGCATGGCTGATGCCCGACAGGTCCAGGTCACGGCCTGAGGTCAGTTGTTTGTATTCGTCGAAGACCTGGGCCGCGGTTGCAAAGGCAAACAGGCTTGCGCGCGCGGGACGCAGATGTTTTTCCAGGCGCTGTGCGAAATCCACTGTAATCGCCCAATCTGAACGCGCTTCACCTGGTGCGGTGATGGCTTTGCGTACATGGGAAATACGCCGCTCGGAGTTGGTCACCGTACCGTCTTTTTCGCCCCAACTGGCTGCGGGCAACAGCAGGTCGGCGAACGCTGCGGTTTCGGTGGTATGAAAGGCCTCTTGCAACACCACAAACGGGCAGGTTTGGAGCGCCGCCCGCACGGCGGTCTGGTCCGGCATGGATTGCGCAGGGTTGGTGCAGGCGATCCACACGGCCTTGATCTTGCCGCTGGCCATCTGCTCGAACAGTTCGATGGCGCTCAGACCGGTGTTTTGCGGCAGTTGCTCAACGCCCCAGTAAGCGGCGACTTCGGCCCGGTGTTCGGCATTGGCGGCCTCGCGATGGCCAGGTAACAAATTGGACAGGCTGCCGGTTTCGCGCCCGCCCATGGCATTGGGCTGACCGGTCAGGGAGAACGGCCCTGCACCCGGCCGGCCTATTTGCCCGGTGGCCAGATGCAGGTTGATCAGCGCGCTGTTTTTCGCACTACCGGCGGTGGACTGGTTGAGGCCCATGCACCACAGCGACAAAAAACTTGGCGAAGTGCCAACCCATTCGGCGCATTGCTGCAGGTGCTCGACGCTGATACCGCACAGCTGCGACACCATCTGCGGGGTGTAATCGCGCACCAGGCTTTTCAGCTCGGCCAGGCCCTGGGTATGCGTCTGGATAAAGTCGCGGTCGATCCAGTCTTCCCACAACAACAGATGCAAAATCCCGTGAAACAAAGCGACATCGGTACCCGGAAGAATCGCCAGATGCAGGTCGGCCAGATCACAGGTGTCGGTGCGGCGCGGGTCGATAACGATGACTTTCATCTGCGGGCGTCGTGCTTTTTCCTCTTCCAGCCGACGAAACAGTACCGGGTGGGCGTAGGCCATATTGCTGCCGACGATCATCACGCAGTCGCTCAGCTCCAAGTCTTCATAGCTGCAAGGCGGTGCGTCGGCACCCAGGCTGCGCTTGTACCCGACCACGGCCGATGACATGCACAGCCGTGAGTTACTGTCGATATTGTTGGTGCCTACCAGCGCACGAGCCAGTTTGTTAAAGGCGTAGTAGTCCTCGGTCAGCAATTGCCCGGAGATATAAAACGCCACGCTGTCGGGACCGTGCTCGGCGATAGTGGCGGCGAACACATTGGCCGCGTGATCGAGGGCGCTGTCCCAGTCGGTGCGGGTGCGGGCCAGTGCCTTGCCCAGACGTAATTGCGGATACAGCGCGCGGGCGTTGCGGTCACCGGTCAGGTGCAGTGTCGAGCCTTTGCTGCACAGTTTGCCGAAGTTGGCCGGGTGCGCCGGATCGCCGCTGACACCGAGGATGCGCTCGCCGTCATGTTCGATCAGCACGCCACAGCCGACCCCGCAATAGCAGCAGGTGGAGGCGGTGATCTGGCGCTCCATCAGCCTGCGTCCCGCAGGGCCAGCAGCACGCGGCCATTTTCCACCCGCGCCGGGTGATGATGGGCACAGCCGATGTCCGGGGCCAGGGCTTCGCCGCTTTGCAGGTCGATCTGCCAGTTGTGCAGCGGGCAGGCCACGCGTTTGCCGTAGATCAGGCCCTGGGACAGCGGGCCACCCTTGTGCGGGCAGCGGTCGTCGAGGGCGAACACTTCGTCGTCGCTGGTACGAAAGATCGCGATATCCCCCTTGGGCCCGCTGATGATCCGCGAGCCCAGGGCGTTGATGTCCTCCAGTGAGCAGATATCCAGCCAGTTCATGCCAGCACCTCCAGGTTTTTCACGGGGATGACCTCGAATTCCTTTTTCAGCAGCGGCTGCTCCAGGCGTTCCTTCCACGGGTCTTGTTCAAACGACAAGGAAAACTGCAGGCGCTCGTTGAGCGTCTTGCGCCGCTCGGGGTCTTCGAGCACGGCCTTCTTGATGTGCTCCATGCCGACCCGTTGCAGGTAGTGCACGGTGCGTTCGAGGTAGAAGGCTTCATCACGGTACAGCTGCAAAAAGGCGCCGTTATATTCGCGTACTTCTTCGGCAGTCTTGAGCTTGACGAAGAACTCGGCGACTTCGGTCTTGATCCCGCCGTTGCCGCCGATATACATCTCCCAGCCCGAGTCCACGCCGATAATCCCTACGTCCTTGATCCCTGCTTCCGAGCAATTACGCGGGCAACCGGATACCGCCAGCTTGACCTTGTGTGGCGACCACATATTGAACAGGTCGTGTTCCAGCTCGATGCCCAGTTGTGTTGAATTTTGCGTGCCGAAGCGGCAGAACTCGCTGCCCACACAGGTTTTTACGGTACGGATGGATTTGCCGTAGGCATGCCCCGAGGGCATGTCCAGATCCTTCCATACCCCCGGCAGGTCGTGTTTCTTGATCCCCAGCAAGTCGATACGTTGGCCGCCGGTGACCTTGACCATCGGCACGTTGTACTTGTCGGCCACATCGGCAATGCGCCGCAATTCGGACGGATTAGTGACACCGCCCCACATCCGTGGGACCACCGAATAGGTGCCGTCTTTTTGAATATTGGCGTGGGCCCGCTCGTTGATCAGGCGCGATTGCGGGTCATCCCTCGCTTCCCCCGGCCAGGTGGAAATCAGGTAGTAGTTGAGCGCCGGGCGGCAGGTCGCGCAGCCATTGGGCGTGCGCCAGTTCAGGTAGCTCTGGGTGCCGGCGATGGTCAGCAAGTGTTGCTCGCGGATGGCCTGGCGGATTTGCCCGTGGTTCAGGTCGCTGCACCCGCAGATGGCTTTTTCGCTTTTGGGTTTGACGTCTGCTGCGCCACCGACGGTGTTGATCAGGATCTGCTCGACTAAACCCGCGCAGGAGCCGCAGGAGCTGGCGGCCTTGGTGTGCTTTTTGACCTCGTCGACGCTGAACAGCCCGTGCTCCTGAATGGCCTTGACGATGGTGCCCTTGCATACGCCATTGCAACCGCAGACTTCGGCGCTATCGGCCATGCTCATGGCCTTGTCCTGGCCCTGATGGCCTACGTCGCCGATGGCATGCTCCATTAACGAAGAGCCACCGAACATCAAATGATCGCGAATCTCACCGATGGCGTGGTTCTCACGGATCTGACGGAAGTACCAGCCACCGTCGGCGGTGTCGCCGTACAGGCAGGCGCCCACCAGAATGTCGTCCTTGATCACCAGTTTTTTGTAGACCCCGCCAATCGGGTCGCTGAGGGTGATGGTTTCGGTGCCTTCACCGCCCATAAAGTCGCCGGCGGAGAACAGGTCGATACCGGTGACCTTCAACTTGGTCGAGGTGACCGAGCCTTGGTAACGGGCAAAGCCCAGTTGCGCCAGGTGGTTGGCACAGACCTTGGCCTGCTCGAACAGCGGTGCCACCAGGCCGTAAGCAATGCCGCGATGGCTGGCGCATTCACCGATGGCGTAAATGCGCGGGTCGTAGGTTTGCAGGGTGTCGTTGACCAGAATCCCGCGGTTGCAGGGGATGCCCGCCCGCTCGGCGAGTTCGGTGTTGGGGCGAATACCGGCAGCCATCACCACCAGATCGGCGGGGATGATCTCGCCGTTCTTGAACTCCACCGAGCCAACCCGGCCATTGCCCGCATCATGCAGGGCATTGGTTTGTTCGCGCAGGCGAAAATGCAGGCCGCGTGCTTCCAGGGCGGTTTGCAGCAGTTGGCCGCTGATCGGGTCGAGCTGGCGATCGAGTAGCCATTCACCAATATGTACCACGGTCACATGCATGCCGCGCAGCATCAGGCCGTTGGCCGCTTCCAGACCGAGCAGGCCACCACCGATAACCACCGCATGTTTATGGGTCTTGGCGGTGTCGATCATTGCCTGGGTATCGGCAATATCGCGGTAGCCGATTACGCCGTCCAGGGTGTTGCCCGGAATCGGCAAGATAAACGGCGTTGAACCGGTGGCGATCAGCAGGCGGTCATATTCGGCTTCGGTGCCGTCTTCGGCGATCACCCGGCGCTTTACCCGGTCAATCTGCACCACTTTACGGTTGAGCAGCAGCTTGATGTCGTTGTCCAGGTACCAGTCGAGATCATTAAGTACGATTTCTTCGAAAGTCTGCTCACCGGCCAGCACCGGTGAGAGCAGGATGCGGTTGTAGTTGGCGTGGGGTTCGGCACCGAAGACCGTAATGTCGTAAAGCTCGTTGCTTAGTTTCAGCAATTCTTCCAGGGTGCGAACCCCGGCCATGCCATTGCCGATCATTACCAGTTTGAGTTTTTTCATCAGGTTCTCCGGGAGCAGGGGCCTGCCTTGTAGGTGGCATTGCGGCCTTGCTCGACAAATTGTGCGCAAACAAAAAAAGGCGTCCCGCTAGTTGCCTAGCGAGGACGCCTTTGTCCTTGTCCCGTTCTCTCGGGAAACCTGGCCTTCGTCGTTGAAGACCGGGTTTTATGATTGATGGATCAGCTAATGCAGTGGTTGTGCCAAGTGGGCAGGGGCCCGTGTTTACGGGGTGGAATTTTATTTGTTTGTTTTTTTGTGCACTGAATCAAAGCGCGCCGCCCGTTATTGGGGCGCGGCTACAGGGGGTGTGCGTGAAGCAAAAAAAACAGCAGCACCAGATTTATCAGCAGCGACACTAATGCAACCCCCCGCCACACCTTCAGCGGTTCGCGCTCCAGCCACGGCCTTGGGCGCACATTCAAGCTCTGCCTTTCCCCCTGTTCCAGTTGCAGCAACCATTCTTCCGCCGTTTCAAAACGCTGCGCCGGGTCGCCTGCAACGCCGCGCTCCAGGCTGTGGGCAATCCATTCCGGCAGGTCGGGGCGGTAACGGCTGGCGCTCACCGGCACGCCAAAACGCGGGCGCTGGAAGGCTTCGATCTCACCGTAGGGGTAATGCCCGGTCAGCAGGTAATACAAGGTCACGCCCACTGCGTACAGATCCTGCCCAGGGCCGGGCTTGTCACCGCGAAAGGCTTCCGGGGCGATATAGCTGGGTGTGCCGGGCAGCGCCGATGGCAGATCCTCTGACAACCCTGGGCAGTAGGCCAATCCGAAGTCCAGCACACGTAATTCGCCATCGTCCCCCAGCAACACATTCTGCGGTTTGATATCACGGTGAAAAATCTGCCGCCGGTGCAACAGGCCCACAGCCCGCAGCAGGCGCTCGGCAAGATCCAGCCATTGTGCCAGCGGCAGCGGCCCGCCCTTGGCATAGAGTTTTTCCAGGGTACAACCGGAGTATTCCCGCATCACGTAGTACAGATGCTGACGCTGACTGGCAGGGTGTACTTCAGGGAAATGCCGCCCGGCCACGCGCTTGAGAAACCATTCCTCCGACAGCAGGGCCTGCCCGGCCAGATGATCGTCATGCAGGCGCGCGGGCAGGGTTTTCAGCAGCCAGGGCTGTTGCTGCGTGTCCCGTACCCGGTAGAGCAGCGACTGCTGGCTCTGGCCAAGATGGCTTTCGACCTGCCAACCCTCAAAGTGCTGGCCCGGCCTGAGCGCAGGCGGCAGTGGCCATTGCTGTAATTGCAGCAATGCATCGCCGATAGCGCTTTCGCCCAGGGCATCGACCCGCACCAGCAGGGCGCTGGCATTGTCCTGGCTGCCTGCCCGGTGCGCGGCATTGACCAGCGTGCAGGCGGCGCTTTGCAGGTCGGGCAGGTCACGCAACAGGGCGGCGATTGCGGTATCGCCCAGGCACGACCACACACCGTCGCTGAGCAGCACAAAGGTTTCGTCCTGTTGCAGTTCGCCGTCGAGAAAATCCACCACCAGATGCTGATCCAGCCCCAGTGCCCGCTTGAGTACATGCTGCATGCCCGGCTGCTCCCAGACATGATCTTCGCTGATGCGCTGCAAGGCCCCGGCGTGCCAGCGGTACACCCGGCAATCGCCGACATGGGCCAGGGTGAAACGCCTGCCGCGCAGCACCAGGGCACTGACGGTGGTCAGCAGCGGTTGGCCGCCACCATTGGCCTGTAGCCAGCGGTTTTGCGCCAGCAGCAAACGCTCCAGTGCCTGCGCCACGCTCCAGGTTTCGGGTGTGGCGTAGTAGTCCAGGGCTAGCGCCTGCAAGGTCGAGCGGGCCGCCAGGGCGCCATCTGCGCATTGGCTGACGCCATCGGCAATGGCGAACAGATAGCCCTTGCTCGCTGCCAGCAGTGGCAGCGGCGTGACCTCACGCAGCGCGTCCTGATTCTCGGCGCGCGGCCCGGTGGCGCTGGCGTGGGCGAAACTCAGTTGCAGGCTCATCGCCGCCTCACACCCGCGCAGCGGTCACGGCAGCCGAACCCCAGGTGGTTCTCCAGCGGCGTTTGACCCCGTGCAGGCCGAACCAGGCCAGCACCCCGAGGCTGGCAAATAACCACAAGGCCAGTTGATAACTGCCGGTGCTTTGCTTGATTGCCCCCATGCCCGCCGCCAGGGCGAAACCGCCGATACCACCGGCCATGCCGATCAGGCCGGTCATGACCCCTATTTCACGGCGAAAGCGCTGCGGTACCAACTGAAAAACCGCGCCGTTGCCTGCACCCAGCCCCAGCATGGTGCACACGAACAGTGCCAGTGCCGCGTAGGAACTGGGCAGGTTAAAGCCCACGGCGGCGATGCTGATGGTCGCCAGGGTGTACATCCCCAGTAAGGTGCGGATGCCGCCAAAGCGATCGGCCAGTGCACCGCCCAAAGGTCGCATCAAACTGCCGCCAAATACGCAGGCGGCAGTGTAGTAACCGGCGGTCACCGGGCTGAGTCCGTATTGATCGTTAAAATAGCCGGGGAGGGCGCTGGCCAGACCGATAAAGCCGCCGAAGGTCACGCTGTAGAAGAACATAAACCACCAGCTGTCACGGTCGCCCAGGGCCTTGAAGTAGTCGCTTATGGACTTGGCTTTGGGGCGCTCGGGGGCGTTTTTTGCCAGCCAGGCAAACACGAAAATGCACAGTACCAGCGGGATCAGGGCAAAGCCGAACACGTTGCTCCAGCCATAGGCTGCAGCCAGCACCGGGGCCAGCAGGGCGGCAAACACGGTGCCTGAATTGCCGGCTCCGGCGATGCCCATGGCCTTGCCCTGATGCTGCGGCGGATACCATTGTGAAGCCAGCGGCAGGGCGACGGCGAACGAGGCCCCGGCCATGCCCAGAAACAGACCCAGCAGCAAGGCCTGTTCGTAGCTGTGGATGCCGTGTTTCCAGGCCACAAACAGCGCGCAGATGACGATGACTTGACCGATCAGCCCGGCGGTTTTCGGTGACAGGCGATCGGCCAGCAGGCCCATCACAAAACGCAGCACGGCACCGGCCAGAATCGGCGTGGCCACCACCAGACCGCGCTGTTGGGTGGTCAGGTGCAGGTCGGTGGCGATTTGCACCGCCAGCGGGCCGAGCAGATACCAGACCATAAAACTCAGGTCGAAATACAGAAATGCCGCAAACAGGGTCGGGGTATGGCCGGACTTCCAGAAGCTTGAATTCATCGCGCACCTCAACGGTTATTCGTTTCGAGAAGGAGTGATTTGCGATGGAGCGCCGTAACGGCCGCACCACCAGCCCCGGTCACTGGGGCCAAAACGAAAAAACGCCGCTGCCGGATTCGCCATGGGCGAATAAGGGGAGCGACGTCTTTGTCGTAGGTGGGGCAACCGCCGTTGGTTACCGGTAGTGATTGCTTAGCGAGAAGTGTGCCAAATTGCAGGAACTCGTCAGTTGCTTGTTTGACTCAAAAATTTTGTGGGCGCCACAGAGAGTTTGTACCTCAGCCCAGCAACTCACTCATGGCAATGATCTGCTCTGCCACCAGTATCAGCTTTTGCTGGCGGCTCATGGCCTGGCGGCGCATCAGGGTATAGGCCTCTTCCTCGTTGCAGCTTTTCATGGTCATCAACAAGCCTTTGGCCAGTTCAATGCGTTTGCGCTCGGCCAGTTGCTGGTCGCGGGCGTGCAGTTGGGCGCGCAAGGCCTGGTCGCTTTCAAAGCGGGCCATGGCCACATCGAGAATCGGCTGCAGGCGCTGGGCATGGATACCTTCGACGATGTAGGCGCTGACCCCTGACTTGATCGCCTGGCGCATGACGCCGGGGTCGTGTTCGTCGGTAAACATCACAATCGGCCGTGGCTGATCCCGTGAAACCAGCACCACTTGCTCCAGCACATCGCGGCTTGGCGACTCGGTATCGATCAGGATCACGTCCGGGCGCACCGTTTCGACGCGTGCGGGCAGGTCGATGGTCAGGCCCGATTCGTCGATCACTTCAAACCCGGCTTCGCTCAGCGCGGCTTTCAGGCGGCCGACTTTCTTCGCCGTGTCGTTGATCAGTAAGATACGCAGCATGGGGCAGGCTCCGGTCAACGACGGGCAACAAGGGGAGCGCTGGCGCTCATGGCATGCAGCGCAAAACTTCGGGCATAGCCTGCAGGGTCCGAGCCGTCCCACACCTTGCCATCAAGCAATTGGCTGCTGCGCATGTCCGAGTCAGCGACAGGCACGCCAACAGCGCTGGCTGCGTCGCGGTACAAGGCCAGTTGCTGAACCTGACGGGCAACGCCGAGGTAGTCCGGGTCTTCGCGCAGCAAGCCCCAGCGGCGGAACTGGGTCATAAACCACATGCCATCGGACAGGTAGGGCAGGTTGACCTCACCGTTGCCATAAAAACGCAGCGCGTGCGGGTCTTGCCAGTGATTGCCCAGGCCGTCGCTGTAGTCGCCCAGCAGGCGCGGGGCGATGCACTCAACGGGTGCATTGAGATACTCGGCGGCGCTCAACAACTGCGCGGTGCTGCGACGGTTTTCGTGGTTTTGTTCGATAAAGCGGCTGGCTTCGAGAATCGCCATCACCAGCGCCCGGGCGGTATTGGGATATTGCTCGACAAACTCGCGGGTGCAGCCCAGGACTTTTTCCGGGTGGTCGGGCCACAGGGCTTGGGTGGTGCTGAGGGTGAAGCCCATATTCTGCTGGACTGCACTGGCGGCCCACGGCTCGCCGACGCAAAAACCGTCAATACGCCCCGCCTGCAAGTGGGCGATCATCTGTTGCGGTGGCACTACCACGCTGGCGACGTCCCGCAACGGATGGATACTCTGGCTCGCCAGCCAGTAATACAGGGCGGTTGCAGGAGCTGAGTGCAACACGGTTATTGAATTGAAGCCGGAGCATCATGCCGCATAGCCAAGGCTTCCTGCATCACCTCTCCCATGACTT
>NZ_JBUZTQ010000024.1:0-86098 GCF_055408445.1 Pseudomonas sp. B414 | reverse complement strand
CAAGTGATTGAGTACGTAGAGGGCAGGCTCGAAAGCACGGTGCGTAGGCAGGCCGTTTTTTTGCTGGATTATTTCATTGCAGGCTTTATTGGTAATGCTTTCGCAGCCAGGCTCCCAAAGAATCTGGGACTGATGACCGTTTTCAAATCTCACCGGCATAAAGTGATGCAGCGTGCCGTGGTGTGCGTAAGGTGCGCCACGGAGATTGGCCACGCCGGCAAAAAATATCGAGATACCCAATGGCGCATTGAAGAAGCTGACGGCGAGCCCGGTGCCATACACCTTGGGCTTGGTGTCCATATCGGTTCCAGGAACGCTCGGGATCGGGTCGTTGTGGTTGACCATACGATGATGTGTCAGTGCCGATGCGCCCTCTACGAAGGTCTGGTCAGCGGCCCGTGGAGCACCATAGGTGTAGAGCAGTGGGTCGTAAGTAAAACCTTCCCGGCGCCGTATCATTTCAGCCAACAGTAAAGCAATGGCACCGCCCAGGCTGTGGCCGGTGATAATGATTTTTTGTCCGCTGTAAAATTTATCCAGGTAGGTTGTCGCGAAGTCATATACGACTTTTGCCGCCCCATAAAATCCTTGGTGAGCTTGGCCAACGCCTTCTTCAAAAGGCACCTGTGTGGCATCGATGTCCGTTAACAGATCCCACGGTTGTTCATTTGTGCCACGTACCGCAATCAATATCAGTTCATCGTGGTGGGTGATAAAGGCCTGGCTGTCAGTATTGTTTTTTCGCTTGCGGTCATCGAGGAAGTGAATCGTTGCCGGATTTTCCTGTTGTTCGCCTAAACCGGGGTCATTAACCTGCGGGTACAACTGCGGATCAAACGGCACGACTTCCAGACGTTTGGAATACGGCACATCTTCATAGAGCGGGTAGTATGGTTTATTCGGTTTTTGACCGGCGTCTACCTGCCAGATCTCATTGGCCCTGGCCAAGGCATCCCCAAACCAGTTGCCACTGCTGGGCTGATCAGGAAAGGTTACGGTATTACCCATCACTGGCTGTTCGTCCGGGTTCTGACCAAACGGGGTGTAACTCAAGGTCGCCATTAATGCCAACTGGTACAGATTGAGCGCGCAGAACTTGTTGCTGGTCGAAAGCATCGGGCGCAAGGCCCGCAACGGGCGCACTTCCAGTACGTGGTGCTTGTTCGCCATCAGCGGAATGCCGGAACGTTTAGCCAGCTCTGGCTTGTAGCCAGCTGTGCCTTTAACCGGTAGCGGTCGAAACAGCTTGAGCACATGGAAGTCGGGCGGAAAGTGGCGTGCAGCCAACGGCGGCAGATGCGCGCCGTGCTCTACCAGTTCACGCACTTCAACTTGATGAAAGGCTCCTGCATCCGCCTTGCCTTGTGCAGGGTTGGACTGCGTACGCAGGCCGGACTTATTGAAGAAGCGGGTTTTCTCGGCACGCACTTGCAGTTCGGTGATGGGAAGTGGGTAATTTGGTCTTTCGCGTAAAAATGTATAAGCGTTTTCGTTTCCCAGGTAAGCCTGATTAATCCGAAGCTCCACAGGGCCACAGTAGTGGTTTTCCACTTTGCCAGAGCCTGTCGTATCCAGCGTACCAGCGTAGATAATGTCTTCGTGATCAATGACTTGATAAGCAAGTCCTTCGTAGGGCTGGCCGTTGCCAAATTCGTCCACCAACTGAAAGCTGGTCGAGTGCCCGCGTAAAGGGCAGCTATGGATACGACCGTCAAAGGACGCTTTATCACTGTCTTTCAGGGAGGCAAGGCTCATGGGGTCACCTCATTGTTTTCCGTGCAGCCGGGGTAAATGGTGCAGGTATCACGGCCGTCTGGCATGCGGAAGGTGCTGAAGTCTTTGTGATTGCCTCTGCAAAATGCATATTGGTCTTTAAAGTTGTCACCCATGCAGCGCTTCCAGCCATCAGGAACTTTCACCCAGGTATCTCCAACAGCTGGTCTTTCCTCTGAGGTTTGCTTGATTCTTAGGCGCACGGTCTTACCTGGCAGTTGATCCAGGGTATATGCCGCAAACGGATGACCTCGCGTCAGCTTGCCCTGGGCATCGGTGTCTTTGCAGTCGAGGATTTTTACAATGCGGCGCAAACTGCCTGATGTGCGAAACAACCACTGGCACTGGCCGTAAAACTCGCTTTCACCTGCCACGTTAAAGGTGTCTTGGTCGCGTTCATCCAGCTGGGCGCGCACTGCTATTTTTCCGAAATCACTGCCAAAATCACCTCGGTCTTTTCCATATTTCGCGTAGATATTCAGTTCAATGTTATGTAGCACCAATGGGCAGCCACTCACCGTCCTGTGCAGTTCGATTTCAGAGTCAGGTTTGTATTGAGTTCGCCACTCCTCAACGTTGTAACCAATCTGAGTGTTTCTCCCGCCCGGGACGCTACACGTCTCACCTTTGGCTGGCACATAGTTGGCCCTTGCCGCATAAGCAAAGTCCGGTGGCAAGTCGGCGGTAAAGGTAAATGTATTGGACTTTCCGGTGGTGGAACAGCCGAGGGTCAGGGCCAGGCAACTGCCAAGGCATAAACTGCGGATAAGGTGTTTCATAGGGGGGCATCTCCCTGCCAATACAGCGTTTCCTGATAAACCCGGTCAAAGTGCATCGTAGGAGTTTCGTTTGCCTGCGGTAGCCAGTTTTTCGGTGGCGAGTAGCCCGGCGCCTGCAAGCTTTGCGTCAGTAAAAAGTGCAGGCTGTCAGGGTCTTGCCATCCCCAGGTGCGCGCAAGATCAAGCTGGCCACGTAGCCAGGTATCCATGTCTTGCTGGCGGGCCAGGTTGAGCATCTGTTCGGTGTGTTCGCGCACCAGGTAACGGCGCGCATTGTCGAACTGTATGCTACTGAATATGGCCTCTGGCGTTGGGGTATGGCACCACGCCGGGTCTGGGGGCAGGGGATGAACACCGAGGTCAGGGTTATCGGTGACCGTCCACTGCTCAGCCTGCCAGTAACATACGCTGGTCATAAGGCCGAGGTAGTCAGGAAGCTGTTCGGGTTGCAGATACGCCAGTGCACGTGCCAATACGCGGTTATCGTGAAAGCGATAAAGCGCCTGATGCGGTCGCTCACCCGTCACCAGACGGTTCTGCCAATGTGTGGCGATCTGATCGAGATCAGAACTTTCGGCACTCGCCAGCCAGCCCCAGTGACGCTGTGGTGCATTGAGCAGTGCTTTAAGGGCAGGGTGCTCCAGCGTGGTCAACTGAAAGAGCCAGGGGGCAACGTTAGCCAGGGAGTTCGCCGGTGTACCGACATACAGGTTGCGGCACTGGTCGACGCCAAGTGCGCTGGCCAACGCATTGCGCTCATCAAGCTGGCCATCCGAGTCCAGTACCAAGTAGAGGTGTCGTCCTTGCCTGGATTGCTTGTGTAGCCATCGTTCAAGCGTGTTCATGCACACTCTCCCATGTTGCACAGGCCGTCGCGACAGGCCTCGCAGAGCGGGCAGTAGTCCGCCGCTTGCTGTTTGACAGCGCTCAAAATGGACAGCGGATTAGCGATAATGGCCTGGGGTGCGCTGACGAGCGCCTGTGCGGCTTGCAGCGAAGGAACACCTGTTACGGGCGCACCGCCCTGGACGATGGGCACGCTACTGAAAATGCCGCCTGCGGTGATAAGGATATGTTGACCGCCGGCCTGGAGCGTCAAACTCATTCCCGCATTGATCACTACATTGGCAGCGGTGACATGGGCTTGTGCACCTGCCTGAATCACCAGCGTGCCCTCTGCTGCGGTGCTGCTGTTACCGGTGATGCTGATCAGTTCGTTACCACCGATCACCGTGTTACGCAGACCTTGGGTGGTGTGCAGTTCGTCACCCTTGATCAAGCTGGAGCTGTTGTTATCCACCTGCTCAAAGCGGTTGTTGCCGATCAGGCTGTGACTGTCACGAGTAACTTGCTCGCTGCGGTCGTTACCGATGCTGGTGTCGCTGTTATTGAGGATCGTCTGTTCAATATCACGTTGAGCCCGCAGGTAGATCTTTTCCTGCCCCGTACGGTCTTCAATCGACAGCTCGTTGTAGCCTCCACTGGCAGGTGAGCTGTGGCTACGCAACACGGTTTTGGTTTTGTTCGCGGGCAAGGGGTAGGGAACCGGCGTGACCTTGTTGGGCACGCAACCGGTAATCAACGGATGGTCGGGGTTACCTTCCAGGTAGGTCACCACCACTTCCATGCCGATACGCGGAATGGTTACCGCCCCGAAACTGTCTCCTGCCCAGCTGGAGGACACCCGCAGCCAGCAACTGCTCTTGTCGCTGCCCCGTTCGGCGCGATCCCAGTGGAATTCGACCTTGACCCGACCGTACTCATCGCAAAATATTTCTTCCCCTGGGGGGCCGGTGACTCGGGCGGTCTGACTGACCAGGACCGATTGGCGCGTGACCAGCGGCGGGCGGTAGAACACGTCCCAGGGGATTGCGCTGAAGCTGTTGCGGTAACCTTGAGTGAAGCCGTCTTCAGGCTTGGCGTCGCTGGTGATGGCTTCTTCCAGTACCTGCGGTTGCTTGCCCGAGTGCGTCACACTGAGCAGCAACCACAAAGCGTTGCATGGCTGGCGCGGGTGTTCGCTCAGGTCGAAGAAGTGGCCGCTGCGCAGGGTGGGCTGGTCGCTTTGGCCTTCGGCTAACTGATAGTCGGCTCGGTGCCGTTCCAGGGCCTGGCGGGCAATCTGCCTGCCGAGCTTTTCATTTTCATGCGGCACCGGGTAGCGGTAGTCTTCAAGTACAGGGCTGAACTCGGCGGTAAACCGGCTTTGCAGCAACAGGCTTGGGCGTTTTAAATCATAACTGCGATGGGTGGCCGTGCTGGTACGCGTGTTGAAGCGCATGGAGAACTGGTTGACGACCGGGTGATCCGCGGTCAGGCCCGAACCTTGCTGATAGGGTGTGCTCCCCAGTTTGGGGAAGTAAGTCTGATCGTCCGTAAACACCAACTGATGGCCGTCCTGGCTGTGTTGGTGGTGCCACGAAATCCCGTCTTCACTGCACAACCTCTGGATGAACTCGAAGTCGTTTTCACCATATTGGGTACAGTATTCGCGCTCCGGGCTGGTGCTGACATTGAAGGTATAGGCGTCGGCCTGGATGCCATGGCCGCTGAGTACCTGGGCGATGATGTGTGGCACCGTCAGGTGCTGGAAGATCCTTGGGTTGTGACTGAACTGCAGATAGTGCAAGTCAGGTACCAGGGACAGGTGGTAGCGGGACAGGCGCTTGCCAGCTTCACCCACGTAAACATCTTCGATTCGCCCATGAATACCCTCGCCATTGAGGCCAAATTGCAGAAAAGCTGGCTGGCTGAGCAGGCGTTCAAGATCGAAATCAGGGTACTCGCTGACCAGCTCAACCTGGATCGCATACAAGCGGCTGATGGCTTCAGTGCCCTTGAAGGCCAGTACCTTGAAGTCGTTACGAACAGAGGGGATCAGTATCGCGAAGTGCGCAGTATTGGCCGGTGCGAACATACGCTTATCCTTAAGCTGAGAGAGGAGGCACAACGCAATGCCCAGACCATGCTTAGCCTGAACACGCTTAGACGTGCGGTGCACGCTAACAAAGCAGCAAAAGAATTAATGTAGGACGCATCTTAAAATGCAGCCGTTTTTTCAATTATTCAAAATCGCTTCTTCGGCGAACGACAGTGAAAGTGAAAATGATGCCGAGTTCATTGCCCAACTGCATGGGCAGATTATTCTAAGAGTGTTAACCATTTGCTAGGAGGGGGGAGCCAGCGCTAACCGGTTAGTTCGTATCTGGAGTTTGAGAAATGCAGCGCGTCCTCGCCCGAAATCCCGGGATTGACGCTTAACAATCTCTGATTTCCACGTTGCATTTGCCGAGCTCGGTTCCACCGACCGTATGGATCAAGGGTGACGAGTTAATAGATCACCGCCTTTCAACTTCAGCTTCCGGGATTTTGAATCCCAGGTAAGCCAGCTCTCACAATGATTGCGACCTATTGATTATCTCTATGAAGCTCTTGAGCAAAAAAGGGATGACACATCCGCTGCGTCTCAGGAAACTAGGTTTCTTTGTAGCGAAGGTGGAGCCTTACATGTCAGACAACAAGCCAGCAGACCAGAATCGGCAGATGACCCCAGAAGAGGCTGCCGAATTTGCCGAGCAGGTGTTCAACAAGGCGCGCGACGGTGATGCTGCCATGCTTGCAGCTTTGCTGAGCAAGGGCTTGCCGGCCAATTTGCGCAATCACAAGGGCGATACCCTGTTGATGCTGGCCAGCTACCACGGGCATGCGGAGGCGGTAAAGGTGCTGCTTGAGCACAATGCCGATCCCGAAATCCGCAATGACAACGGGCAAAGTCCGATTGCCGGCGCAGCCTTCAAAGGCGATCTGCTGATGGTCAAGACCCTGATCGAGGGTGGCGCGCAGGTTGAGGGTGCTTCGTTTGACGGTCGCACTGCGCTGATGATGGCGGCCATGTTCAACCGCACCGAGATCATCGAATACCTGATCAGCAAGGGCGCAGATCCACACGCCAAGGACGCCAATGGCATCACCGCGCTGGATGCGGCCAAGACCATGGGCGCAGCCGATACCGTAGCGCAGCTCGAGAAGCTGTCGGGCTGATTGCCCTTGAGGGCCGCAATTGAGATATCCTGCGCGCCCTTAAATTTCCTTGTGACAGGCCGCGCCCATGAAAACCACACTCGTTGAACTCATCAGCAAAATCAGCTCCGGGTGCATGGGCGACGCCGAAATCGCAAAAATCGCAGATGAGGCGGCGCAAGCCTACGCTGATCAAGATGCGTTTCTGGCTGCCAACCCGGACATCAACTACGACGAAAGCTTCCCTATCCCGCTGGGCGAATGGGTTGTGGTGGGCAGCTTGCCGGAAACGGTGTTGTTCCAGGCCGATACTTATATGGACCTGTTTGCCCAGATCGTCGCCTCGTTTGGCCCGGATGTAGCGTTCAATATCAAACCCAAGCAGTTGGCCAAGACCGAGCCGCTGACGGCGCTCAACCGCATTCAGATCCAGATGGGCAGCATGAGCCCGGAGCAGGGGGGTTATGTGCTGGTGAACCTGAGCCAGCCGCTGGATGATGAAATCCAGGTGGTGCTGGTTTACGGTAATGACGTGCCGCGCGTGCTCGAACTGTGCGCCGAAGTCGGCATCGCTGCCGCGCCTGCGCTGGAGGCCTTGAAGGTCGCCGTCCACGTCTGAAGCCAGAGCCATGCAATAAAAAAATGAACCCCGGCCGCGGGTGACTATCCTATGAGCACAAGTACTCACTAGGGAGCGTCATCATGGGTTCAACCTTTAATGGTCTGGTCGGCCTGATCATTCTGGCCCTGGATATCTGGGCCATCATCAACGTGCTCAAGAGCGGGGCCGGGACCGGAGCGAAAATCCTCTGGGTGTTGCTGATTGTGTTCCTGCCGGTACTGGGGCTGGTCATTTGGGCCATCGCCGGGCCAAGGGGCAATGTGCGTATTTAGGCCCTTGTCGGCGGGCAGCGATGAAAAATCATGGCTGCCCGCTGAGTTTGTCAGCGTCAAGGTTCGACCTGTCATGTTCCTCGACGTAGAATGCGCGCCTTTCCTGGACAGTTGAGCCCGTGTCGCGCTTGCGGTGTGCGGTTTGGCTGTCGATCATGGGCGGGTGACCGTCCGTTGCCACCAGCATTCAAGGGGACTACCCATGACCGAATCGCTTAAAACCGACTATCTCGAAACCCTTTACGAAGGTTATGGCCAACGCTTTCGCATGGACAAGTTGCTCCATGAAGTGCGTACCGAGCACCAGCATCTGGTGATTTTCGAAAACCCGGTCATGGGCCGTGTGATGGCGCTGGACGGTGTGATCCAGACCACCGAAGCGGACGAGTTCATCTACCACGAAATGCTGACCCATGTGCCGATCCTGGCCCACGGTGCCGTCAAGCGCGTGCTGATCATTGGCGGCGGTGATGGCGGCATGTTGCGCGAAGTCACCAAGCACATCGGTATTGAACATATCACCATGGTCGAGATCGACGGCACTGTGGTTGACATGTGCAAAGAGTTCCTGCCCAACCATTCCAAGGGTGCATACGACGATCCCCGTCTGAACCTGGTGATCGACGACGGCATGCGCTTTGTCGCCACCACCGAAGAAAAATTCGATGTGATCATTTCGGACTCCACCGATCCGATCGGCCCGGGCGAAGTGCTGTTCTCCGAAAACTTCTACCAGGCCTGCCATCGCTGCCTGAATGAAGGGGGCGTACTGGTCACGCAAAACGGCACACCGTTTATGCAGTTGCAGGAAGTACAGACCACCGCCGGACGCATGCACAGCCTGTTTGCCGACTGGCATTTCTACCAGGCGGCGGTGCCGACCTATATCGGCGGCGCCATGACCTTTGCCTGGGGTTCGACTGATGCGAGCTATCGCAAGTTGCCGCTTGAAACCCTGCGTCAGCGTTTCGCCGGTAGCGGTATCGTGACCCGCTACTACAATCCGGAAGTTCACATCGGTGCTTTCGCATTGCCGCAATATGTTTTGCAGGCTATCAACAAGCCAAGCAACGACTGAGTATCTGGATGCGCAAGAAAGGGCCTGATGGCCCTTTCTTGTGTTTCAAGATGTGCTCTGCACAAAATTTTCACGGTATCTTTAAGACAATTCGCACGCAAAATTTCGCCCAGCCAATTCTCGAACGCCTCTAACCCGGTGTTTACGGTTGGTGTCGGGCTAAATCCTGTGTAATTAAAGAGCGATGCACCCGTGGCAAGCCACCGGTGATAAAGCCACTTCAACTTGAACCAATGGGTCCTAAAACGACATGGCAAACCCGGACGCCCCAAGACAACAGCACGCTGCCACGCGTGTGTTGCAACCCACCGTCAAATCGCATCTGGCGTTTACGCTGCTCTGTGCCTTGATCATGATGGTGATGTTCACCCTGCTGCGGGTGGCATTGCTGGTTTATAACCGGGAAATGATCCTCGACACCCCGGCCTCGACTTTCCTTGAAGCGTTCGCCAACGGCCTGCGTTTTGATCTGCGAATTGTCGTCTACTTCAGTATTCCGTTGCTGCTGGCAGTGCTTAGCGTCAAGGCCATGGCCATGCGCGGCGTGCTGCGCTTCTGGCTGACCGCTGCCTCCAGCCTGGCGCTGTTTTTGGGCCTGATGGAGATGGACTTCTATCGCGAGTTTCACCAACGCCTTAACGGTCTGGTGTTCCAGTACGTGAAGGAAGACCCGAAAACCGTTATGAGCATGCTCTGGTACGGTTTCCCGGTGGTGCGCTACCTGTTGTCGTGGGCCGTTGGCACCCTGATTTTGTACTTTGCCTTCCGTGGCGCAGACCGCATCACTCGCCCAAGCGCAACGTCCGCGACGGCTGGCACTTCCCGCGCCGTGGCGCCGTGGTATGGCCGTGCCGTAGTGTTTGTAGTGCTGTTGCTGGTATGTGTGGTCGCGGCTCGCGGTACCCTGCGTCAGGGTCCTCCGCTGCGTTGGGGCGATGCCTACACAACAGACTCCAACTTCGCCAACCAGTTGGGGCTTAACGGCTCTCTGTCGTTGATTGCTGCTGCGAAAAGCCGCTTCGGTGACGATCGCACCAATATCTGGAAGGCCACCCTTGAGCAGCCTGTCGCGACGCAGACCGTGCGTGACATGCTGCTGACCGAGAACGACAAGCTGGTTGATCCTGATACCGCTCCTGTGCGTCGCGATACTACGCCGCCTGCGGAAAAAACGCTGCCGATCAAGAACGTTGTCGTGATCCTGATGGAAAGCTTCGCCGGTCACTCGGTGGGCGCGCTGGGTCGTCCGGGCAATATCACCCCGTATTTCGACGAGTTGTCCAAGGAAGGCTTGCTGTTTGAGCGCTTCTTCTCCAATGGCACCCATACCCACCAGGGCATGTTTGCCACCATGGCATGCTTCCCGAACCTGCCGGGTTTCGAATACCTGATGCAGACCCCGGAAGGCAGCCACAAGCTGTCCGGCCTGCCGGAACTGCTCAGCGCTCGCAAGTTCGATGACGTATACGTCTACAACGGCGATTTTGCCTGGGACAACCAGTCAGGCTTCTTCAGTAACCAAGGTATGACTACCTTTGTAGGTCGTAACGATTTCGTCGATCCGGTGTTCTCTGATCCTACCTGGGGTGTGTCCGACCAGGACATGTTCAACCGCAGTCTTGAAGAGCTGAAAAAGCGTGAAGGCAAAGAGCCTTTCTATGCGTTGCTGCAAACCCTGTCCAACCACACGCCGTATGCCTTGCCTACGCCGTTGCCGGTTGAGCCGGTAACCGATCGCGGTTCGCTCAATGAGCATTTGACGGCGATGCGTTATTCCGACTGGGCGCTGGGCCAGTTCTTCGAAAAAGCACGTAAAGAACCGTACTTCAAGGAAACCCTGTTTGTGATCGTGGGCGACCATGGTTTCGGTAACGAACAGCAGATTTCCGAGATGGACCTTGGCCGTTTCAACGTGCCATTGCTGCTGATCGGTCCTGGCATCCAGGAGAAGTTCGGTATGCGCACTGACACAGTGGGCACCCAGGTTGATATCGTACCCACCATCATGGGCCGTCTGGGTGGTGAGTTCCGTCAGCAATGCTGGGGCCGTGACCTGCTGACCCTGCCTGAAGGCGACAAGGGCAGCGGCGTGATCAAGCCGTCTGGCAGCGATCAGACCGTGGCGATCATCAGCGACGACCATGTGCTGGTTCAGCCTAAAGATATGCCGGCCAAGGTCTGGCAGTACAAACTGGGCACCAACCCTGAAGCCAAAGTAGTAACCGACCCTCAGGAAATTGACGAGATGAAGAAAAAGCTCGAATCCTTCCTGCAAACCGCTACCAAGAGCCTGCTGGACAACACCGCAGGTGTGGCTGATCCGAAGTAATCAGCCTGCCAGTCGGTCAAGCCTCCGGGCTTGACCGACTGGCCGCAAGAAAAAAAATCCGATGCCTGTACGGGCATCGGATTTTTTATGGGCTGTGCAAACGCCAAAGTTGAGTCATAGTTCTAGCGTATCAAAGCCTTCCACAATCAGGATTTTACAGGCCGCACGAATCCCTTGAGATTGCGTCTCGGACTGCCAGCAACTTTCGTGCGGCAGCAATCCTCTTCGTTTAAGGGACTATTAACGTGTCTGCATCCGAAACATTTACCCAAACCCAACTACCTCTGACCATAGAGGGTGTCCAACTGAACATCGCTGCCCTTCACAGGAAGGGCGAGCTGGCGCCGATTGTATTCCTGCATGGTTTTGGTTCGACCAAAGAGGACTATGCCGGTATCGCGCTGCAGGCAGAATTCGACGGTCACCCCTTCATCGCCTTTGACGCACCTGGGTGCGGTGAAACCTGGTGCAGTGACCTGTCCAGGACTTCCATCCCGCTTTTGATGCAGGTGACCCTGCAAGTGCTGGAGCATTTCGATATCGAACGCTTCCATCTGGTCGGTCACTCCATGGGCGGCCTGGCTGCTCTGATGCTGGCCCATGAGCATCCGGGGCGGGTACTGAGCTTTACGGATATAGAGGGCAATATCGCTCCGGAAGACTGCTTTCTCAGTCGCCAGATCGCCGACTATCCGAGCGATGATCCCGAGGCGTTTTTCACGGCCTTTATCAAGCGTGTAAGGCAGGCCCCGGCGTATGCCAGCGCCCTGTATTCGGCGAGCTTGCGACACAAGGTGCGTGCAGGGGCCGTACGCGGGATTTTCGAGTCGATAGTTGATCTGTCCGACAACGCCGAATTGATGGATAAGTTTCTTGGCTTGAAGTGCCCGCGAATGTTTATGTACGGCGAGCAGAACTCATCACTGTCCTACCTTGCGCATATCCAGTCTCAGGGCGTACGCCTTGCGCCAATTCCCGTTTGCGGGCATTTCCCCATGTATTCCAACCCGATCGCGATGTGGAGCCAGATCGCCGACTTCCACGCCAGTAGCCAATCCGCCTGAGCCTCACAGCTTGGCGGTTGCAACTTAACCAGTAAATTTGGTCATTTCACGTGTCCCTTGTGGTGAATTGCAAGGGCGTGTGCGTGCTTGAAACCTATAACAATAAGAGGTTCAAATCATGCTTGATGTCATTAACAACTTTCTTTCCGGCAAGCTCCTGATTGTACTTGTCGTGGGCCTGGGCAGTTACTTCACCATATTTGTCTTCACTTCGATCCTGTACAACTACTATCTGGGCGAGAACAATCTGCGGTTTTTGCTGGGGGAAAAGCGTAGTACGGTCATTGTCTATCGTGGTTTGGTTCTGGTCCTGATCTTTTGGGGGGCTGTGCAGAACCTGGATACGGTTTTCGCCTTCGCCGATATCACCATGACAATGCTGGCTTTCGTGAATCTGATTGCTATTGCGATGTTGTTCAATGTCGGCATGCGCGTGCTGCGTGACTATGATCAGCAACGTAAAGCAGGCATCAAGACGCCTATTTTTGATTCCAGCAAGTTCAAGGATCTTGATCTGGATTTCAATGCATGGCCGCCACGGCCAACACAGAACCAAAACGTTACAGAACCTGCCACTCCCGTGGTGTTGTCCGCAATGCAAAGATGAAAATCGACACTGCGCAGAAGTTGGAGTACTCCCCGGCAATGTCGAGTTAGGCGACTGTGTTTCGTAATTAAGGGCCTTTGAAGGCTAATGCCTGTCAGCTTGCATGACTGGCATTAGTCTCCGGGCCGTTTTTTTCTATTGGGTCAAATTTTGCCGAGCAATAGCAGTATCAGCAGCACCACCAGCACGGTACCGATAATGCCTGAGGGGCCATAGCCCCAGCTTTTGGAGTGAGGGAACACCGGCAGCCCGCCGACTAACAGCAAAATCAGGACGATCAGTAGAATCGTGGTCATGAGCATTTCCTTATTGATAGGTTCCGCCAGGGATGGGCAGTGCTTATAAAATCCGACTCTGCGGCTCGGGGAATAATTCAACTTTTCTTTATGGCGGGTTGAAAAATAGTTCGGCCTTGATCAGTTGCATGTGCACAGGTAGGGTGGCGCGCTGCCCGTCTGGAGACACTGCATATGCTCAATTACCTTTGGTTTTTTTTGGCCGCCCTGTTTGAAATCGCAGGCTGCTACGGCTTCTGGATGTGGCTGCGTCAGGGCAAGAGCGCATGGTGGGCATTGCCGGCCATTTTGAGCCTGGTGCTGTTTGCACTGCTCCTGACCAAGGTCGAGGCGGCCTATGCCGGGCGTGCCTATGCCGCCTATGGCGGGATTTATATCGTGACGTCTATTGCCTGGCTGGCAGTGGTGGAGCGGATTCGGCCGCTGAGCTCTGACTGGATAGGAGTGGGGTTGTGCGTGGTTGGCGCGACCATCATCTTGCTGGGGCCGCGCTTTTCAAGCCCGTAAAAAGGAATTTTCGACAGGTTATCTGTAGGAAATTGCTGCTGCAAAAGTAGTCTGTTGCTGAATTAACTTGTAGGGATTGAAGCGAAGTTTTACGCCGTGCAGTCTTTGAGGCCACCCAGCCCTAAGGATAAAAGCCATGCAGATATTGAGTCGTAACGCAGGCGAGCGTATTTCAATCGGACAGGACATTACCCTGTACATCATTGCCGTTAATGGCAATAACGTGCGCCTGGGGATCGAAGCTCCCAGACACATCAGCGTTCATCGGTCAGAGATCTATGAGCGGATAAAAAACCAGCTCGTCGGGCGCCTGGCAATCGGTCCACTCAAGCAGGGTTAATCAAAGAACTCTTTGGGCACCGCGTGCCTGGGCATGAGCTGGCATTGCTGGCTTTCGAGGTCAAAGAAAATAACCGCCTGACCTTTGCTCAAGGCATGGCGCACCCGCAGCACGCGGGTTTCTTGTGGCGTGTCATCGCCGTTATCAGTGCCATCACGGCTGACGAAGTCTTCGATCAGGCGGGTGAGGGTGTCGGGTTCAAGCTGGTCGTAAGGGATAAGCATGAGCGTTCTCGTAAATGGGCTTAAATCGATTTGTCGCGGTTATCCCAATAGCGTTGTGCCAGCTCGAAAGCCTGCTCCCGGGGCGTGCCCAGGCCGCGCAATGCCAGGGCCATGGTCGAAAGCAGAGCCAGTTGCGGATAACTGTCTTCAATCTCGCCGCGCCATAGCGCCTTGAGATGCTCGGGTTGCAGCGACGCCGGTTTAACATGGCGCTGCGCTGACAATGCCGGCCATTCCTCGTCCCAGCTAACCCCGGCCGTGGTGCCATAAAGATGGCTCAGGGTGTCCGGGTTGATTTCAACTTCGCCGCCATCGCCTTTGACCACGATGCTGTTGTCCCCCAGCAAGCCGCTGGCTTCACGATGCACACTTTGATAGCCCGGATGGAAGATGCTCTGCAGGCCACAGCGCGCACCCAGAGGGTTGAGAATGCGTGCCAGCGAGTGAATCGGTGAGCGCAGGCCCAGGGTGTTGCGCAGATCGATCATGCGTTGCAGCTGCGGCGCCCAGTCCTGCAGTGGCATAAACGCCAGATTGCCAGCATCCAGGGCCTGATTGACGCTTTGCCAGTCGCGGCACAGCGGAATGGCCAAGGCGTCGAGAAGCTGCTCGCTGTACAGTCGGCCCGCCGTGTGGGCGCCACCACCGTGCATGAAGATGCGTACGCCATTTTCTGCCAGGCACTTGGCGGCCAGCAGATACCAGGGCAGATGGCGCTTTTTACCGGCGTAAGTCGGCCAGTCGATATCCACCCGGATTTCAGGTGCTGTCAGACGTTCCCTCACGGCCTCAGTAAAACCGGCCAGTTCCTCGGGGCTTTCTTCCTTGTGCCGCAGCAACATCAGGAAGGCGCCCAGTTGCGTATCTTCTGCCTTTTCGTCAAGCAGCATGCCCATGGCCTCGCGGGCTTCTTCGCGAGTCAGGTTGCGGGCACCGCGTTTGCCTTTGCCCAGGATGCGCACAAATTGGGCAAAAGGGTGTTCGGCAGGGGTTTCTAAAGTCAGCGCAGCGGGAGCGTTCATAGGCAATTGGTCGGCTTGGGCAGGCCCGCCAGCTTGGCGGCAAGTTTGGCAGGGGTGCCGTTAAACAGTCGGTTGAGGTGCAGGCTGTTGCCTTTTTCTGGCCCCAGTTTGAGCGCCGTGTACTTGATCAGCGGGCGGGTGGCTGGGGACAGTTCAAACTCCTGATAGAAACTGCGCAACAGCTCGAGGATTTGCCAATGCTCGGGGCTCAACTCGATACCCGACTGCGCCGCCAGTGCCTGAGCGACCTCGGCAGACCAATCATTGAGGTCGAGCAGATAACCGTCCTTGTCCAGCCCGATCTCTTTACCGTTAAGGGTGAGGGTATTCATAGCCAGCTGTTGACCTTGTCATAACGAATCGATAGCTCGACAAAAGCCGGGTAATCAACACAGGTCGCCCACTGCGGGCATTCCAGATTACGCGCCTGCAAGTCCTCTTCAAGGATAAACACGGTTTTATCTTCTAGAACCGTGAGAGCACTGCCTTGAAGGTGCAGGGCATATACCGCGTCGCCACTGAGCAGCAGCGCATCGTCGCTACCCAACAAGCGCAGGCAGCTATCCAGGCGTGTGTCAGAAAAGGGTGAGTGACTCAAAACGTGTAAGGTCGACATCAGAGGGTGATCACCTGGTCGTAACGGTCAACGAGAGCGCGAACTTCTTCAGTCGAAAGCGGTTGTACATCCGCTACCGCAAGCCCTTCGGATGAGATGCCACGTTCGCTGAGGCTGTGGCTGCAGGCAAACAGATCATCCACGCCGAACATGGACAGGGCCTGCAGATTGGCTGTCAGATTCTTCTGTTGGATGGCCGCGGGATTTTGATTCGACAGCAGCTGAAAAATACCGTCATCCATAAACAGCAAACCAATCGGCAAATCAAAAGCGCCACCTGCCAGCACGATATCCAGTGCTTCTTTGGCGCCGGGACCAGACCACGGCGCCTGACGGGTGATAATCAACAGTGACTTGGACATATCAAGGCCCCCCGAAGCAGATCAGTCGATCGGCTGATTGAATGGCATCGTGCAATTGGCCCAGCCCGGACAACTCCCAGGGTGCTTGTAAATTGACCCCAGGGCGCTGATAGCGCTCGGCCTCGTCTGCATTGAGCACGCCACGGCGCAAGGCGGCGGCAATACAGACCACGCCATCAAGCTGGTGCTGGCTGATAAAAGTTGCCCATTGCTGCGCGAGGTCCTGCTCGTCTTGCGGCGTGACAATATTGCTCGAGGCAATATGAACGCCGTCCTGATAGAAGAACAAACGGACAATTTCATGGCCGCCAGCCAGCGCCGCCTCGGCAAAGCGCAAGGCTCGTCGGGAGGAGGGGGCATGGGCCGCTGAATAAAGGGCAATGGCAAATTTCATGGTGGGCTCTGTCAGCAAATCTGCGGCAATGATAAAGCCAGAAGCCCAAAGATGCTTGCAGCAGACAACAAAAAGCCCGCCGAAGCGGGCTTTTGCGTAGCGGTTGTTGATCAGTCGTCGCGGCTCATGATGCCGAAAAGTTGCAGCAGGCTGATAAACAGGTTGTAGATCGACACATACAGGCTGATGGTAGCCATGATGTAGTTGCGCTCACCGCCATGAATGATGGCGCTGGTCTGGAACAGGATGCAGACCGAAGAGAACAATACAAAGCCGGCGCTGATAGCCAGTTGCAGGCCGCTGATCTGGAAGAAGAAGCTTGCCAGCGTGGCGCCCAGCAGCACAAAGAAACCGGCAGTGATAAAGCCGCCCAGGAAGCTCATGTCCTTGCGGGTGATCAGCACATAGGCAGACAGCCCGCCAAATACCAGGGCCGTCATGGCAAATGCGGAGCTAACCACCTCTGCGCCGCCCTGCATGCCCAGGTAGCGGTTAAGGATAGGGCCCAGCAAAAAGCCCATAAAACCGGTCAGCGCAAAGGCAGACACCAGGCCCCATGCCGAATCACGCAGCTTGTTCGTCAAGAAGAACAGGCCGTAGAAACCGATGAGGACAACGAAAATATTGGGGTAGCCGACCCGCATCTGCTGCGAGACATAAGCCATTACACCGCTGAAAGCCAGGGTAAGAGCCAGCAAACCGTACGTGTTGCGCAGGACGCGGCTAACCTCTAGCTGCTCGGCCTGCACGCTGTTGTTAGTAGCGTAATCCTGTTCGCGCATGGCGATACTCCTGTGGTTTGAAATGTTAAGTAGCAAAGATCATAGCAGAGGCTCTGAAACAAGGGATCAAGAGAGTTTGACAACGTGTTTCATTCAGGTATTATGGCGCCCGAAACAACGTATAGGAGGTGTGGCCGAGTGGTTTAAGGCAACGGTCTTGAAAACCGTCGACTGTAACAGGTCCATGAGTTCGAATCCCATCGCCTCCGCCATATTGCTACACCGCAGAGCCCGCCTTTTGGCGGGCTTTGTCGTTTCTGGGGTTTGGGGAAAGGCTTCTCAGCCCTGTGGGTGGGGGCGAGGCGTTCCGAAACTTTCGGTAGGGCGGGTTGCTTTGATGTTTCGGGCGTGCGGTAGCTGTTCAGAAGGTTTCACCTTGAAGCCCAATGCCGTTCTTCTATACAGTAAAGCGTAGATCACCCGAGGGTAACTCCATGCTCAACAGCCAATCCACAGCACGCACTGCAAACGTCGATCACGTCGTTGCCACCAACAACCTTGAAGGTGCCCGCACGAGCGCTTTTGTGGCGAGCAAAATGGCCGAGTATCGCGATGGCAAGATTTCTTCCGCAGAGCTGCTGGCAGCGACCAAAGCCCGCTACGGCTCAAAATGACCAGTAATATCACCCACGATGAAGGTGATGATCACTACTACGTCGCTGGCTACTCCGTTGAAGACGATCCTTACGTCTACCCCAACGGGGTTCTGATCAACCTCTTGAACATTCAGGACACTGCCACCCTGGGTGAAGCCGAGACTGACTTTGCGTCAGTTCGCATTATTCAGCTCCAGGAAGAGCCCATCGAAGGCGATTTCTCGCTAAAACACCTGCAGGCGATTCATCGATTCATGTTCCAGGATATTTACCCTTGGGCAGGTGAGTGCCGCAAAGTCGATATCGCCAAGAACGACACTATATTCCTCGCACACCAAGAAGTTGAACTCGCTTTCCACGATATGTGGCTTCGCCTCAAGCAAACTGATTTTCTGTCTGACTTGAGCGGTGATCTCAAGGGTTTCGCTGCCGAGGCGGGGGTTGCACTTGGCCGCATCAACCATATTCATCCATTCCGAGAAGGTAACGGTCGAACGCAGCGCGAGTACCTGGATGCGTTGGCACGGCGTGCCGGTTTTGTGCTGGAGTGGGGAGGCGTTTCCAAGCTGGCCATGAAGGATGCTTGTGTGGATGCGGAGACTGACCCGGAGTGCAAAGCTCTGGCGAAGTTGATCCGTTTGAGTGCAAAAAAGCTCTGACCTTCACAAGCGTTTGCCAGGCATCAGAGCGCTCACGACCATTGGGTTTTGACGTCTAATAAGGCAAAATCTGGTGACATAACCAAAAATCGACCCCTTACAGGACGTGGCCTGCAGCCAATCACAACACTCAAAGTAATGGCACCAGAAACCTGCTACAGGCCACGCACTGTATATGCATACACGGGTGTCTTGAAAACCGTCGACTGTAACAGGTCCATGAGTTCGAATCCCATCGCATCCGCCATATTGCTGCACCGCAGAGCCCGCCTTTTGGCGGGCTTTGTCGTTTCTGGGGTTTGGGAAAGAGGGATGCTGAAGGGTGATTTTGGGTGAGGCGTTCCAAAACTTTTTGGCATGTGTTCCATAACTCAGCTTATTTTGACGGGTTGGCGGTTGCCCCGATGCGCCTGTAGACCCGCTGCGTAATATCCCCCTCAGTGTGCCCAAGCAGCAGGCTTGCCTTGCCGAACCGACTTTCGCTGGGCCGCGCAAGAGCGCCTGACGCGCCGAACGGCACAACAAGCCATCGGCATGGGCGAAGAGTGTATCAAGCTAAAAGGCTTGATTTACCCGGGTTTCAAGGGGGGCTCAAACAACTGGACACCCTGCGCAGCATCGGCGCCCAACTGCAGCGACTGAGCCTGACCACTGGCTACGGCGAAGTGCTGGGCTACTGTTGCCTGAAAAGCATCGAAGAAGAACAGGGCGCCTTCCTGCAAGGCGGCATCCCGCGCAAACAAGCCTTTACCCTGGAGTTTGTACGCTATGGCGACGACCTGCAGAACCGCTAGCGGTGACGTGCTCGACACGATCTGCCAGAACTACTACGGCCACCTCAACGGCACGGTCGAAGCCGTGCTCGATGCCAACCAGGGACTGGCCTATGTGGTGCAGCCGTTTCGGGCGGGGGTGGTTATTCAACTGCCGGATGTGATGGTGCCGAGTGAGGAGGGGGTGATGTTGTGGGGTTAATCATCCAGCTCAAATTGCAGGGCTGACTCAAAGTCTTGGCCACCGTAATAAATGCCAATGATGTAGACCTGTTTGGCCTCGACGGCAAACGCGATGACAGTGCGCTTGCGATAATTGGTGATACGCAGACCTGGGCGAATGTCGTCGCGCAGATTGCCCCGATGCGGGAATGTACGAAGATCTTCGCAATAGGCCACGATGGCGTCGGTATAGCGCTGGGCAATGTGCGGCGAGGCAGCAGTGGCAATGTAACGATAGAGCGCCGTCAATTGTTCCAGAGCTTGCGGTGCAAACTCGACCCTGTACGCCATTACGATTGGGAAGTGGCGGTTTGGTGTTCTGCGGCTAACCGGGCACGCACCTCATCGATGCTTAGCGCGCTCGAAGGGTCAGCTTTCAAGGCGTCATAAGCCGGTGCTACTTGCCCGACGAGCCAGTTTTCCAGAGCACGGTCACGCGCCATTAACGCCCGCAGGCCATCGCGAATCACTTCACTTTCAGTGGCGTACTCACCAGCCGCTACCTTGGCTTTGACCGCATCGGCCATTTGGTTGGGCAGAGTGATGCTGAATTGTTGAGTGCTGCGCATGATGAAAGTCCTCAATTAAACAGGATTTAATCCTACTCCATCCCTAAATTTAAGCCTAGAGCCTGCGCACTCCTGAATGACGTGTGGTCAATTTGGGCCTGTTGAACGTCATTTGAACCCTGTGAAGTTTCAATCAAGCCCCGCCCTGTGCGCAATGCTGTTCACTTAAGAGCAACGCTACTCAATTGTGGGAGCGGGCTTGCCCGCGATGGTCTTCAGAGCGACGCATTTACTCAGTAAATACGCGTCATCGTTTACGACCATCGCGAGCAAGTCGAGTCGTCGCACCGCCACTCCCACAGAGTTAGAAATCGCTTAAGTGAACAACATTGCCGCTCTGTGCGGGGTTTTTGCGCTTCTGGGGTTCTGGATGTATCACAGGTAATTCACTGTGAACGTTACCGAGGCATTTGCGCTGCCTGCCTCCACCTTGTCGGCCAGACGGTAATAAGCAGCTGACAACGGTATTTTGAAGCTTGTGCCAGAAGTGTTGAATCCACTGAAGGGGTAGGAGGTGCCTAATGCTATAGGTTGACCCGCCCCGTCCATCAGCTTCAAGCCAATGCCTTTTGCTGTTGAGCTGGAGTTGAGCGCCACGACTCCATTCTGCTGGTCGATGACTTGAGAAGTAGCTTTGAGTGAATAGGTGACTTTCTGGATTCCAGTTTGGCACTGATTGAGCCCAATGTTGAATTTGATCGTTCGGGGTGTGTCGCCGACATTACTGAACTCATCTAGTTGGTAGTCGTCACCCATTTGGACTGACACATCAGGAGTTTGACAGGAAGCTGAGTTGAGAATGATCGGATTGAGCAGGTTGAGTTTGACAAGATCGAGGTCCCCATATCTATGTGTTCCAAGGTAACCAGCAGGGATCATGTTTTGCGAGGGCTGCTCACTGGATTTAATAATTTCAATTCTATAGTATCTAGCCGGGTCAACGTAGTATCTCGTCTCTAAAGTCCGATCTGCCGACAGATATCCATAATCTTCATAATTAACCCTTAATGATAGCCCTGTTTTACCTAGGGGGAAACTAGTGCCAGTGGTGACGCTACCAAAAGTAGGGTTAAGAGAAAATATAAATGGGGCGGTTGTGTTGCACTGAAAACCCTTGCTCGGCCCTAAGATGGATTCCTGATATACAATCGTCCCAATAGGTGCGTCTTTAGGGACTGTCACATTAATTGGTGAGTTTCCAAAGTTTGCTGTGAAATGACTGCTTGAAATAAAAACGCAGTTCGCGCCTAATGTTCCTGATGAGTATGCGAGGACTAAAGTTACTGCAATACTAAGCTGTGCACGCTTTAGTCGCAATTTATTTGAGATGTCAATATTGTTCATAGTATGAGTTTTCTATGTATGTCATTCATGACAATGACATACCATTGTGAATATAAGACATTCCTTAGATTGCATGCTGCGGTGTAGCTGATTGGGTTTGTGTTTGATCGGCAGAGCGCCGGATGAGGGTAAATAATTTCCGCAAATGTGCATGTACCCCTTGATCTGCAGGGCTTACACCAGCAATATCACCCACAATGAAGGTCATAATCACTACTATGTCGCTGGTTAATTAGCCGAAGATGATCCTTACGTCTACCCCAACGGCGTTCTGATCAACCTCCTGAACATTCAGGACACTGCCACCTCCGAGCTTGTGCCACTCCTTGAGTGCGCGCTGGTCAAACTCAAGACTAAATGTCATCCAGCGTCACCTTCACGCGCTGTGGTCCCGCGAGCCGTTCGCGGACGGTGTTGATGAGCGCTTCATCTTCTTCGGTCATTAGCACCGGGCGAAAGGGCAGTTGGCCGCGCTCGGCGACGTACTGCAGGGCCTGGCGCATCAGTTCCGAGGGAGTGACGCCCAGACGTTCAAGTTCTTGATAGGCGCGGGCTTTGAGTTCGTCGTCCACGCGGATATTGATGGAAGCCATAGGCTTGACTCCTGTAATGACAATTGTCATTACAGTGGATCCGCTGAGTTTTTTTACAAGTGCCATTTAGCGGAGGAGAAGGGCGTTGATAGTTCAACATTCCGCAATCAAAATTCCAAGCCTCTCAGGCTTTACGCGCCTGCTGCGTTTGCCTGAGAGTCTTTGGCAAACTGAACGGCTGCGGTGATAGACGCCCGTGCTTGGGGGCTGTTTTTCCAGCAGGTCGATCCCGTTGCTGCAGATGCCCGGGCCAGGATGTCATTTATATTCGCTTTGCTGAGTACAGCGAGCGAGTCTATGCCCATCTGCTCAAGGCGGGTGATAACGGTGGGCCCTACGCCCTTCAAGGCCAGTAAGGCAGTATGTTCCGTCGGTGAAAATGGCATCCGAAAACTCCTTTTATCGGGTGAATCAATGATCGGGGTATGCCCGGTGCAGTTGTCTTAAAACACGTCCGACCAGGCCGCTTGACGGCCAACTGGTGAGGGATGTGCTGAAGTTAGAGCAACAGCCGTTTCAAGGCATGCTGTCACTACAAAAGCCCAACGGCCGGAGCAATTAACTTGGCCCCTGCCACCAGTTCTTCTGCAAGTAGTCCTTTGAAACTTTCCTTGCTGCCCTCTCTGGCAACCTCTGCCAGTTGCTCACGCAGTGAGTGAGGATGAGTCAGGCATTTGGGGGTTGCGTTAAGTACCTCCAGGCCTTTGGCCGTCAGCACCGCATCTGTAAGGTGAGTGTAAGGAGATACGGTGCCGTTGATGTATCCGGCATTGATCAGCCAGTAGGTTGTGGCGATAAAAAATTCAGCGTCTTTGCTTGGCAGGCTCATGTGACATTGGTCACTCGATTCCACTGCCAATTCAACAAATTGCTCTGCGGCCAGGTTACTGGGTACGGGGAAGTTCAGGTACAGCTCCCCTAAAACTCTGCCGGCAAGGTTATTGAATTTATCCATGTTGGAAACGGACATGTCACAGAACTCCGACAAAAAAGCACTGAGTGTGCAGAAAATCAAAGCGGCTGCTGGCTAGAACAAGCATTTACCCATGCCCTTGCACATGGCGGTTGGGCATTCAGTCGCGAAACCTGAGCCTACTCTGACCCATATACTCACCGGCGTCACCCCAAGGGGTAACAATCGGGTGGCGGGCCGCGAAAAGCGCAGTCAGAGAACCTTGCCATGGGTGATAGCCAGTGGGCAGTGGTCATGCAGGGAAGGGCTGGTGGTATGGCTAAGTATTTGATTTATAAAAACATACATGTTTCAAGATGTTTCAGTTGTTTTTGCGGTCGAAATCGTCCGATTCAGGATATTTCGTATGTGTAATTCTTTTTGAAGCCAGTTTTTCTCTGATTTTTACCTTGTATATGGTGAAAATTCCTACTCAACAATTCCTATACTGCCCCGGCGCCTGCATACCGGCACAGTTCAACAATCCTCAGAGTTTGATTGAGCTGCTATGGAGACAGCCGTTTGCGCAAACGGGAAGGAGGTTGGTGGCCTTTCGTTTGCCGTGCATCTAATAAGTCTAAGAATGAGAAAAGTGTAATGAATAAACAGTCGATCCAGATCGCGCTTGCCTACATGTCTGTAGTAATTGGTGGCGGTTTTGCCTCCGGGCAGGAGGTGCTGCAGTTTTTCACTGGCTATGGGCTTATCGGCATCGTGGGCACTCTGGTGAGCGGCTTGATGTTCGCTTTCCTCGGTATGCAGATCGCCCGGATGAGTTCGAAGATGCAGGCGACTTCCCACAAGGAGGTTCTTTACATTCTGTTCGGTGCGCGTATCGGCCTGGTCGTCGATGTGGTGTTGTCCTTCTTCCTGTACGGCGTCGGCGTGGTGATGCTGGCCGGTAGCGGTTCGATCTTTGCCCAGCAGTACGATCTGCCTCCGCTGTTTGGCGGTGTGTTGATGACCGTGCTGGTAATCGCCACCCTGTGCATGAACGTCAAGCGCATCATCGACCTGATCAGCGCAGTCATGCCTTTCCTGCTGGCGATGGTGCTGATCATCACCACCTATTCAATCTTCAGCTACAACGCTCCGATCGAAACCCTCGACGCGGTTGCCCGTGAGAACAACGAGACGGTCACTGGCAACTGGTTTGTCGGCGCCTTGCTGTATGCATCGTTCAATATTGCAGTAGGTTTCCCGATGCTGGCTGTGATTGGCGGCATGACCAGGCAACCCAAGGCTGCAGCCATCGGCGGCGTGCTGGGTGGGCTGGGTCTGGGCCTGTTGATCCTGCTGCTGAACATCGGTCTGTTTGCCAATATCAACCAGCTGCAGGGCATTGAAATGCCCTCCCTGGCATTGGCTGGCCGAATCTCGCCGATTCTTTCGGTGGTGATGTCGGTGGCGCTGGTATGCATGGTCTACAGCACTGCGGTGGGGATGTTCTTTGCCTTCAGCGCACGCTTTGCCAAGCCTGAAACCAGTCGCTTCAAGTTGATCAGTGCAGTCACTGTTTGTGTCGGCCTGGGTTTGAGCCTGGGTGGTTTCAGCAAGTTGGTCGGTACCGTGTATCCGCTGCTGGGTTACGTCGGTTTTGCCTTGATCCTGGCCATCTGCTTCAACTGGGTACGTAGTCGCTCGATCGCCAAGGCGCAAAAAGCCGCTCTGGACGTTGCTTCCTGACCCCATTGCCGCCGGGCGCAAGCCCGGCGGCTGCTTCTGTCAATCCAGCCCCTCAAGTATCCCGCTCACATCCCGAACCCTGGCATAGTCCATCGCCATATTGGCAAGGGACAGTGCATGTACATCCTCGGCTGGCCAGAGCCGACCTGCCAAGTCTGTCTGGTCAAAGGTGTAGCAGGCATCCGCAGCAACTATCACGTCAAACCCCAGGCAGCCTGCAGCGCGTACGCTGGACTCAACCGAGTTGTTGGTGACAACTCCGGCAATCACCACGTGTTGAATGCTGCGCGTGCGCAGCCATCGCTCCAGCCCTGTGTTGGCGAATGCATCCGGGACGTTTTTTTCGACCACATGCTCATGGGCAAGCGGGGCCAGTGCATCCTGGAATTCGCAACCTGTCTGGCCGGGCCAGAAAACTGAGCCTGAAGCGCGGGAAATATGCCTGATATGGAGCACGGGCAGGCGCGCCTGCCGCCACGCCTGCAGCAAGCGCTGCAGGTTAAGTTCTGCATCCGGATTGTTTCTACGGCCTAGTCTGGGGCTGGACATGCCTTTTTGCATGTCGATGATGATCAGTGCCGTATCAGTCTTGTTTGAAGGCATGGTCGGTCCTTGGGCGGGAAGAGGGGGACCATGCTAAACACAATGCAGCAGCATGTACCAGTGGGCTACCTGTCGCCATCCTGGGTCAGGGTTTGCGCCTCGCCATGGCTAGTCATCCATTTGAGTAGGGCACTGACCCGCACCCGATGCGTGCTCTCGACCCATTGCACGCCTTCATGGCTGTAATGTTCGATATAGCGGCTGAGTACCACTTCATCACCTTTATCCGACAGGCGCAGGCTTGTTTCACGACAGTGCAGGGCGGCATTGGCGCGTTTTACCAGTCGCTGTTCAAGGATCATGGACGGGTTGTCTGAAGGCATGGGTGAGAGAAATTCGTGGCAGGAAAGAAGGTTGATCCTCGCATTGGCGTCTTGCCCGGATATGTCTGCCTTTTTGCCGCGCTGACACTTTGTTGCCGAGTTGAAATATATGACGCGGCGCGCCGAATAGTTTTAGATATGTGTCCTTACAAATATTAAGTGATGCGCACCGGTGAGCAGCCTTTTGATCGTGGACGATGACCTTGAGGTCCTTGCGCTCCTGAAGAAATTTTTTGTACAGCACGATTATTCGGTGCAAGTGGCAACCGATGGCACTTCGCTGTGGGCGGCGATGGCAGTTCAGCCACCGGACCTGATCATTCTTGACCTGATGTTGCCCGGAGAAAATGGCCTGATGCTGTGTCAGCGTTTACGCCAGCAGTACCCAACGCCGGTGATCATGCTGACCGCCATGGGCGAGTTGAGTGATCGCGTGGTCGGGCTGGAAATGGGCGCCGACGACTACCTGAGCAAGCCTTTCGATGCCCGTGAACTGCTGGCCCGGGTGCGGGCGGTGTTGCGTCGTGCCGGGCAGAGTCAGGCGGTGACCGGGCAGGTGCCGCGACCGCTGATGAAATTTGCCGACTGGCAGCTGGACCTGACCCGCCGTGAGCTGCGCTCACCGGATCAGGTGATGATCCCGTTGTCGGCCGGGGAATTCGATTTGCTGCTGGTATTTGTCGAGCATCCGCAACGCATTCTTACCCGCGAACTGTTGCTGGATCTGGCGCGGGGGGCAGGTCATGATGCCTTCGATCGCAGCATCGACGTTCAGGTCAGCCGCTTGCGGCGCAAGCTGGAGTTCGACAGCAAAGGCGTGGAGATGATTCGCACCGTGCGCAACGTCGGCTACTTGTTCACCCCCAGTGTGACCCGGCAGTGAAGCGCTGGGTTTCAGGTTGGCGCTTGCGCTCGCGCAACACCATCGCGCGCTGGATTGCCCTGACCACTATCGTCGCGATGCTGACTGCACTGGCGTTCAATGCGCTTTTTACCCAGTTGGCAGGGGTCTGGGCCTACCCGCCGCTGAGCGAAATCGGGTTGCTGGAGAAGATTTCCCTGACCACCAAGCTGATCGAGGCATCCCAGGCCCAGCAGCGCGAGCATCTGGCGGCTGCAGCCACTGACAGCAGTTTGAATATCAGTTGGCATGCCAGCCGCGAGGGCCTGGATTTGCCCCAGGTCGCGGATGCTGTGCTGCGCACGGACACACCTCTGGCGCAACGCCTGTTCAACAGCCCTGAACGACGACTCGAAGCCTATCAGCCGGATGACTGGCCAGAGAAAAACGGCCACTACGCCTTGCTGGTGCAACTGGCCGATGGTTCCTGGCTGATGTTCAGTATCCCGTCGCGCAATTGGGGCCTGGGCCAGTGGCAACGCAATCTGATCCTGATTGTGCTGGTGCTGCTGTCCACCGCTCTGGTGGCGTTGATAGCCACCCGCCATCTTGCCAGGCCACTGCAACAATTTGCCGAAGGTGCCCGGCGTTTTGGTGTCGACTTTCGCGCGCCGCCCATCGAACCAGTCGGGCCCAAGGAAATTCGCCAGGCCATCCTTGCCTTCAATGCCATGCAAGCGCAGTTGCAGCACTTCATCAAAGACCGTACCCAGATGCTCGCGGCCATTTCCCACGACTTGCGCACGCCGCTGACGCGCATGCGCCTGCGCGGTGAATTTATCGACGACCCCGATCAACAGCAGCGTCTGTTTCGCGATGTAGACGAGATGCAGGCCATGATCAACTCCAGCCTGGAGTTTTTTCGTGATGACGCCCGGCTGGAGCAGGCCACGCAGTTTGATCTGGCCGAGCTGCTGCACACCCTGATCGATGACTATCGCGACCAGTCCATCGACATTGCTTTCAGCGGCCCCGCGCATCTTGTGTATTTCGGTCGCCCGCTGGGGCTTAAACGTGTGATCACCAACCTGCTGGACAACGCCATCAAATACGCCATCGAGCCCGCCGTCGAGTTGAGCGGCGATGATGAGCAGGTGATTGTGCGCATACTCGACCGGGGGCCGGGTATTCCCGTTGAAAGCCATGAACAGGTGTTCGTACCCTTTTACCGGCTCGAAGGTTCGCGCAATAAAAACACCGGCGGAGTGGGGCTGGGGTTGTCGGCAGCCCGGGCGATTGTGTTGGAGCACGGCGGTTCGCTAACCCTGAGCAATCGCAAACCGGCAGGGCTGCAAGTGACGGTGGAGTTGCCAGTATTGAAGGGCGAAGGGCTGTAGAAAGTGTCAGTTGTTTACTCACCCCGACGGTGGGAGCGAGCAGGTTCGCTCCCACAACATCAGACTGCCGCAGCCACTCCAGCCCCTTTTTCCTGTGTTGCGACATCATGCAGGGAAATTTTCGAAGTTTCCGGCAACGCCAGGCCACCGGCCAGCGCGAGCAGTGCCACAGCCATCAGGTAGAACGCCGGTGAAAGGTTACTGCCGGTGGTGCTGATCAGCCATGTCGCTACCAGTGGTGCGGTGCCGCCGAAGAGGGTGTAGGCCATGTTGTAAGTGATCGCTGAGGCGGTATAGCGAGTGCGGGTAGGAAAGGTTTCCGAGAGCAGGGCGGCGGTGACTACGCCACACAACACCGCACCTATCGCCAGCAGCATAACCCCGACAATGGACGCTGCAAACCCGCCGGAACTGGCCATCAGAAACGATGGGTACACCGCAACAATCAATAGACCACAAGCCGTCACCACCGTAGCCCGCCGCCCGACCCGGTCCGAATACAGCCCGGCCAGCGGGCATATTGCTGCGGCGAAGATCAGTGCGATCAGCGACACCAGCAAGGCGCTTGCTCGACTCAGTCCACCGGCGACTTGCAGGTAGGTGGCAAAGTAGGTGGTGAACATATAGAACGACAGCGCCGTCAGCGACACAAAGGCGCCCAGGCAGCAGATGGCCGCTCCATGATTGCGCAGGGTTTCCCGGAGCGGCGAGTGGGCAACGGCATGTTCCTCCTTCACCGCCTGGAACGCCGGGGTTTCATCCAGCTTCCAGCGCAGGTAAAGCCCCACCAGGCCCAGCGGCGCGGCAATCAGAAATGGCAGGCGCCAGCCCCAACTGCCCATGGCCTCGGCCGATAACGACGCTTCAAGGGCATAGGCCAGCACGGCTGCGGCGGCAAAAGCGGAGAAGGTCGAGACCGGCAGAAAGCTGCCATACCAGGCCCTTTTGTCGTTGGGTGCATGCTCCATCAGGTAGGCACAGGCGCCAGCGTATTCGCCGCCGGCGGAAAAGCCCTGGGCGCAACGGATCAGGGTGAGCAGAATCGGTGCTATTACGCCGATAGCGGCATAGGTGGGCAAAATGCCAATCAATGTCGTCGCCCCGGCCATCAGCAGGATCGTCATCGCCAGGGTGCGCTTGCGCCCGATCCTGTCCCCCAGCATGCCGAAGAAAATCCCGCCAAGGGGACGAAAAGCAAAGGCTACGGCGAATACGGCAAAGGTCTTGAGCAAGGCGGCACTGGCATCACCGCTGGGGAAAAACTGCTGGGCGATGGTTGTGGCCAGAAAACCATACACGGCAAAGTCGAACCACTCGACGAAGTTACCGATGGCGGCGGCAACAATCACTTTTCTCAGTGTTTTGGGGCTGACCTGCTCTGTAGATGCGCTTGTCATGCTGAACCTCGACCTGTCATCAGTAAGTCGTGATTATCGAGGCAGCGCTTTACGGGGCTCGCTCCAAAAGTGTCATCGGCATATTCAGCACCGACTTGTGTGGATAGTTATACCTGCGGTGCTGACGTCGGGGATGCGGTAATAGAGCTGTTGTTAGCTGTCCAGTCAGATTTTTTGGAAAAGTCCGGGTGCTCGATTATGGTCTGCAAAAATTCGTTGACGGGCATGGGCCGAGCGTAGAAATAGCCTTGCATAAAATCCACGCCGCAGGCTCCCAGATAGTCGCGTTGCTCTTCCGTTTCAATGCCCTCGGCCAGAACCTGTAAATCCAGTTTGAGTGCCAGGTCCAGAATGGAGTCAAGGATATGCACCGACAGGGCATCGGCACCAATCATGGACACAAAGCTTTGATCGATCTTGATGTAGTCGACTTTGAATTGCTGCAAATAGCTCAGGCTGGAGTGGCCGGTGCCAAAGTCATCCAAAGCGATTTTTACGCCCAGGTCATGCAGTTGTGCAATCAGTTGCAGCGCGGTTGGCGTGGGTTTAATCAGCTCGCGCTCAGTCATTTCTAAAACAATGATGACCGTACCCGGTTTAAACGCCTGCAAAAATAACAGGCAATCATCGACCAGTTCATAACTCTCGAAGTGTTTGGCGGAAACATTGAAGCCGATATGGAAGGGCTGCTCCAGTGCGCAAGCATGGGAGGCGAGTAGCTGTGCCGTCTTGCGCATGATAGTGCGGGTCATGGCGATAATCAGGTCAGATCGTTCGGCCAGCGGAATAAAACTGTTCGGGGTAATGATCCCTTCATGGGGATGATTCCATCTGATGAGCACTTCGCAGCCCATACACTTGCCCGAGGTTGAAGAGATGACCGGCTGTAAATAGGGAATAAATTCATCCGCCGACAAGGCACGCTGAAGTTCCATGCTCGGTGCCAACACGCGGCCAAGCATCCAGTAGGTAAACAGCCCGGAAAATATGCCCAAGGCCAATAAAAGACCAAGAAGCACCGAGTAGGTGTCGAGTATATGTTTTAACAGTGTGCCTTGTGGGTAGGCGGCATACACCGTGAAGCCGTATTCGTTGGAGACTACGGTTTTGGCCGCTATTGGATTGGCTTCGTAGGGTGGGGTGTGAGTGACCCCGTTCTGAGTCATCCAGGTGCTGCCTACCTGCAGCGATAAATTGCTGTTTTTATTAATCAGGTGCAGGGCATCCTGGATATGCCTGCCATCAATACCCACAAGCACACTTTTATTGCCCTGTTGAGTCCTTAATACAAGCACTGATGTTTTAGGCCCCGGGGTGGCCTGATCCCTCAGCAGCAAACGGCCTCGCAAGTAATTTGCCGGGTTTATCTTCATGCTTATATCGGTGCCGTATAAAGAACTGCAATAAACCTGGTTATCAATGACCAGGTTTGTTGCGCGCAGAAAACGGTAGGTGGCAACCGCTTCGCGCAGATCCTTGGCCACTTCAGAACAGGGCCGGCCGGCAAGGCTGATCAGTTCATTGGCGCTGGCCTCTGCTTCAGTCAGCATGACAGTGATCTGTCGGGATGCCTCATGGGCGGCATTGTCGGATGTGCGGGACAGGTCTGAGTGGGTCTTCAGATAGACCAGAAAACTACCCAGGACGATGGGCAGGATGCCAATGATAAAAGAAATCAAAAAGACCTTTTTCGAGGAATAACGTATTGCGCGATTCATGGAAATTCCTGCGAGATTCAGCCGGATAAAAAGAGCCCGTGCCCTGAAGCAGAGTGAACTCATGATCCGATATTAGCCGCTAAGGAACTTGAGCAACACCCGTAAACCGTGGCTTTCAGGGTAGGTAAGGAAAAGTAAGGGGGGGTGCAAGCTTATATAAGGTTGCTGGCGGGTTGAGGGGGCAGGGCTATGGGAGCATGGCGCTGAAATTTGCCCCGGAGGTTGAGCATGTATTCACTGAGTGCAGTACCCATTGTGGGTAGGGATTTTGCTTTCAAAGCTGCCCTGGCCGTTGAGGGGCAGGAGAGGTTCATCAATGTCGACTTTCGCAATGCTTTGCGTTTTCTCGATGTGCTGACCCGCCAGGGCCGTCTGTTGAATGACGGTGATCGGGAGGCTGTGGTCCAGCAGATAGCCGTGCATATTTGCCTGTGCGGGACATACCGTCCGCTGGTTGAGTTTGCACAGTACAGTCTTGCATTAACCAGCGTGGTCAGGTTTGTCGCTTGCTCCGGTACTGATGTGTTCAAAACGGCCGAAGTGATCAGGCATTTGCTCTCGGTATTGGCCAAGGCTAAAAGTGAAGGGGTGTCGCTGTATGATTCTGGCGATTCCAGCGGTTTTTCATTGTTTGTACAGCGCGAGTTTCAGCGAGAAAACAAATGGACAGGGATATACGGATATCGATGATCTGCAGGGGTCAAGTCGGTACGTGGCAAACGCCTGTCAGAATATTATTGATGTTGTAGTAATATTCCACATCTGAAAATCGCGAAAAAGTTATCAAGCCACCTTCCAGGCCGCGACGCATAAACAGGGCATGTTTGATGCTGTTGTCACTTTCAAAAACCGTTGCGTTCAGGGTTTTAAATAAAAACCTGGAACTGTCCAGGTGTTCAAAGTTCACGTCGAGTCGGCGGTTGTACAAATACGCCTGCTGCTGCGGGTTTTTCAGGTTGAAATACAGGTAGATTTCGCCTGCCTCCATATTGATGGACATGTCACCCTTGCCAGACCAGCGCTGGCCATCCTCTGCCGAGTAGATAAAGTCTATCGATGCGTAGCACTGTGCCTGAGGCGTATCCTCATGATAAGTGTAAGCCTGCAGTGCGATAAGTGTAGCGAACGCCAGAATGGACGCCAGGCTTAACCATAAGGTTATTTTTTTTGTTCGATGATCAGGTAGTTTGTACACAGCGCCTCTCCTTTGCTTTCCGGTTTTTCGCAGCTGACTAAAAGCTCAGACAGGGTTTTCTTGACATAGTAGTTGGTGCCGGTTGTTCCCACGCCCGGACCAAATACTGCCATCTCGGAAATAATATCGTTAACGGAAGATTTATCTCCCGTCTCAACATATAGTTTTGCATTCTCGCTCTGCGATAAAAGACGCCAGCGTTCCAGCTGCACAGGTTTGCCAAAAAACATATAGGCATAGCAGGCAGGCAGTAAAAGACCTAACAATACGCTTGGGTAAAATAGATAGGCGTTGTACACGTGGTCTCGGATGCTTTTGCCTGGTGTGTGCAAAGGCGCAGGAGAGGGCAATACGGAGATCGATTTTGTCAGGGGTGCAGTGTCCTGCGGGTCTCTGTTTATTGATTCCGATGGCTGTGCTTGCACGCACGCCGAGCCCGTTTCAATAATAAACTCGTCGATTATTGGCGGCTCTGCTTTATTCTCTACGTCATTGATGCTGTTTTCGCTTGAGACTTTTTCTATATTTAACAGCAGCACGACGCCTCGCCTGGGCAAGGTTTTTAACACAGACCTGTCCAGTCCGACTTCTGAGAGGTAATGCCTGAGGGTATGAAGTGCCTTGTAATAGCTGCTGTCCGATACGATAAGGCCACGCTCGCCCCATACACGCCGGATCAAGTCTTCTTTATCGGTAACGCCCTCGATAAGGGCTAATAACAGATGCCCCTCGTTGCTCGTAAGGGTGGTTTGCAGAGGGGGGTTGCGCAGTAAAAGCTTGTCGTGATCATAGGTGCATGTGACCGTAGTTAATGCTGTTGAAGTTTCACGGCCGTCCTGCATCTTACTTACCTTTTATATTTTCCTGTGTAAGAAGATCATAGGCAGATGCTATGAGTCAAGTCTGGCTGTAGGAAAAATCCTACTCCTGTGACTGGTCTCTTTGTTTGGGGGGTGAAAAAACTAAAGTAAGTTTGAGTAAGGTGTTTTAAGGGCGCAAGGGAGTGTCAGTAAGGCAGAATGAGGTATTTGCCCGGTTAAATGTTTATAATCGGCGCCTGAATGTTTAAGCGGAAATGTGATGTCGTGATGTTTGCCAAGTATGAGTTGGAATGTGTAACTGTGAAGGGTGTTGTTTTAATAATGATGCTTGTGTTTAGTGCAGGTCTCACCGGTTGTACTGCCAGTGACTGGATTCACGCCGCAGGTGGCGTGATGCAAGCTCAGGATGCGTACGATAAAAAAGCACGCGGTGACAGAATCAAAAGAGCCAATTCCGCTGCCGCGCGAGTCAGGCCTTAACTGGCAAATTTTCTGGCTGCAATCACACACATGATTACCGCCGCAGTCACACCAAACATGTCCATGCTGACGGTTTCATGCAGCAGTGTGGCGGCCAGCGCCAAACCAAAAAAAGGCTGCAGCAGCTGAAGCTGGCCCACTGCGGCGATTCCACCCTGGGCCAGCCCCCGGTACCAGAAGACAAAACCGATCAACATGCTGAACACAGAAATGTAAGCCAGGCCGGACCAGGCCGGGGCGCTGATGCCTGTGAACGAGGAGGGCGCCCATAACCATGCGAGGGGGGCCATCAGCGGTAGCGAGAGTACCAGCGCCCATGAGATCACCTGCCAACCGCCCAGCGTGCGCGACAGTTTGGCTCCCTCGGCATAGCCCAGGCCGCAAATCAGCACAGCCAGCAGCATCAAAATATCGCCTTCGGGTGCTGCGGTCAGCCCCTGGGAGAGGGCATAGCCGACCACAAAGGCGCTGCCCAGCATGGAGAAACACCAGAAGGCCGGCCGCGGCCGCTCCCCCCCTCGCAGTACTGCGAAAGCCGCTGTGGAAAGCGGTAACAGGCCAAGAAACACAATGCTATGCGCCGATGTCACATGCTGCAGGGCCAGCGCCGTCAGCAGGGGGAAACCGACCACCACGCCGGTTGCCACGATTAACAGTGGCAGCAGTTGGCTGCGTAGCGGTGGGCGAGCCTTGAGCAGGCCAAGCATGGCCAGGGCAAGCACACCGGCAATGCTGGCGCGCGCCAGCGTCAGAAAAACCGGGTCAAACTCCAGTACAGCCACCTTGGTCGCGGGCAGTGAGGCGCTGAAAATAACCACGCCGATAAACCCGTTGATCCAGCCGCTCAGGTTCTTTTGCGAAGTGGGGTTTTGCAGGTTGGAAGTGCGTTCCATGAAGTTTCACACTCAAGGTTGATTGCGCGATTGCATGCCGCACATCCTATGGCTGATGATTAATGACAATCAAAAAATTGTCATGGATACAAAGGCGTATGTCCCGATCCCGTTACAAATCCCTGGTTGACGCTTTTGCCGTCGATATCCGCTGCGGGCGCCTGTCTCCGGGGACGCGCCTGCCTACCCATCGCGAGCTTGCGGCGCGTGAAGGCCTGGCCCTGGTCACTGCCAGCCGGGTCTATGCCGAGCTTGAGGCCATGGGCCTGGTCAGCGGCGAAACCGGGCGCGGCACCTTTGTTCGGGAGACCTCGCTGCCGCCGGGGCATGGAATCGACCAGCCCGATGTGACCGCGGGGATGCTGGACCTCAACTACAATTATCCTTCGTTGCCGGGGCAGGCCGAGCTGTTGCGTACCGCTTTGCGTCAATTGGCGTTGTCCGGCGACCTTGAGTCATTACTGCGTTACCAGCCCCATGGCGGGCGCCTGCATGAGCGGGCATCGGTGGCCCGGCACCTGCTGGTCAGCGGGCTGAACGTACCGGCCGAACAAGTGCTGATCGTCAATGGCGCGCAACACGGGTTGACCGTGGCCCTGATGGCACTGCTCCAGCCCGGCGATGTAATTGCAGTGGATGCCTTGACCTACCCGGGTTTCAAGGCGCTGGCGCTCTCGCTGCACCTGGAAATACTGCCCATCCCTACCTCGGAAAGCGGGCCCGACCTTGATGCTCTCGCCAAGCTGTGTCGCAGCCGATCGGTGCGGGCGATCTACAGCATGCCCACGCTGCACAACCCGCTGGGCTGGGTAATGGGCCTTGAGCAGCGCAAGCAGTTGGTGGCAATAGCACGACAATTTGACCTGCATATTATTGAAGACGCGGCTTACGCCTTTCTGGTGGAAAACCCGCCAACGCCCCTTGCCGAGCTGGCGCCCGAAAGAACGGTCTATGTCTGCGGATTTTCCAAAAGTGTCGCCGCAGGATTGCGTGTGGGTTTTATGGTGGCGCCTGCGGCAAAGGTCAGTGCGCTTGAGCGAATTATCCGTGTCACGGCCTGGAATGCACCCGGCGTAATGACAGCCATTACCAGCGCCTGGCTCGATGACGGTACGGTCAGCCGCCTTGAGGTGCAAAAGCGTAAGGATGCACAAGCAAGGCAGCTTATTGCTGATGAGCTATTGGCTGGGCTGCACACAGTACGTCACCCATCGTCCTACTTTGTCTGGCTGCCCCTGTCTGAGGACGCCCGGGCCGATCAAGTCGCGGCGGCGCTGGAGCGTGAGCAGGTTTCGGTCTCCACAGCCCAGCCGTTTGCCACCTCGGCCCATGTGCCCCATGCAATCAGGCTGGCGCTGGGGTCGGTGGGCATGGCGGCACTGCGTGAAGGGTTGGAGAAAGTCAGGTGGGTGGTGGAGGCCCATGTCTGAGCCTCAAGGCATTTGGTACCGGGCTTAAATCCCCGACCGGCTCATCGGGCTGATCATCCGCACGCCCAAACTCAGGGCCTGGGTCACCAGTGCTCGCATATCGGCGGTGTTTTCGTTTTTGATGCATTGCGCCAGCTTTTCGCCGAGGGTAGGGGCGGTGTCTGTGCCTTCGGGGTAGGCGCGCAAGATCAGCAGCCCGCTGTTGGTCAGGACTACCTCGTAAAAGGCTACGCCTGACATGCCGTCAAAGTGGATATAGCCGATATCGGCCAGCCATTTGACGGTGGCCAGGAACAGGTTCTCTTCCTTTTCCAATGCCTCGGGGTTGCTGTCTGCGAGGTTTTTGTAGTCGATAAAACGTTCGGCGGTCAGGGTGATGGGCAGCGGGAAGTTGCGGTACAGGTGGCCCAGGATCAAACCGGTATAGCAGTCGAACAGTTCAATATTATTGGACGGCAGGGTGTTGATCGATTGGACGTTTTTGTCTTTGAGGTGACCGGCTAATCCTTTGAACATGCGAACCTCTGTCTGCTGTGTCTGTATGCCGTGACTGAATAATCGTACCCATTGGTATAGCACAGCCACGGACATGGAACCTGACCTGAGGCAATTGTTACAAGGTGATACCAGGCGCCCGGAAAATCTCTAAAAAATCAGATGGATATCTGGCTATTTAAAATCAGGCTGCTATTACTGTTGGGCGCGACGACGTGCGTAAAGCCGGTCCGGCACCCGCTTTGGCGGGGCTACTTATTGTCAGGAGGATAGATGTCAAAGCCTGCATGGATGCTTAACACCCTGGTGGCGGCTGCTTTGTTGACGGTGCTGGCAGCTCCGGCGTATTCAGCGCAGGATCGCACCCTGCAACTGGCCATTGGCGATGAGCCGACCGAAGGCTTTGACCCCATGCTGGGCTGGAGTCACGGCAGTTATCTGCTGTTGCACAGTCCCTTGCTCAAGCAAAACGAAGACTTGTCCTGGAGCAGCTTTCTGCTCAGTGATTATCAAAGCAGTGAGGGTGGCAAGACCTGGACCCTGAAGCTCAAGCCCGACTTGAAGTTCTCTGATGGCTCACCGTTGACGGCCAAGGATGTGGCGTACACCTACAACAATGCTGCAGCCAGCGGCGGCAAGGTCGATATGGGTAACTTCCTCAAGGCCGAGGTGGTTGATCCGCTGACGGTGCGTATTGAACTCAAGGCGCCGCAGAGCACCTTCGTCAATGTGCTTGGTTCGTTGGGTATCGTCTCGGCGGACAAGTACGACGCCAAAACCTACGCGCAAAAGCCGATTGGTGCCGGGCCTTACCGGTTGCTCAGCTACCAGCCGGGCCAGCAGTTGATTGTTGAGGCCAACCCGTACTACGCAGGGCAGCACAACGATTTCAACAAGCTGGTGTTTGTGTTCCTGGATGAAGACAGCGCTTTTGCCGCCGCGCAAAGCAAGCAGTTGGGGGTTGTGCGCATTGCACCTTCACTGGCGGTGACGCCTGCGGCGGGCATGAAACTGTGGGTACGCCCCAGCGTGGAAAACCGCGGCATCGTGATGCCGACCCTGCCGTCAGGCAAGAAAGACGCTCAGGGTTATGCCATTGGTAATGATGTGACTGCCGATATAGCGATCCGTAAAGCCATCAACTACGCCATCAATCGCCAATTGCTCGCCGAGCAGATTCTCGAAGGCCACGCCATCCCGGCCTATACCGGTGTTCAGGGCTTGCCGTGGGATAACCCGGATGCGGCTTTCAAAGATGGCGATATTGCTAAAGCCAAACAGATTCTGGATGCCGCCGGCTGGGTTGAAACCGCCAGCGGTGTCCGTGAGAAAAACGGTCTGCCGGCCAAAGTCACCCTATGGTACGCCAGCGGTGATGCCACCCGTCGTGACCTGGCCCAGGCCGTACGTTCGATGCTCAAGCCCGTCGGCATCGATGTCGACTTGAAGTCCGGCAGTTGGGAAACCGTCGAGCGCAATATGCACGCCAACCCGACCCTGTTTGGCTGGGGCAGCCTTGACCCGATGGAGCTTTACCACCACTACAGCAGCAAGGCCGCCGGGGTTGAGTACTACAACCCGGGGTATTACAACAATCCGCTGGTCGACCAGCATCTGCAGCAAGCGCTGGATGCGCCGACCTGGCAGCAGGCCGTGCCGTTCTGGCAGCAAGTGGAGTGGGACGGTAAAACCGGCGTCGGGGTCAAAGGCGATGCGGCCTGGGCCTGGTTGCTCAACGTGCAGCACACCTATCTGACCGATGAGTGTGTTGATCTGGGCAAGGGCGCGCCGGAAATCCACGGTTCCTGGTCGCTGCTCAATAGCGTCGATGGCTGGAAGTGGACCTGCCAGTGATACGCGGCTTGTCGCTGTACGTTGTGCGCATGTTGGCCCTGCTGCTGGTGACGGCAGCGGGGACTTTTGCTTTGCTCAGCTTTTCTCCGGTGGACCCGATTCGCGCCTATATAGGCAATGACCTGCTGCATGTGCCACCTGAACAGTACCCGTTGATCGCTGCGCGCTGGGGCCTTGATCTGCCATTGTGGGAGCGCTTTTTGCGCTGGTTCGGGCAAATGCTGCAAGGGGATTTTGGTTACTCGATGCTGTATAACGCGCCGGTTTCGCAAGTGATCGGCGAGCGTTTTGCCACCTCCTTTGCATTGCTGTTTTCGGCCTGGCTGTTTTCCGGCATTGTCGGCCTGGCCATGGGCCTGACGGCGGGGCGCTACTTGAATCGCTGGCCTGACCGGCTGATTTCGACTCTGTCCTACGTGCTGGCGTCCATGCCGACTTTCTGGATTGGCTTGCTGCTGCTGTCACTGTTTGCCGTAACCCTCAACTGGGCGCCGATCTGCTGCGCCTGGACTCCCGGCAGTAATGCCGAAACCGCGACTTGGGGCGACAAACTCAGGCACTTGATATTGCCGATGCTGGCGCTGGGTGTGCTCGGTGTCGGCAATATCGCCCTGCATACCCGCTCGCGGGTGGCCGAGGTGATGAACAGCGAATTTATCCGTTACGCCCATGCCCAGGGCGACAAAGGCTGGCCGCTGATCAACTTTCATATTCTGCGTCACGCTGTAACCCCTGCTTTGTGCCTGCAATTCGCCTCGGTGGGGGAGTTGATTGGTGGCTCGCTGCTGGCGGAAAAGGTGTTTGCTTATCCGGGCCTGGGGCAGGCCACGATTGATGCGGGGTTACGTGGTGATATTCCGCTATTGATGGGGATTGTGATGTTTTGCGCGGTGCTGGTGTTTACCGGCAACAGTATTGCCAACGCGCTGTTACTGCGCCTGAACCGAGGGGCGGCGCGCCAGCTATGACTTACGATCCAAATCGCGCTTTACTCAGGCTTTGCCTCTCATTGCTGATATTGCTGGGGCTGATTGCCTACGGTATCTCGATCATCAATATCGATGTCTCAATGGACCTGCTGGCCCGGCGCCTGCCGCCATCGGCCGAGTATTGGTTTGGCACCGACAGCCTGGGGCGCGATCTGTGGCTGCGGTGTTTTCAGGGGATGACCACCAGCCTGCAAATCGGCCTGACTGCGGCCTTTAGCAGCGGTTTTCTGGCGATGCTCGCGGCCAGTTTGTGCGCGGTGAACAAAACCCTGGATTACCTGATTCGCGGGCTGATCGACAGCATGCTGGCGCTGCCCCATTTGTTGCTGCTGGTGTTGATTTGTTTCACCTTGGGCGGCGGCAAGCAGGGGGTAATTCTGGCCGTGGCACTGACCCACTGGCCGCGGTTGGCGTTGATTTTGCGCGGCGAAATCCTGCGTATCCGCGAAACCGATTTTGTGATGCTCTCGCACAGGCTGGGCAACAGCAGTTTCTATCGCTGGCGCCATCATTTGCTGCCTTTGCTGTTGCCGCAGTGGATTATCGGCACCCTGTTGATGTTCCCCCATGCAGTCTTGCATTCGGCGGCGTTGAGCTTCCTGGGTTTTGGTCTGGCGCCCCATGATCCGTCATTGGGCCTGTTGCTGGCTGATGCGCTAAGGTACTTGAGCAGCGGCGCCTGGTGGCTGGCGTTGTTCCCGGGTTTGATTCTGGTGGGTCTGGTATTGGTCTTCGACCAATTTGCACGGGCATTGCAGCAGCTCTGGATAAGGATTACCTGATGCTGAAATTCGACCGGTTCGCGATTGACGTTGCCCACTACCATTGGCTGGGCCACAAAACCTGGCACCCGCTGCTGAGCAATATTTCCCTTGAAGTCCGGCCCGGCGAGCTGGTGGCACTGGTGGGGTCCAGCGGCGAGGGCAAAAGCCTGCTGCTGCAGAGCACCTTGGGCCTGCTGCCAGAGAGCATGCGCTGTCGCGGAGACATTGTGCTCGACGGGCAGGTGCTGGGTGATGCCGCCAAGGTCGATCAGCGCGGCAAAGCGCTGTGTTACGTACCTCAGGGGGTCAGCGCCCTGAATCCGCTGATCAAGGTCGGGCCGCAATTGATGCGCGCGGCGCGGCTGGGTGGGGTCCAGCTGGGTCTGGAGGATGTGGCAGAGCAACTGCAGCGCTACAACTTGCAGCCGGGGCTGGTGCAGGAGTTTCCGCGCACCTTGTCGGGGGGGATGGCCAAGCGTGTTCTGGCCTGTAGCGCGGCCCTGACCCATGCCCGTTACATCCTGGCTGATGAAATTACCGCGTGGCTGGATGACGAGCACGCCTGCCAGTTGCTGACCCATCTCAAGGGCTTTTGCCAGCAGGGGCGCGGGATATTGTGGGTGACCCATGATCTGGCACTCGCGGCGCGTTTTGCCGACAGTATTGCCGTGCTGCACCAGGGTGAGCTACACGAAACCCTGAGCGCTCAAGCGCTACGCGAGAACGGCGGCAGCCCGTGGTTGCGGTCGTTGTGGGCGGCGTTGCCCGAGCAGCAGTTCTTTGCCCGCCAGGAGCCAGAATATGCTTGAGGTTCGGCAACTCAGCATTGTTCAGGATGGCCAGAGGCTGTGGGACTCGGTGTCGTTTCAGGTCAGGCCGGGGGAGCGTCAGGGTATCTCGGCGCCCAGCGGTTTTGGCAAGACCACCCTGGGGCGGGTGCTGGCGCAATGGCAGTCGGCGACCTCGGGCAGTGTCAGCGTGGGCGGCAAACCGCTGTCGAAAAAGGGCTATTGCCCGGTGCAACTGGTGCCGCAGCATCCCGAACAGAGCTTCAATCCTTATCGCACCACGGGCGAAAGTCTGCGTGATGCCTGGTCACCGGATGCTACCTGGCTCGTTCGCCTGGCGGTAAATCCGCAGTGGCTGGCGCGCCGCCCGGACGAATTGTCGGGCGGGGAGCTGGCGCGTATCGCTTTGCTCCGGGCGCTGGATCCGCGCACACGCTACCTGATTGCCGATGAAGTCACGGCACAACTGGACCCGCATATTCAGGCGCAGGTCTGGCAAGTGTTGCTGGAGGAGGTCAGGCGACGTGAGCTGGGGCTGATTGTGTTCAGCCACAACAAGGCGTTGCTGGAGAAGGTGTGTTCGAGTATCTGGCACCCTGGCAAATATTTGTAGTCGTTGACGAGGAACGAAGGCTGCGATCGGCTGCGCAGCAGTCGTAAACCATGCTGCTCGAGGTTTCAGACAGATCACGCTTCTCGCAATTACGACGATTTCATCGTCGGACGTAGCCTCGCGGAGCTCGTCAACGACTACCGGGATTTTGCCTGCAGCCCATGCAACTCGCAGTATTCAGCCCAGCTCATACCGGCCATTTGCGCGACCTCGCGGTGTACTTCAAGGCGCTGGGCCTCGAATTCCTGCGCGGTTGCACTGGTCAGTTGCAGCGTCAATTCCCAAGCAAAAAAGCCCAGGCGTTCTGCCTCGGCCTCAAAGGCTTCATTCAAGCGTTCCTGACGATATTCCTTCATCGATTGGCCCACTGCGCGAGCGGCCAACGGGTTCAACGTTTCAAGCTCGGCGGCCAGTTCCGGGTGCTCGGCGAGAAAACGGTCCAGAGCTTTTTGATGGTTGGTTCCGGGTTCAGACACAACGATCTCCACGTAGTTTTTCAGGGGTGTCGAAATGCAGGGAGGGGCAGCCGGTGATGATGTACAGCACATCAATACCCAGCAGGGTGATGGCCGACAGATAATCGGCGCGGGGCAGGGTGATATCGCGTTCATAGCAGCTTTGGGCATGGCGCCCGACACCGCCAGCATCGGCCAACTGCGCCTGAGTCAGCTTCAGGCGTAAACGCTCTTTTTTCAGCCGCTCACCGTATGTGTTCATTTACGTCGCCCAAATCAGGCAATAGTGGTGATAAAAGAGTAAGGCAAATGGTGAAAGAGGGAAAGTTTTACAGCGCGGCAGAATGCCGTAGGGCACCCTGCCGTGGAGAATGCTTTACAACGCCGATTTTTTCTCGGCTTCCGGCAGGAACCAGTTCAGCAGCAAGGCACAGATACCGCCTGTGGCCACACCGGACTCCAGCACGTTGCGAAGGGCTGCGGGCATATGTGCGAGGAACTCCGGCACCTGCGACACACCCAGGCCCAGGGCCAGGGATACGGCAATGATCAGCAGGGCGCGACGGTCCAGGTTGATGCTGGCCAGGATATTGATCCCCGAGGCCGCTACGGCTCCGAACATCACCATGGCCGCACCGCCCAGTACCGGCTCCGGCACGGCCTGAATGGCACCGGCCACGCTCGGGAACAGGCCCAGCAGGATCAGCATGCCGGCAATCCATACGCCGATATGGCGGCTGGCAATCCCGGTGAGCTGGATCACGCCATTGTTTTGGGCAAACACCGAGCTTGGGAAGGTGTTGAAAATACCCGCCAGAAACGAGTTGGCACCGTTGACCAGCACGCCGCCCTTGATGCGCTGCATCCATATCGGGCCTTCTACCGGCTGGCGCGACACCTTGCTGGTGGCGGTCACATCACCGATGGCTTCCAGCGAGGTCACGAGGTAGATCACCAGCATCGGGATAAACAGCGCCCAGGAGAAGCCCAGACCGAAGTGCAGGGGCATCGGCACCTGGAACAGCTCGGCCTGGTGCATGCCGGTGAAGTCCAGGCGGCCCAGATAGCCGGCCAGGGCATAGCCCACGGCCAGGGCAATCACAATGGCGCAACTGCGCATCCACACCAGCGGGATGCGGTTGAGGATAACGATGATTGCCAGTACCACACCCGACAGCATCAGGTTTTCGCCATTGGCGAAGGTACCGTTACCCATGGCGGTGAAACCGCCGCCCATGCTGATCAGGCCGACCTTGATCAGGGTCAGGCCGATCATCAGCACCACGATGCCGGTGACCAGCGGAGTGATCATGCGTTTTACAAAGGGCAGAATCCGCGAGATGCCCATTTCGACGAACGAACCGGCAATCACCACGCCAAAGATCGCCGCCATCACGCCTTCAACCGGCGTGCCTTGCTTGACCATCAACGCACCGCCGGCAATCAGCGGGCCGACAAAGTTGAAACTGGTGCCCTGGACGATCAGCAGCCCGGCGCCAAAAGGGCCGAAGCGTTTGCACTGAACGAAGGTGGCGATGCCGGAGATGACCAGCGACATCGACACAATCAGGTTGGTATCGCGGCTGGACACACCCAGCGCCTGACAGATCAGCAGGCCGGGGGTGACGATCGGCACGATAATGGCCAGCAGATGTTGCAGGGCTGCCAGAAAGGCGATCCACGGCTTGGGACGGTCTTCAAGACCCAAGACCAGCTCGCTGGTCTGAGGCTCGGCTTCAAGCGGGGTTTTCAGAGAGGTCATGGCAAGCGCCCTGGAAAAAAGAGCGCGATTCTACTGGTCTTGGGCCATTACGCCCAGTGTTGGTTGCGTGTTAAAGCCACGATAGGGGCAGCCATATGTGCCAGGGTGGCAGATGCTGTGAACGTTTCAAATCCTGTGGGAGCCGGGCTTGCCCGCGATGCAGGCGCTGCGGTTTGGCAGGTGAACCGGTTTTGCCTGCATCGCGAGCAAGCCCGCTCCCACAGGTTTTGTGTTGCTCACACAGTCTGATGCATACAGGGTCAAATGTAGGAGCGGGCTTGCTCGCGATAGCATCACTGCGATTTACCTGGCAGATGCGTTGTGCATCGCAGGCAGGCCCGCTCCCAAACTGTTGTTAGTTGCTCTTACAAATGCAACGCATGCCCCAAAGCACGCAGCGCGGCTTCCTGCACGGCTTCACCCAGGGTCGGGTGAGCGTGAATGGTGCCGGCAATGTCTTCCAGGCAGGCGCCCATCTCCATGGACTGGCCAAAGGCCGTGGACAGTTCCGAAACACCCACGCCCACCGCTTGCCAGCCGATAATCAAGTGATTGTCGCGGCGTGCCACAACCCGCACAAAGCCGGTCCTGGACTCCAGGGTCATGGCCCGGCCATTGGCCGAGAACGGGAAACTGGCGCTGATAAAGTCCAGGCCCGCCGCTTCAGCCTCGGCCGGAGTCTTGCCGACTACCACAATCTCCGGATCGGTAAAGCACACTGCCGCAATGGCCGTTGGGCTGAACTCGCGCTGTTTGCCAGCAATGATTTCGGCAACCATTTCGCCCTGTGCCATGGCCCGGTGAGCCAGCATCGGCTCGCCGGTCAGGTCGCCAATCGCCCACACGTTGCGCATGCTGGTGTGGCAACGGTTGTCGACACGAATCGCCGGGCCGTTCATGGTCAGCGCCAGGGCTTCAAGGTTAAAGCCTTGAGTGCGCGGGCGGCGGCCGACGGCCACCAGCACCTGATCTGTTTCCAGGGTCTGGCTCTGGCCCATACGGTCACGCATCGACAGGGTCTTGGTGCTGGCCTGGAAGCCTTCGACGCTGTGCTCCAGATACAGGGTAATGCCCAATGCCTTGAGGGATTCGGCCACCGGCAGGGTCAGTTCCTTGTCGTAAGTCGGCAAGATCCGGTCACGGGCTTCAACCACGGTCACTTCGGCGCCGAGCTTGCGGTAGGCAATGCCCAGCTCCAGGCCGATATACCCGGCGCCAACCACGGTCAGGCGCTTGGGAATGGCTGTTGGCTGCAGGGCTTCGGTGGACGAAATAATCGCCCCGCCAATCGGCAGGATCGGCAGGTCAACGGTCTGCGAGCCGGTGGCCAGCAGCAGGTGTTCGCATTCGATACGTTGCCCGTCAACTTCCACGGCCTTGCCATCGAGGATTTTGGCCCAGCCGTGGATGACCTTGACGCCATTCTTCTTCAGCAGCGCGCCGACGCCGGAGGTCAGGCGATCTACGATGGTGTTTTTCCATTGCACGCTCTGGCCGATATCCAGGGTGGGTGCCTGGGTCTTGATCCCCAGCGGTGAGCCGTTGCTGTAACGCTGGGTGGTATGGAACTGCTCGGCAACGTGAATCAGCGCCTTGGACGGGATGCAGCCGACATTCAGGCAGGTACCGCCCAGCGACTGGCCTTCGATCAATACCGTCGGGATGCCCAGTTGGCCAGCGCGGATTGCCGCCACATAGCCGCCAGGGCCGCCACCGATAATCAGCAGCGTAGTGTGTTGGGTTGGCTGCATGTTCACTCCAGAAACAGGGTGGCAGGTTGTTCGAGCAAGCCACGCATGGCCTGGATAAATTGCGCCGCGTCCATGCCATCAACCACGCGATGGTCGAAGGAACTGGAGAGGTTCATCATTTTGCGGATCACGATCTGGCCTTTGACCACCATCGGCCGCTCGACAATGCGGTTGACACCAATGATCGCCACTTCCGGCAGGTTGACCACCGGGGTGCTGACGATACCGCCCAACGCGCCAAGACTGGTCAGGGTAATGGTGGAACCGGTCAGCTCTTCGCGGGTGGCTTTGCCCGTGCGCACGGCATTGGCCAGGCGGGCAATTTCATCGGCCGCGCCCCACAGGTTCAGGGTTTCGGCATGGCGAACCACTGGCACCATCAGGCCGCCGTCGCTTTGCGCGGCAACGCCGATATGGGCGGCGCCAAAGCGGGTGATGATTTGTGCTTCGTCGTCGTAACGTACGTTGATCTGCGGGAAGTCGCGCAGTGCCACGACCATCGCCCGTAGCAGAAACGGCAGCAAGGTCAGCTTGCCGCGGCTGTCGCCCCACTTCTGGTTAAGTTGGGCGCGCAGCTCTTCGAGGGCGGTGACGTCGACTTCTTCGACATAGCTGAAGTGGGCAGCGCGGCGCTTGGCGTCCTGCATGCGCTGGGCAATCTTGCGGCGCAGGCCGATCACCGGGATCTGCTGTTCGTCGTTGCGTTTGGCGTAACCGCTGGCTGGCGCGGTACTCGGGCTGGTGTCTTGGGCCAGGTAGGCGTCCAGGTCGTCATGCAGCACACGGCCAGCATGGCCACTGCCGACCACGAAGCGCAACTCGATCCCGGCATCCCAGGCACGCTTGCGCACGGCCGGGGAGGCCAGCGGGCGCTCGTTGGCTTCGCGGGCCACAGGTGCCGGGCGCTGAACTGCCGCCGCTTTGATCGCAGGGGCTGCAACCACTGCAACTTCAACGCGGGCTTGTGGCGCGGTTTTAGGCGCAGCAGCTACAGGTGCTGGCGCTGCGGCAGGCTGGGCGCTTTCACGCAGGTTGCCAGCCCCTTCGACTTCGATGCGGATCAGTTCGCTGCCCACCGCCATTACTTCGCCGGGCTGACCGCCCAGGGCCAGGACTCTGCCAGCCACGGGGGAGGGAATGTCCACGGTGGCCTTGTCGGTCATCACATCGGCCACCACCTGGTCTTCGCTGACCATGTCGCCGACTTTGACAAACCACTCCACCAGTTCAACTTGAGCAATGCCTTCGCCAATGTCCGGCATCTTGATAACGTGCGTACCCATTCAGACCTCCATAACCCGTTTCAAAGCTGCACCCACTCGCGCCGGGCCTGGGAAGTAGGCCCACTCCTGAGCATGGGGATACGGTGTATCCCAGCCGGTTACGCGCTCGATTGGCGCTTCCAGGTAGTGGAAGCAGTGCTCTTGCACCAGTGCGATCAGCTCGGCGCCAAAACCGCAGGTGCGGGTGGCTTCGTGCACGACTACGCAACGGCGGGTCTTCTTTACAGAGGTAACGATGGCATCCAGGTCCAGCGGCCAGAGGCTGCGCAGGTCGATGACTTCAGCGTCGATGCCGGTTTCTTCGGCGGCAACCTGCGCCACATACACGGTGGTGCCGTAGGTCAGGATGGTGACTTCAGTGCCGGGGCGCACAATGGCGGCGCAGTCCAGCGGTACCGTGTAGTAACCGTCAGGAACAGCGCTGGCCGGGTGTTTGGCCCACGGCGTAACCGGGCGATCGTGGTGGCCGTCGAAGGGGCCGTTGTACAGGCGTTTTGGCTCAAGGAAGATCACCGGGTCATCGTTTTCGATGGCGGCAATCAGCAGGCCCTTGGCGTCGTAGGGGTTGGATGGCATCACGGTGCGCAGGCCACAGACCTGGGTAAACATGGCTTCCGGGCTCTGGCTGTGGGTCTGACCGCCGTAGATGCCGCCACCGCAGGGCATGCGGATGGTCATCGGGGCGATAAACTCACCGGCCGAGCGATAGCGCAGGCGTGCAGCTTCAGAAACGATTTGGTCGGACGCCGGGTAGAAGTAGTCGGCAAACTGGATTTCGGCGACCGGGCGCAGGCCGTAGGCGCCCATGCCCACAGCGGTACCGACGATGCCGCTTTCCGAGATGGGGGCGTCGAACACCCGCGAGCTGCCGTACTTGGCCTGCAGGCCTTCGGTGCAGCGGAATACGCCGCCGAAGTAGCCCACATCCTGGCCAAACACCACCACATTATCGTCGCGCTCAAGCATGACATCCATGGCCGAGCGCAGGGCCTGGATCATCGTCATGGTGCTGGTACTCACGGCGTTCTCCATCTGAATTTTATTGTTGTCGTTCATCTGGTTATAACCCCAATTCCTGGCGTTGCCGACGCAAATGCTCGGGCATTTCCTTGTACACGTCTTCAAACATGCTGGCGGCGCTCGGTATCTGACCACCGGCCAGGGTGCCGAAACGCTCGGCTTCCTTTTGCGCGCCGATAATTTCGGCTTCCAGCTCGGCGCTGACCGCGATGTGCTCTTCTTCTGACCAGTTGCCGGTGGCAATCAGGTGCTGCTTGAGGCGAATAATCGGATCGCCCAGCGGGAAGTGGCTCCAGTCATCGGCAGGACGGTACTTGGAAGGGTCGTCGGATGTGGAGTGCGGGCCTGCACGATAAGTGACCCACTCGATCAGGGTCGGGCCCAGGTTGCGCCGCGCACGCTCTGCGGCCCAGGCGGAAGCGGCGTAAACGGCGATAAAGTCGTTGCCATCAACCCGCAGCGAAGCGATCCCGCAGCCCACGCCGCGCCCGGCGAAAGTGGTGGACTCGCCACCGGCAATGGCCTGGAAGGTCGAAATCGCCCACTGGTTGTTGACCACGTTGAGGATCACCGGGGCGCGGTAGACGTGGGCGAAGGTGAGGGCGGTGTGGAAGTCGGACTCGGCAGTGGCGCCATCACCGATCCAGGCCGAGGCGATTTTGGTGTCGCCCTTGATCGCCGACGCCATGCCCCAGCCAACAGCCTGTACGAATTGGGTGGCGAGGTTGCCGGAAATACTGAAAAAGCCGTAGTCACGTACCGAATACATGATCGGCAATTGCCGACCCTTGAGCGGGTCGCGCTCGTTGGAGAGCAACTGGCAGATCAGATCCACCAAAGGCACATCGCGGGCCATCAGAATGCTTTGCTGGCGATAGGTGGGGAAGCACATATCGTCGATATTCAAGGCCAGGGCCTGGGCGCTGCCGATGGCTTCTTCGCCAAGGCTCTGCATATAGAACGACATTTTTTTCTGGCGCTGGGCGACCACCATGCGGGTGTCAAAAATGCGCGTCTTGAGCATGGCGCGCATACCCGCACGCAATACCTCGGTCGACACGCCTTCAGCCCACGGGCCAAGGGCCTGGCCCTGATCGTCGAGCACGCGAATCAGGCCTTTGGCCAGGTCGGCGGTGTCGGCAGGTTCTACGTCCACAGGGGGTTTGCGCACCGAACCGGCATCGGTCAGGCGCAGGTAACTGAAGTCGGTCTTGCAGCCTGGGCGGCCAGACGGTTCGGGAACGTGCAGGCGCAGCGGTGCATATTCATTCATGGCTTTCTCTACGCTCGATCTTGTCGTGTTTATTAGGCGCGGGAGCTAGGTGGACGATCTGTCTGATAAAAGACTGGATTTTGTCCTACAACAATCATATTCCTGACAGTGAAGAATATTTCTCTGTAGTTCGTTGTGCTTTGCAGCATTTAAGGATAAGAATTCTGCATAAACATAAAAAACAGGTGTTTTTGTCTCATGCGCAAGCTAGATCGAACCGATATAGGGATTCTCAACAGCCTTCAGCAGAATGCGCGCATCACCAACGCGGACCTTGCGCGTTCGGTAAACCTGTCGCCAACGCCCTGTTTCAACCGGGTCAAAGCCATGGAAGAACGTGGCCTGATCCGCGAGCAGGTGACCTTGCTCGACGCCGATATGCTGGGGCTGCACGTCAATGTGTTTATCCATGTCAGCCTGGAAAAACAGGTCGAGGAAGCCCTGCAGCATTTTGAAGCGGCGATTTCCGATCGCCATGAAGTCATGGAGTGCTATTTGATGGCGGGCGACCCGGATTATCTGATCCGGGTACTGGTGCCCAGCATCCAGGCGCTGGAGCGTTTTATGATGGACTTTTTGACCAAGGTGCCCGGCGTGGCCAATATCCGCTCCAGCTTCGCGCTCAAACAGGTGCGCTACAAAACCGCGTTGCCGCTGCCCCCCGGAGGGCTGACCCTGGAAGAGTGATTTACACCCGCAGCCGCCAGCGCTCGTTGAAACGCAGATCGACCACGGCCAGTGGCTCTACGTCAATCAGGTTAAAGGACGCCGTGCTTGCGGCCAGCGCATGCAAAATGGCGGCGCGGATAACAAAGGGGTGAGTGACCACGGCAAAATGGCCTTCCTCGCGAAACTCATCGAGCCAGGCACTGACCCGCAGGCAGAGGTCTTGCACGGATTCGCCGCCGTGGGGCGCTGAATACGGGTTGTTGATCCAGCTGGTCAGGCCCTGGGGCATGCTCTGTTGCAGGTCTGACAGGCGCAGCCCTTGCCAGTCCCCAATATCGTAGTCCCCCAGCGCGGGAATGATTTCAATCTCGCCGCCCAGAGCCTGGGCGGTTTGCAAGGTGCGGGTTTCGGGGGCGCACAGGATGCGTACCGGCTTTTTCAGCCTTGCACTGATGTCAGCGACTAGCAGCAAGCCCTTCGGATCAGCTGGTTCATCCAGGGCAAAGCGGCCCAGACGCTGCGCTTCGGTGCGGGCATGACAAATAAAGCTGAGGCGGGTGGGCATGCTTAAGTCCTTGCAGGAGAGGCGTGGTATCTGGTTGCGGGTTACTGCGTGCGCTCGCCCTTCAAGTCAGTTTAGGCGAGTATTATGACCGCGTATTTCACTCTCAAGGTACTTTGCAATGTCTGCTGCTCTCTTGAAAAAACTCCTCAATACCGCTGCATTGTTGACACTGATGGCCGGTGCCAGTGCGGCGTTTGCCCATGCCCACCTCGAATCATCGACACCTGCGGCCGCTAGTACGGTCAACAGTGCCAGTGAATTGCGCCTGGTATTTACCGAAGGCGTGGAGCAGGCGTTTACCAAGGTTGTGATCAGCCATGACCAGACGCCGGTGGCGGTGAGCAGCATCAAGACCGAGCCTGCGAACAAGAAAGTTCTGATCGTTACTCCGGCGCAACCGCTGCCAGCAGGCACCTATCAGGTGAAGTGGAACGCAGTATCTGTGGATACCCACAAGAGTGCAGGCGATTACAGCTTTACGGTGAGCAACTGAGTTGACTGTCAGCGCCATGGTTGTCTGCCGGTTTGTGCATTTTAGTGTGCTGTTGCTGATGTTCGGGGCCTGTGCGTTCAGGCCCTTGTTACTTCGCGCCTGGCCATCTTTCGAGATTGATCGGCAACTGTGTCAGGTCAGTCGCATACTGGCGTGGCTGGGGTTGCTCAGTGGTTTGGCCTGGTTGCTGCTGACCACCCATTCAATGGCTGGCAGTTGGTCTGAAACGCTGGATCCAGCCACGCTGTGGCTGGTGCTGGGGAGTACTTTTTTCGGGCAGGTCTGGGCTTTTCATCTGCTGTTCTGCGGGCTGTTGCTGATCACCCTGCATGCCCGTACCGGGTTGAACATTGTCTGGTTGCTGAGCTTTCTGTTGCTGGCCACTCTGGCGCCGGTGGGGCACGGTGCGATGCTCGATGGCTGGCGCGGGCAACTGCTGATGCTCAACCAGTTGGTTCACCTGGTGTGTGTCGGGGCCTGGATCGGTGGGCTGTTGGGTTTGCTGATGATCCTGGTACGCCAGGCCGGGCAAGCGGTGGGCACGGTATTGCAGCGCTTCAGCAATTTGGGGTTTGTGCTGGTTGCCGGAATCATTCTGACCGGATTGATCAATACCCGGGTGTTGACTGGAGTGCTCTGGCCTACGCCTTTGTTTGAAGGTTTCGCACTGATCCTGCTGATCAAGGTGACATTGGTAGGCGTGATGCTACTGCTGGCACTGTTCAATCTGGTAATGAGCCGCTTGGGGCACCTTGCCGTTTTACGTAGCAGTGTGGCGCTTGAATGGCTTTTCGGGCTGATGGCCGTGGCCGCCGTTTCACTGTTGGGAACCCTGCCACCGTTGGTGGCGGGTTAAAAACCTTGTAATTGTGGGAGCGGGCTTGCCCGCGATTCAGGCGGAGCGGTCTGACAGGCAAACCGCGTTGTTGCCATCGCACGCAAATTTCATGCTTGCGGGGACTATTGTGGGAGCGGGCTTGCCCGCGATTCAGACGGCGCGGTCTTGCAGGCAAACCGTGGTGATGCCATCGCAGGCAAGCCACACACAGGTCTGCAGCGCTACTTGATTTAAAGCCCGTAAATGAGGCCTAGATCAACAAAAACACGCCTAGCAACCCACCAAACACCAACCATTTTTCTGCGTAGTAACGCGTGCGGTTGCGTTTTTTCAGTTCCTTGCCGCGCAGACGAATCTTGTATAACCGGGTAAATGCACGGTTCAGGGCGCCGGTTTTGTCGCTGGCATCGTTAGGTGAACTGGCAGACGCCATCACCGTGCGGCTAAACCACTGATTGAAGGCGCTGGCCCAGCGATATTGCATCGGGCGTTCGATATCGCAGAACAGGATGATGCGGTTTTTATCGGTGGTGTTTTCGGCGTAATGGATAAAGGTTTCGTCGAAAATCACCGCTTCGCCGTCACGCCACGCATAGTTTTTCCCGTCGACATTGATATAGCAGCCCGGGTCATTGGGCGTGTCCAGGCCCAAGTGGAAACGCAGTGAACCGGCATAAGGGTCGCGGTGGCGCACCAGCTTCGAGCCCGGCGGTAATTCGGCAAACATGGCGGCCTTGATCGTACCGATGCCGTTGAGCAATTCGATGGTTCGCGGGCACAACTCGACCGCTGAAGGATGATTATCGCCATACCATTTCAGATAAAAGCGCTTCCAGCCGCTTTTGAAGAAGGAGTTGAAACCTACGTCATTCGGCTGTTCGGATCGCTTGATTTCGCCTGCCTGCAGCAGGTTTCGCGCTTCTTCGCGAATCTCCTGCCAATGGTCCTGCAAGGGCTGCAACTCGGGGAAGTCGGCAGGTTTCAGATACGGCTGGCTGGGAACCTTGGAAAACAAGTAAAGAAAGCAGTTGATAGGCGCCAGAAAGGTCGAGTGATCGCTCAGTTGACGACCCAATTTATGGCGAACTTTGCCCCGCAGGTGCACATATGCAATGGACAAAACGTAGACAGCAATAATGATGAGTTTCAAAAGTATCGTCACAAGTCAGGAGAAACGCAGCCCTGCAAACACGCAACTGGCCCGATATTCCGCAGGAAATATCGGGCCGTGGTGTCGCTTTGTGGGAGCCAATGCGTAAGGTTAAAGCAGCACTTTGGGCATTTTCCAGCTTTTCATGACGTTTTTGTCATCTTTGCTTACAGTCTTTGGTCGTGTTGCGGGCAGGGCTCTGGTATGGAGAAAGGCCATTTATGCCTCGTCAATACAGCTTTTATTCATGATGGCATCGACTTCGGCGGCATTCGGTGCTGTGGCGGGGCCCTTGCGGGTGACGGCCAGTGCCGCTGCGGCATTGGCCCGCGCCGCGGCTTGCGGCGTGCTGTACCCGGCGGCCAATGCGGCAATCATCACCCCCGTGTGAGCGTCTCCAGCGCCGTTGCTGTCGATCGCCTGCACCTTGAACCCGGCAATATGCTGCTGGCCGTGTTCAGTGCTGATCCAGCAGCCCTGCGGGCCGTCGCGCACAACGATGACGCAGTCACCTGGCAGGCGGCCCGTCAGGGCGGCCATGGCGTCTGCCAGTGAGGTAGTGCTGGTGAAGCTCTGTGCTTCAGCGCTATTGCTGGTCCAGAGGTTCAGGCCCGGCAACAGGGCGTCAAGCAGCTGCGGTTCGATATCGGCCAGTAACGGGCCGGGGTCGAAGGACAGATGCACGTCGGCCGCCAGGCTCAGAATCCAGCTCAACAGTGGCCGGGCTTTATCGCTATGCAGCAGGCTGTAACCGCTGACATAGACGTAATCGTCCGGCTGGACGCTGACCTGTGCCAGATCGTCGGCAGACAACCCGCCTTCGGCGCCGATACAGGAAATAAAGGTGCGCTCGGCGCTGGCTTCGGTGAGCGCAACGCACAATCCGGTGTCCTTGCCCGGGTCGACGGGCAAGGTCATTTGTATGCCTTCGGCGTGCATCGCCTGACGCGCCAGGTCACCGAACTGGCCCTGACCATGGCGCCCCAGATACACACTCTGTAACCCGTTACGCTGGGCAGCGGCCATTACATTGAAGCCGCCGCCTGGGTGAAAGCTGGCGCTATGGGCCAGGGCATCGCCACCGGAACGGGGCAGGGTGTCCAGTGCCATGGCCAGGTCGACGATGACCTGGCCGGTATGCAGCAATCTAGCCATGCGAGGCATCCACTGCAGCGTGGCGACGGTCTTTGGCGCCACCCATCAGGGCATACAAACCACCCGCGACAACGAATGTCATGACCCAGCCAAGACCGTTATGGCCCAGCCATGAATCGGCCAGCGGCCCGACAAACCAGTCGGCATCCGAACTGCCGACCCGGGTAAAGCAGAATCCCAGCACCAATGCCACGGCCCAGGCACTCAATGCCCGCCATTCGATGCCGCCCTTGTACCAGTAGGCGCTGCTGGCGCTGACGTCGAGCAGGTCTTTGGCGCTGTAGTAGTGGCGGTGAATCAGGTCGACGACAAAGATCGCCACCCAGGCGGTAATTGGAATGGCGGTGAGTGAGATAAAGGTGATGAAAGGCCCGTAGAAGCTATCGGCAAACAGCATGAAGTAAATCGAGCCACAGAAAATCGCCACGATATCCACGACCACGGCCTGTACACGTTTGATCCTTATGCCCAGGGTCAAGGTAGTCAGGCCTGCGGAATAGACTGACAGATGATTGGACAGCAGCAAGCCGCCAAAAGCACTGAGCAGGTAGGGAACGGCCATCCAGGCAGGCAGCATGTTGCGGATTGCGGCAATAGGGTCGGTGGCGGAAGCCAGGTCGTGATTGCCGACCGACAGCAAGCCGCCCAGGGTGATCAGCAACACCAGCGGAATCCCCGCGCCCCAGGCCGCGGAGGCCACCAGTTGTGAGGCGCTGACACTGCGTTTCTGATAACGCGACATATCCGCCCCGGCGTTGGCCCAGCCAATACCGGTGCCGGCAGCCATGATGCCGATGCCGATTATCACCGCGCTCATGGGTGCAGGGCTGGCGCTAAACACACCTTGCCAATTAATGGTGGCGCAGAGAAAGCCGCCGACCAGTAAGTTCAGCGCACCAAACACATAGGTTGCCCACTTCTGGATGAGCACCAGCGTGGCATGGCCAAGGCCGGAAACTGCGAGGGTCAGCAGGGTGAAAATACCGATAAACACCAGGGTCAGCCCGGGCGCGCTTTTGGCGTCGGTTGGGGTGTTGAACAGGATCGTGCACAGCGACAGCAGCACGAAGGCAGCAGTGGTGGTATTGACCGTTTCCCAGCCGACACGTGAAACAAGTGAAACCAGTGTGGGGGCGATGTTGCCGCGTACACCGAAGATTGCCCGCGATAGCGTCAGGCTCGGCGCTCGCCCGCGTCGTCCAGCAATGGAGATAACGCCTACAACGGCGAAGGAGCCGGCTGCACCGATCAAGGCGACAATGACGACCTGCCAAATCGCTAACTGATGAAAGGCCACCAGCGTGGCACCCAGCGGTAAACCGAGAATGCTGATATTGGCCGCAAACCAGACCCAGAACAGTTGCAGCGGATTGCCATTGCACTCGTTTTCGGGGACTGGCTCTATGCCGCGTGTTTCCAGTTGCCCGGCACTGTGCCCGGCGTCAGGGGATGTCATGGAGTGTGGCTCCTGATGCGGTTGTTATCGTTGTACGCAGCGTATGTGTACACCTGGCCTCGGGTCTGAGGCCAGGTGTTTGCTGTCCATGGCAGGGTGTTATGTGTTGCGAAGTGTCAGCAGGTCGCGTACCAGCGGCTCCAGTTGCAGGCTGTTGACCTCGACGATCTGTTCGATCAGCGCCGCTGGCCAGTGTTCCAGCCCGCCGCAGGCGCCCAGCATGGCGCCGAGGATGGCGGCTATGGTGTCGGTATCGCCGCCAATGCTGGCGGCCATGCACAGGGCATCGAAACTGTTAAGGTCGCCGTTCGCTACACGTTGTGCGAGGGCAAAGGCGGCAACTACGGACTCTTGAGAGGCCACCGATGTGCCGATCACGTCATACAACAGGTCGCCGATATTGTCAGGGTTGCATTCGTGACTTGCGTGCCTGGCCCAGCGAATACGCGGGCCTATCCGGCCGCCAGCCACCCAGTGGCCATGGTGTTCCGCCATAAACGCCATTTCGGTGCCCGCATTGAGGGCGTGTTCAAGTTTTTTGCCATTGAGCCCGCTGGATATGACGGCGGCGACGGCGGCTGCGCTGGCAATCCCAAGGCTGGTGTTGTGAGTCACCTGGCACGCCTGAACAACCGCCTTGATAAAGCGTTCCGGCTGGTTGATATCGCTGGCGATGCCCACCGGGGCGATGCGCATGGCCGCACCGTTGGTGGTGCCATAACGGCCGGACTGTTCTGGGCTGTGGCCAGCGAGGATCATCTCGATCGCGCGCTTGGTCGACGGCCCCAGCAGATCCTGGGAGCCTTTGGCCTGCATGGTGGACTCCCAGGCAATCAGGCCCTGGGCAAGCAGGTGGGGGTCAATATTGCCCTGGCCTTCGACCAGTAGTTGCCCGACCAGAATGGCTTGCTCAGTATCATCGGTGATTGAACCGGCGATCATGCCCGGGGCAATGGGTTGATCGGCCGGGGCGTTTTCAAGCGTTGTAATGTGCCCGAAGCGGGTCAGAATTTGCCCGCGGCTGAACGACTGGGTGGGCATGCCCAGGGCGTCACCCAGTGCCAAGCCATAAAAAGCACCGAGCGCTCGATCCATCGATGTCATGTGGGTGTTCCAAACGAGTGGTACATACGAAAGTGCAGCGGATCGAGCCAGCTTTCGACCATTTCCATCAAGCGGCCCTGGCGGTCGTAAGTGGTGCGTAATGCCTTGAGAAAAACCGTTCCGGCCGGGCGCCCGAGCAAAAGGGCGTCTTCTTCGTTGAGCGGTTCGGCACCAATCCACTGGTCGCCCCTGTCGCCCACAAAGCCGTAGGCCGCCAGGGTTATAGTCAGTGAGTCATCAATCAGTCCTACCCTTGGCAAGCCTTCAAGGCCCCCGGTGGCAGGCATGAGCGAGCGCTCCAGAGAGATTGCCGTGCCATCATCTCGACGGCGGCGGCGCTCCAGAATGATAAATTGGCTCAAGCCAAATTGATGGAGCAGGTCTGGGCGCTCTATGGCCTCGAGGCGAAGCAGCTCTGTGTGAATCCGGGCTCCGGTACTGGCCAGGGCCTGGGTCCAGCCATTGTTCTGGTCTAGCGTTATACCGTCATAGGTGACGATGGCGCCGCCTTCGGTTTGCGTAGCAATATATTTTCGCCTTTCCAGTTCAGCCAGTGCTGCGCGCAACGTACTGGGGCTTACACGCAGTTCTTGAGCTAATTGGTCTTCTCCTGGCAGTAAATTACCGTCTGCCAGCAGACCGCTTTCGATACGGTGGACGAGTTCGTCGACCACCCGTTGTTGTTTGTTGAATCGAACCTGTTTGATCATGCCAAAAGTATTAGCTCAGCAATGCCGGTTCGGCAATGTGCGAACCCGGTTTTGGTCATAAATTTTTGGCGGTGACTTCACTTGAAGGGACAGGAAAGGTGCCTTGAGCCGGTGCTGTCATCACGGCTCAAGGCTGGCGCGTCAGCCACAGGCCTTGAGGTTGACCGGGCCAACGAACTCGTTGCCACGACCCATCACGCAGGCTACGGCCTGATTGCGCTGGCGCTCCCAGGCCTGGACCGGGTAGGTCTTGTTCCACGCCTCGTAGAGCTGGCGATCCTGTTTTGACAGACGCAAGTTGTACTGCTTGCTCATATAGAAGTAGGTGCGGGCAATCATGCCGCGAATGGAGGGCCGGGGCATGACCTTCTTGGACTTGAAATCCACCTGGGTCAGGCACGAGCCATATTGGCCCTTTTGCGCTGGCAGCCAGCCAAAACTGAAGTTGCTTCTGTCGCCGTTGACCTCGCCGATACTGGGCACCAGATTGTGCAGGTCCGCTTCCGCAACCTTGTACACCGGGTCGTTGCGGGTGCAGTTTTTACGTCCACCACTTTGCCAGCATTGGCGCTGATGGCCGATCTGCCAGGCGGGAACGATATGTTCCCACTCGATACGTGCGGCCCGGTTGGCATTTTTGCGCGGGATATAGCCACAGGCTTTCAGGTCAACGCGGTTGCCGGTGTATTTGCAGCCGCAGTAGAACTCGGTGGACTGCGGGGCGTAGAGCTTCCAGGCGACTTTCTTGGCTTCGCTGAAGGTTTGCGGGGCAGCAGCGTGTGCGCTTAAAACGGTAAAGAGACTGGCCAGTGCCAGTAAACAAACCCTCATCGATTCAATCTTCCTCAGGCACGGTCCAGAAAACGTTGATGGCACCGTCATCGCGATAGGCAATGGTGACGTTATCGTTTTCGGAAATTTCTTCGATCAGGCGTTCCCAAAACTCCGGGTTGTCGCCTTCGAGTCGTTCAAGCACGGCCATTTTGTCTTTTTGCGCTTTGGGCGAGCTGATGATTTTTTGAATACGCGTGCCGAAAATTTCGTAGGGGCTTGGGGGGGTCGGCGCTTTCGCCGCTTTTTTAGCCATGATTCGATCCTAGGTGTGCTGTATGCGCATACAGTATTTAACTGCGCCAGATTTGGCAACTGTTTGGTGCTTGGGCAAGCAAACCGGGGTTTGGTTCGGGCGTAAAAAAAAGCCGCCTCCCGGAGGGGAAGCGGCTTTCTTGAATCACAAGTGCTTGAAGCCTGGGGTTTAGTACTCCCAGAACATCCGCTGCAGCTCTTTGCTGTCCTGGGTTTTGGTCAGTGCGACCATGGCCAGGATGCGGGCTTTCTGCGGGTTCAGGTCGTGGGCCACTACCCAGTCATTTTTGTCGTCTGGCTGTTCTGCGTTACGCAGTACGAAGCCGCCGTTGTTGACGTGGGAAGAGCGAATGATTTGTACGCCATCCTTGCGCAGTGCTTGCAAGGTTGGCACCACACTCGAAGCCACTGAACCGTTGCCGGTACCCGCGTGGATGATGGCCTTGGCGCCGGATTGGGCCAGTGCCTTGTAGGCAGTGTCGTCAACGTTGCCGTAGGAGTAGGCGATGCCTACGTTTGGCAGGCTCTTGATGTCTTTAATGTTGAACTCGGAATCCATGGTGTGGCGCTTGGCAGGCAAGCGGAACCAGTAGGATTTGCCTTCAACCACCATGCCCAGCGGGCCCCATGGGCTTTTGAAGGCTTCGGTCTTGATGTTGATCATTTTGCTGACATCACGGCCGGACTGGATTTCGTCGTTCATGGTGACCAGCACGCCTTTGCCACGAGCGTCTTTGCTACCGGCAACTGCGACGGCGTTGTACAGGTTGAGCATGCCGTCAGCCGACATGGCAGTGCCCGGGCGCATGGAACCTACCACGACGATCGGCTTGTCGGTTTTTTCAACCAGGGTCAGGAAGTACGCGGTCTCTTCCAGGGTATCGGTACCGTGGGTGATCACGATGCCATCGACATCATCGCGATCGGCCAGCTCGGCAACCCGGCGGCCCAACTGCAGCAGGTTTTCGTTGGTGATGCTCTCGGATGCAATTTGCATCACTTGCTCACCGCGAACGTTTGCCAATTGGCTGAGTTCGGGAACACCGGCAATCAGTTTGTCGATGCCGACTTTGGCTGCGGTGTAAGTGGCGCTGTTTGCCGCACTTGCGCCCGCGCCGGCAATGGTGCCGCCAGTGGCCAGAATGATTACGTTGGGTTTGCTGGCAGCTTCTTGTGCCTGGGCTGCTGGCAGTGCCAGCAGAAGGGCCAGGGCGCCTGGAATAATGGTTTTCAACACAGCATTTTTCATTGTTTTATCTCTTATTAGTGAGTGTGCCGATGTATGCACACCGTGCACGGCACGAACCATCCTTTGGCTGCGCGCGGTGTGAGGGGAAGCACTATCCATGCCATCGCTCGCGACTCTATATGAAGAGTATAAGCTAATGATTTATAGGGAAATATTTCTCTAGATGGATTGTTCGTTTTGACCCTGGACGGTTTCCCGAACAAAAGCGCATTTTCTGTTCGGAGATTCGAATGCGCATTGATCGAGTATCGGCTGTTTTTCACGTTGACAAATAACAGGCGGTTTTCCATAGTGAGGATCAAGCAAACGTTTGCGCGGCGTTTTTGTGAGCCTGTTCCGGCAGGTTCTCAAGCATGACCTATTGCCAGTTACACGGCTGTTGGCACTCAGGCGTAGCGCGGGCAGGACGTTGCTCACAATAATCATAAGATCGGAGTTACTTCCATGAAGCTGCCATTTGCTGGACGCCTTCTCGCTGTCGCCATGCTGGCTGCGGCATCCCTTACGCTCCCTCTCGCTCATGCGGACACCCCGCAAAAACCCAAAGTCGGGCTGGTGATGAAATCGTTGGCCAACGAGTTCTTCGTCACCATGCAAAAGGGCGGTGAGGACTATCAAAAAGCCAATGCGGCCAGTTTTGACCTGGTCTCCAATGGCATCAAGAATGAAACCGACACCGCCGGCCAGATCGACATCATCAATCAGATGATCATCGCCAGGGTCGATGCGCTGGTTATTGCCCCCGCGGATTCCAAGGCTCTGGTTTCAGCCATCAAAAAAGCCAAGGATCGCGGGATTGTGGTGGTCAATATCGATAACCAGCTGGATCCTGAAGTGCTGAAAAGCAAAGGTATCGAAGTGCCATTTGTGGGGCCCAACAACCGGCAGGGTGCCCGCGAAGTGGGTGAGTACCTGGCGACCAAACTGCAGGCAGGCGATGAAGTGGGGATCATCGAGGGCGTCTCGACCACCACCAATGCTCAGATGCGCACCGCAGGTTTCAAGGATGCAATGACCGCTGCCGGTATGAAAATCGTGCCGGTGCAGTCAGGTAATTGGGAAATCGACGGCGGCAACAAGGTCGCAGCAGGCATGCTCAGCGAGTACCCCAACCTGAAGGCCATCCTGGCAGGCAACGACAGCATGGCGCTGGGCGCGGTTTCAGCAATCCGTGCCGCAGGCAAGGCTGGCAAGGTCCAGGTCGTCGGCTACGACAATATCGATGCAATCAAGCCGATGCTCAAAGATGGCCGGGTACTGGCAACGGCTGATCAGGCTGCAGCCAAGCAAGCCGTTTTTGGTATTGAAACCGCGCTCAAACTGGTCAAAAAAGAGCCGGTCGAGAACCTTAAGGACGGTGTCATCGATACCCCTGTGCAACTGGTCATTAACAAGTAACCCAACTCGCTGTCGCAGGCACTTGCCCGATTGGGCAGGTGCCCGGAGAAATGTCATGTCTGCACCTGATGCCAGCGTGGTCCTCACGGTCAGCGGGATTGGTAAAACCTATACACAACAGCCGGTACTGGCAGGCATTGATTTGTCGCTGTATCGCGGCGAAGTGCTGGCCCTGACCGGGGAGAATGGCGCCGGAAAAAGTACCCTGTCGAAGATCATCGGCGGTCTGGAAGTGCCGACCCTGGGGCAAATGCAATTCAATGGCCAGGCTTACACCCCCGGCAGCCGATCGCATGCCGAGAAGCAGGGAGTGCGCATGGTCATGCAGGAGCTGAACCTGCTGCCCACCCTGACCGTGGCGGAAAACCTGTTTCTGGATAACCTGCCCGGGCATCTGGGCTGGATCAACCGCAAGCAATTGCGTAAAGCGGCGATTGAGGCCATGGCTCAGGTTGGCCTGGAGGCGATAGATCCGGACACCCTGGTCGGTGAGCTGGGCATTGGCCATCAGCAGATGGTCGAGATCGCCCGCAACCTGATTGGCGACTGCCATGTGCTGATTCTGGATGAACCCACCGCGATGCTCACGGCCCGTGAAGTCGAGATGCTCTTTGTGCAGATCGAACGGCTGCAGGCGCGTGGCGTGGCGATTGTGTACATCTCGCACCGGCTTGAAGAGCTGGCCCGTGTGGCGCAGCGCATTGCCGTGTTGCGAGATGGTTGTCTGGTGTGTGTCGAGCCGATTGCCGATTACAGCAGCGAGCAACTGGTTAATCTGATGGTGGGGCGTGAGCTGGGTGATCAGTTGGACTTGGGCGCACGCACCTTGGGGGACGTGGCGCTCAAAGTTTCTGCGATCAGTCGCTCGGACAAGGTGCGAGATGTCTCTTTCGAAGTCAGAAAAGGCGAAATTTTCGGTATTTCCGGGCTGATCGGGGCAGGGCGTACAGAGCTGCTGCGTTTGATCTACGGCGCGGATTTACCCGACAGCGGCACCGTTGCCGTCGGCGCGCCGGCGCAGGTGGTCAGCATTCGCTCGCCAGCCGATGCGGTTAAGCAGGGTATTGCCCTGATTACCGAGGATCGCAAGGGCGAAGGGCTGCTGCTGAGCCAGTCGATCAGCGCCAATATCGGCCTGGGCAATATGCATCAGGTCTCCAGGGGCGGTGTGGTTGACGGTCAGCAGGAGGCAGCACTGGCCCGGCGCCAGATCGACGCAATGGGCATTCGCAGCAGCGGCCCGGAGCAAGTAGTCTCGCAACTTTCCGGTGGCAACCAGCAGAAGGTGGTCATTGGCCGCTGGCTGGAGCGCGACTGTACGGTGCTGCTGTTCGACGAGCCCACGCGCGGGATCGACATCGGTGCCAAGTTCGATATTTACCGGTTGCTGGGCGAGTTGACACGTAAGGGCAAGGCGCTGGTGGTGGTGTCGAGCGACCTGCGTGAGTTGATGTTGATCTGTGACCGCATCGGTGTGCTGTCTGCGGGGCGTCTGATCGATACGTTTGAACGTGACAGCTGGAGCCAGGAGCAGTTGCTGGCCGCGGCCTTTGCCGGTTATCAAAAAAGAGATGCGCTGCTCACAGAAGCGGCGCCACAGGAAACCCTATGAAAACCACCCTCGCGCCGCGAAAAAACGCCCACAATTACTATGGCATGGGCACTTACCTGGGGCTGGCGGGCGCCTTGCTGGCCATGATCATTCTGTTTTCCAGCCTGAGCGATCACTTTTTCTCCTATGACACGTTAAGCACTCTGGCCAATCAGATCCCGGATCTGATGGTGTTGTCGGTGGGCATGACCTTTGTACTGATTATTGGCGGTATCGATCTGTCGGTAGGTTCGGTGCTGGCCCTGGCGGCATCCACCGTCAGCGTCGCGATTCTGGGCTGGGGCTGGAGCATCTTGCCTGCCGCCCTGCTGGGCATGGGCTGTGCGGCGCTTGCCGGAACCATTACCGGCTCCATCACGGTGGCCTGGAAAATCCCCTCTTTTATTGTCTCGCTGGGGGTACTGGAAATGGCCCGGGGCGCGGCCTACCAGATGACAGGCTCACGCACGGCCTATATCGGTGACGCTTTCGCCTGGCTTTCAAACCCGATTGCCTTCGGCATTTCCCCCGCGTTTATCATCGCCTTGCTGATTATCGTGGCTGCCCAGGCGGTGCTCACCCGCACGGTGTTTGGCCGTTATCTGATCGGCATTGGCACCAACGAGGAGGCCGTGCGCCTGGCAGGTATCAATCCAAAGCCCTACAAGATTCTGGTCTTCAGCCTGATGGGCTTGTTGGCCGGGGTGGCGGCACTGTTCCAGATCTCGCGCCTTGAAGCGGCAGATCCGAATGCCGGCTCTGGCCTGGAGTTGCAGGTAATTGCGGCAGTGGTGATTGGTGGTACCAGCCTGATGGGCGGGCGTGGTTCGGTCATCAGTACGTTCTTTGGGGTGCTGATTATTTCGGTACTGGCTGCAGGGCTGGCGCAAATCGGCGCGACGGAACCGACCAAGCGTATTATTACCGGTGCTGTCATTGTGATAGCAGTGGTATTGGACACATACCGCAGTCAACGTGCACAGCGACGGAACTGAGCAATGGCAACGATTAAAGATGTCGCGGCAATGGCAGGCATTTCCTATACAACGGTTTCCCATGTTCTGAACAAGACCCGCCCGGTGAGCGAACCGGTGCGGCTCAAGGTTGAGGAGGCCATTGCTCGCCTCGAATATGTCCCCAGTGCGGTGGCGCGCTCGCTCAAGGCCAAGACCACAGCCACTATCGGTTTGTTAGTGGCCAATAGCCTGAACCCCTACTTTGCCGAGCTGGCGCGAGGTATCGAGGACTACTGCGAGCGCAACAACTATTGCGTGATCCTGTGTAACTGCGACGACGACCCGGAAAAACAGAGCAGCTACCTGCGGGTGTTGCTTGAAAAACGGGTAGATGGCCTGGTGGTGGCTTCCGCCGGCGGTGATATGGGAATGGCCGGCGGGCTGGTCGGGGTGCGAACGCCAATGGTCATAGTCGACCGCAGTCTCGAGGGTGTAGAGGCTGATCTGGTGTGCATCGATCACGAATTGGGCGCTTACCTGGCTACCCGGCACTTGCTCGACCTGGGCCATCGTGCCATTGCCTGTATTGGCGGGCCGGCAATCACTCGTGTTGCGCAGTTGCGTATGGCCGGTTATCTGCGGGCTTTGGCCGAGGCGGGGGTTACGGCGCCCGGGCACTGGATGGTCGAGAGCGATTTCAGCAGTGTTGGGGGCTATCAGGCGGCAGTCGGGCTTCTGGAACACAACCCGCCATCGGCGATATTTGCCTGCAACGACATGATGGGTATCGGTGTGTTGCGCGCAGCTGCAGAGCGCAATATTCGTGTGCCGCAGCAGTTGTCGGTGATCGGTTTTGATGATGTGCAGATGAGCCGCTATGTGTACCCGTCGCTGACGACTGTCGGGCAGTCAATTGTGCAATTGGGCGAAATGGCCGCGCAGTTGCTGTTGCGCCGTATCGCATCGCCCGGACGTGCGGTGGAACAACGCATCGTCAAGCCCGAGATTGTGTTGCGCGAGTCCACCCGGGCTTATGTCGATGCAGCGTTCAAGTATCCCCAATCAATCACCGGATGAGTGTCGACACATGCAAGCAAATGTAGTGGTGGTTGGCAGCCTGAACATGGACCTGGTGACGCGTACGCAGAGGTTGCCGCGCCCGGGAGAAACGGTGTTCGGACAGTCCTTTGCGACGGTTCACGGAGGCAAGGGGGCCAATCAGGCGGTGGCAGCGTCACGTCTGGGTGCGGCTGTGGCCATGGTCGGATGTGTTGGCAGTGACGCCTATGGCTTGCAACTGCTCGACGGGCTGAAGGCTGACCGCATTGACTGTCAGGCCGTGCGTAGCGTACCGGGCAGTGCCAGCGGCGTAGCACTGATCACGGTTGCTGCTGACGGTCAAAACAGCATTGTGGTGGTGGCAGGCGCCAATGGCTGCCTGGAGCCTGAAGATATCAAGGCCGTTGATCAGGTTTTGCGAGGCGCCCAGGTGCTTGTTTGCCAACTTGAAGTGCCGATGCAAACGGTAGGTTATGTGCTCGGTCGCGGGCGCGAACTGAATAAAACCGTGATTCTCAACCCGGCCCCGGTCAGTGGCCCGTTACCAGGGCAGTGGTACGACGCGATCGATTACCTGATACCGAATGAGAGTGAGGCCTGGGCCCTGAGTGGCGTGGTGGTTGACTCTCTTGAGTCGGCAGAGCTTGCTGCCCGCCAGTTGCTCCAGCTGGGCGCGCGCAAGGTTATTGTCACCCTGGGTGCCCAGGGCGCGCTGTTTGTCAGTGCGCAGCGTGTTGCGCACTTTGCTGCGCCCAGGGTTGAAGCGCTCGATGCTACGGCGGCGGGCGATACATTTGTCGGAGGCTTTTCTGCCGCGCTGGCGGCGGGGATGGCTGAAGATGACGCTATTCGCTTTGCACAGGTTGCAGCAGCGTTATCGGTAACCCGTGCCGGTGCTCAACCATCCATTCCTGCGTTGCATGATGTTCAGGGTTTTAGCGCACCATGAAAAAAACACCACTGCTCAATATTGCCCTGTCGCGGCTGGTTGCTTCGCTGGGGCATGGCGATATCGTTGTGATCGCCGATGCCGGTTTGCCTGTGCCCAAAGGGGTTGAGCTGATTGATCTGGCCCTGACCCAGGGCGTGCCGGATCTTGCCAGTACGCTACGTACCCTGCTCAGCGAGATGCAGGTGCAAAACCATGTGCTGGCCCACGAGCTGTTGCTGGCACCATGCCCTGCGCTGTCATGCATTGAGGCGCTTGCCGGAAAAGGGGAGTTGGGTTCGCAGAGCCTGCTTTCCCATGAGGCTTTCAAGGAACTGTGCCTACGTGCAAAAGCGATTGTTCGCACAGGTGAGTGCCAGCCGTACTGCAATATTGCCCTGGTATCAGGCGTAATCTTTTAGATAAACACTACATGGAGTTGGTTATGCCGCTTTTTACCCGTTTGTTTCAGCCGTTGATCAGGAGTGTGGTTCTTTTGTCCGCCATTACGATGTCGAGTGTTCACGCAGCAGACAAGATTGATCTGATTATCGATACCGACCCTGGCGCGGATGATGTTGTGGCGCTGCTGCTGGCGCTGGCGTCACCCGAGCAGTTGAATGTGCGGGCGATTACCACCGTGGCAGGCAATGTGCGGCTGGACAAGACCTCGCGTAATGCCCGCCTGGCGCGGGAGTGGGCAGGGTGCGAAGACGTTCCGGTCTATGCCGGGGCACCAAAGCCGCTGGTACGTACCCCGATTTACGCCGAAAACATCCATGGCCAGGAGGGGGTGACCGGTGTGCCGGTGCATGAGCCTGCCAAAGGGCTTGAGTCGGCCAATGCGGTTAACTACCTGATTGATACCTTGCGTGCGGCCAAGCCGGGCAGCGTGACTATTGCCATGCTCGGCCCGCAGACAAACCTGGCCTTGGCCTTGATCCAGGCGCCCGATATCACCAAGGGCATCAAGGAAGTCGTCGTCATGGGCGGGGCCCATTTCAATGGTGGCAATATTACGCCGGTCGCCGAATTCAATCTCTATGCCGACCCCCATGCTGCAGAGGTTGTTTTGAACAGCGGTGTAAAACTGACCTATGTGCCCCTTGATGTCACCCACAAGATCCTCACCAGTGAGGCGCGCCTCAAGCAGATCGCTGCGTTGGGCAATACGGCCGGCAAACTGGTGGGCGATATTCTCAATGAATACGTGAAAGGCGACATGGTGCATTACGGCTTGCCGGGCGGGCCGGTGCACGATGCCAGTGTGATTGCCTACCTGCTCAATCCCGGGTTGTTTTCCGGGCGCGAAGTCAATCTGGTCGTGGACACCCGTGAAGGCCCCACTTTTGGCCAGACCATCCCGGACTGGTACAACACCCTCAATCAGCCGAAAAATGCCTTTTGGGTCGAAAGCGGCGACGCCCAGGGCTTTTTTGATGTGCTGACGGCGCGCTTGGGTCGCTTGAAGTAAGTTGAGCTCGCCCAGGCTCAGGTCAGTTTCGCTGGCTCAGTTTGTCGGTACTTTTCGAAAACCTGGCTGACAAAGGCTCGGGCAGCCTCTGTGCCGAGCTCTTTGACTAAAAGGTCGATGCCGATGATGGCCAGCTCTTCAGGGCTGCCCGGGCTGTAAGAGCACTGTCCTTGATGCCACTTGGCCTTGATATCTGCGTCGATGCTGACTGTTGTCATTGGAGGCTCAGTAAGAGGGGAAAAGTGAAAGGGCGATTTTAGCAAAAAGTCGCCCCGATGCTATCAAGAGACCCCAGTTAATCGTGTCATGGGTATTTTGATGTCTGAATTTGCCCATCCAGGCCTTGGCGCGTGCCACACTTGCATTTTTTTTCAGAGGTGCACGGACCATGCAAATTGATTTGAACGATCCTGAAGGGCTTACCCTTGCTTCGGTACGCCAGATGCTGGCTTCGGCCAGTGACGATGCTCATACGCAATTGCGGGTGAGTCGCGCAGGTTTTGCCTTCATTTCTTCTGGTGTGGTTGGTGGTGCCGATATTGACGGGCTGCTCTTTCGCCTGGAAACCTGGGCGGCAGGCTCGGGTTACGTCGGGAAGGTTGCGGCCAGTGATGAGGTCTGGGTGATGCAGATTTTTAATGCCTTGAAAGACAACTGGCCTAATCCGCCATTTGACTACATTGATGTGTACTGATTCTTACACATATTTGGCAATGATTAGAGGCGTGCGCTAAATGCCTGCTCGGGCAAACTGCCTGCGCGCAGGTCAAACAGAGGGTGCTGTCAGGCGCCATGCAACCTATGTGCGAAAAAGCTGTCGCAAAGGTTCAGACTTTTTACCTTAAGGAGGCTTCATGTCTTGGAAGCTAGTGTCATTGGGTTCGTTGTTGGCGGTCGTAGCGCTGTCCGGATGCAGTACGTCAGGTTCGGGCAGTGAGCCTGCAGCCGAGGCAGGGCATAGCCGCTGTAATGCCAATGCAGCCGCCTTTGTAATCGGCAAGAAGGCATCGGCCGAGCTGCTGGAGCAGGCTCGCGTCAAAGCCGGTGCGCAGAATGCGCGGGTCTTGATGCCCCACGACGTCATGACGCTCGAGTACCGCTCGGATCGTTTGAACCTGAACACGGATGACCAGGCGGTCATTACCCGCGTGAACTGCGGCTAGCGTTGTATCAGGACATAAAAAACCCCGTCACATGGACGGGGTTTTTTTGTTCGAAGGAGATTTACTCCGGACGAACCTGTGCAGCTTGCATACCCTTTTGGCCTTTCTCAGCCACGAAGGAAACGGTCTGGCCTTCTTTCAGGCTTTTGAAACCGTCGCTTTCGATAGCTTTGAAGTGTACGAACAGGTCGTCACCGCCACCTTGAGGAGTGATGAAGCCGAAGCCTTTTTCATCGTTGAACCATTTTACGGTGCCGGTTTGGCGATTAGACATGGTGTATCTCCAAGAAACTTATATTTTCAGTAGTACTGTGCTGCTCAGGCCAACTGGGCACACCGAGCTATCATAGTCGAAATGTGCGCTTTGGAACCCCCCCTGAACCACAGTTTGCTGCGATGTTAGCTTTGGTCTGTTGCTGGAAACGCTCGAAACCCCCGGATTACGGGGGCTTTAGGGTTTAAAAAGCTTGGAAAAAAAGCACTCGTGAATGAATATTTTTTACGCAAAAAATGGTTTCAGGCCATTTTTACCCTGAATCAGGCCCGAATTCGCTCTGCGTCAGGGGCTATTTTTTCGCCCGGCAAGCCTGGATTGCGTCCAGAGCCTTGGTTCGAAGCTCTGCACTTGGCTGGGTAGTCTTGCTCATCAGTTGGGTGATTTCGGCAGTTGTGAACTTTTCGGACAGTTTGTCCGCGCCGCATGCACAGTGTTGTTGGGCGGTCTTTACGTCGACACTTTGGCTTGCCGCAGCTACGCAGTCCTTCATGTAGTCGTTTTTCGCACCGGCTGGCCAGTTGTCGGCCTGGGCGCTCAGAGGTAACAGCATTGCCAGGGGTGCTGCGAGGGCGAGTAAGCGGATCGTGCGCATAAATTGCTCCTTGTAAGCAGTAAAACCGAGTGTGTATCACTGAGTATGTGAAAGGTTAGTGCAGCTCAAGTTCACCACTTTGTAAAAAAGCCCGCTTTATTTTGCATGCGGGGCAGGGTGCGTAACAGGCAGCGTACATCTGTGCTAGCATGCCGCCCTTGGCTTTTTCTGCGTTTGCATGCTCGCTGAGTTGCAATCCAGAGCCATCAACCCTATTTATTTGAACTCCAGTCACTCTGGTTCGGTTTCCGGTTGGCCGCAAGGCTCCTGCCACTGTGAGGCAGGCATACCACCGAATCGCGTACTGGCTCATCCCAACCCACGTGACCTTTGGTAGGGGTCACCACTAGGAGAGGAGGCGCCATGCCAACTATTACTCTTCCCGACGGCAGTCAACGTTCTTTCGATCATCCAGTATCTGTAGCCGAGGTAGCCGCTTCTATTGGCGCGGGCCTGGCCAAAGCTACCGTGGCCGGCAAGGTTAACGGCAAGCTGGTTGATGCCTGTGACCTGATCGAGCACGACGCCACCTTGCAAATCATCACACCCAAGGATGAAGAGGGGCTGGAAATCATTCGTCACTCTTGCGCCCACTTGGTCGGCCATGCGGTTAAGCAACTGTTCCCTACGGCCAAAATGGTCATCGGTCCAGTTATCGACGAAGGTTTTTATTACGATATCGCCTATGAGCGTCCGTTCACTCCGGATGACATGGCCGCTATTGAAAAGCGCATGCAGCAGTTGATCGAAAAAGATTACGACGTCATCAAGAAAGTGACGCCGCGTGCCGAAGTGATCGAGTTGTTCGCCGAGCGCGGTGAAGACTACAAGCTGCGTTTGATCGAAGACATGCCGAACGAACAGGCCATGGGTTTGTACTTCCATGAAGAGTACGTCGACATGTGTCGCGGGCCTCACGTCCCGAACACGCGCTTCCTGAAGTCGTTCAAGCTGACCAAACTGTCGGGCGCCTACTGGCGTGGCGATGCCAAAAACGAGCAATTGCAGCGTATTTACGGCACAGCCTGGGCTGACAAGAAGCAGCTGGCAGCCTACGTTCTGCGTATCGAAGAAGCTGAAAAGCGCGATCACCGTAAAATCGGCAAGCGCCTTGGCCTGTTCCATACCCAGGAAGAAGCGCCGGGCATGGTGTTCTGGCACCCGAATGGCTGGACCCTGTACCAGGTACTTGAGCAGTACATGCGCAAAGTACAGCGCGACAATGGCTACCTGGAGATCAAGACTCCTCAGGTGGTTGATCGCAGCTTGTGGGAAAAGTCCGGGCACTGGGCCAACTACGCCGACAACATGTTTACCACTCAGTCGGAAAGTCGCGACTACGCGATCAAGCCGATGAACTGCCCTTGCCACGTGCAAGTGTTCAACCAGGGGCTGAAAAGCTACCGTGAGCTGCCGATGCGCCTGGCCGAATTCGGTGCCTGCCACCGTAACGAGCCGTCGGGTGCCCTGCACGGCATCATGCGCGTACGTGGCTTTACCCAGGACGATGCGCACATCTTCTGTACTGAAGAACAGATGCAGGCCGAGTCCGCTGCCTTTATCAAGCTGACCCTGGATGTCTACGCCGACTTCGGCTTCAAGGATATCGAACTGAAGCTGTCGACTCGCCCTGAAAAGCGTGTGGGCTCCGATGAGCTGTGGGATCGCGCCGAAAGCGCACTGGCTTCTGCCCTTGACAGCGCGGGTCTGCCGTACGACTTGCAGCCGGGTGAAGGTGCCTTCTACGGACCGAAGATTGAATTTTCTCTGAAAGATTGTCTGGGTCGTGTCTGGCAGTGTGGTACCCTGCAGCTCGATTTCAACCTGCCGATCCGTCTTGGCGCAGAATATGTGTCCGAAGACAACAGTCGTAAGCACCCGGTTATGCTGCACCGTGCGATCCTTGGGTCGTTCGAACGTTTTATCGGTATTCTGATCGAACATTACGAAGGTGCGTTCCCTGCGTGGCTTGCGCCGACACAGGCAGTGATCATGAATATCACTGACAAACAGGCAGATTTTGCTGCTGAAGTTGAAAAAACTCTCAATCAGAGCGGATTTCGTGCCAAGTCTGACTTGAGAAATGAAAAGATCGGCTTTAAAATCCGCGAGCATACTTTGCTCAAGGTTCCTTATCTCTTGGTTATCGGAGATCGGGAAGTCGAGATGCAGACTGTCGCTGTGCGTACACGTGAAGGTGCTGACCTGGGCTCGATGCCCGTCGCGCAATTCGCTGAATTCCTCGCACAAGCGGTTTCCCGGCGTGGTCGCCATGATTCGGAGTAATTATTATTAAGCGTGAAATGAGACAAGATAAACGAGCTGCACCGAAAGCCCCGATCAACGAGAATATCTCGGCACGCGAGGTTCGGTTAATTGGGGCTGAAGGCGAGCAGCTTGGGATTGTGTCAATTGAAGACGCGCTTCTTAAAGCTGAAGAGGCCAAACTGGACTTGGTGGAAATTTCCGCTGATGCAGTACCCCCAGTTTGTAAGCTGATGGACTACGGCAAATCTATCTTCGAAAAGAAGAAACAGGTTGCTGCTGCAAAGAAAAACCAGAAACAGATTCAGGTTAAAGAAATCAAGTTTCGTCCAGGGACGGAGGAAGGGGATTACCAGGTAAAACTGCGCAACCTGGTACGTTTCCTGAGTGATGGGGACAGGGCCAAGGTATCGTTACGATTCCGCGGCCGTGAGATGGCCCACCAGGAGCTGGGTATGGAACTGTTGAAGCGGGTTGAAGCTGACCTTGCGGAATACGGTACCGTCGAACAGCATCCTAAGATGGAAGGACGCCAGCTGATCATGGTCATCGCCCCGAAAAAGAAGAAGTAATCAATTGGGCACGGCAGGCCTTCTGATTATGTTTATCAACTGAATGCGGAGTATCCGAACATGCCAAAGATGAAGACTAAAAGTGGTGCTGCTAAGCGGTTTCTGAAAACTGCTAACGGTATCAAGCACAAGCACGCTTTCAAGAGCCACATCCTGACCAAAATGTCGACCAAGCGTAAGCGTCAACTGCGCGGTAGCAGCTTGCTGCATCCGTCTGACGTGGCAAAAGTCGAGCGCATGCTGCGCCTTCGTTAATTTTTGGTTAAGACTAGAGGAAGTAACTCATGGCTCGTGTAAAGCGTGGCGTTGTCGCCCGTAAACGTCACAAAAAAATTCTGAAACTGGCTAAAGGCTACTACGGCGCACGCTCACGCGTATTCCGTGTTGCCAAGCAAGCGGTAATCAAGGCAGGCCAATACGCCTACCGTGACCGTCGTCAGAAAAAACGTCAGTTCCGCGCTCTGTGGATCGCTCGTATCAACGCTGGTGCACGTATCAACGGTCTGTCTTACAGCCGTTTCATCGCCGGCCTGAAAAAAGCTTCCATCGAGATCGACCGTAAGGTTCTGTCTGATCTGGCAGTGAACGAAAAAGCGGCGTTTGCTGCGATTGTCGAGAAAGCTAAAGCCACTCTGGCTTAAGTACCCCCGACAGTCACTTGGGCTTGCCTGTGTAAGCCCAGGTGCTAAACGTCATAAATAGGGGAAGAGCCTTCAAGCTCTTCCCCTATTTTGTATCTGGAGTCTGTACATGGAAAACCTGGATGCGCTGGTCTCTCAAGCACTAGAGGCTGTGCAAAGCGCTGAAGATATCAATGCCCTGGAGCAAATCCGGGTTCAATACCTTGGCAAAAAAGGTGAATTGACTCAGGTGATGAAGACCCTGGGGAATTTGCCGGCTGAAGAGCGTCCGCAAGTCGGTGCGCTGATCAACGTTGCCAAGGAGCGTGTCACAGAGGTTCTCAATGCGCGCAAGGCACTGTTTGAAGAGGCCGACCTGGCCGCCAAACTGTCTGCCGAGTCCATTGACGTAACCCTGCCTGGCCGTGGCCAGACCTCAGGCGGTCTGCATCCGGTGACCCGGACTCTGGAACGTATCGAGCAGTTCTTCACCCATATTGGCTACGGCATTGCCGAAGGCCCTGAGGTCGAAGACGACTACCACAACTTCGAGGCGCTCAACATCCCAGGCCATCACCCGGCCCGGTCGATGCATGACACCTTCTATTTCAATGCGAACATGCTGTTGCGCACCCATACCTCTCCGGTACAGGTCCGCACCATGGAATCCAAAAAGCCGCCGATCCGCATCGTCTGCCCAGGCCGTGTGTACCGTAGCGACTCCGATATTACCCATTCGCCGATGTTCCACCAGGTCGAAGGCCTGCTGGTCGATCGCGATATCAACTTCGCGGACCTGAAAGGGACCATCGAAGAGTTCCTGCGGGTGTTCTTCGAGAAAGAACTGGCCGTGCGCTTCCGTCCGTCCTACTTCCCGTTCACCGAGCCTTCCGCAGAAGTGGATATGGAATGCGTGATGTGCAGCGGTAAAGGCTGTCGTGTCTGCAAGCAGACCGGCTGGCTGGAAGTCATGGGCTGCGGCATGGTCCATCCGAACGTACTGCGCATGTCCGGGATCGATCCGGAAGAGTTTTCGGGCTTTGCCTTCGGCATGGGCGTTGAGCGTCTGGCCATGCTGCGTTACGGCGTGAACGACTTGCGTCTGTTCTTCGACAACGACTTGCGGTTCCTCGCGCAATTTCGCTAGTCGTAACGAATTCTTAGGAGAGCAGGATGAAATTCAGTGAACAATGGCTGCGTGGTTGGGTAAACCCGCAGGTAGGTCGCGACGAGCTGGTTGCCCGTCTGTCGATGGCCGGTCTTGAGGTCGACAGCGTTACGCCGGCCGCCGGTGTATTCAGTGGCGTGGTGGTGGGCGAGGTGCTGAGCACCGAGCAGCACCCGGATGCCGACAAATTGCGTGTATGCCAGGTCAGCAATGGCGCAGAAACCTTCCAGGTCGTTTGCGGAGCGCCTAACGTGCGTCCAGGCCTGAAGATCCCGTTCGCCATGATCGGTGCCGAACTGCCAGGCGACTTCAAGATCAAGAAAGCCAAGCTGCGTGGCGTCGAGTCCAACGGCATGCTGTGCTCGCAAGCAGAGCTGCAAGTGGGTGAAGGCAATGACGGCCTGATGGAGCTGCCGGCCGATGCGCCAGTGGGTCAAGACATCCGTGTCTACTTGGACCTGGAAGACGCCAGCATCGAAGTTGACCTGACTCCCAACCGTGGCGACTGCCTGTCGCTGGCCGGTCTGGCCCGTGAGGTCGGCGCGTTGTACGCAGCACCGGTGAGCCGTCCTGTAGTGGCGGTAGTTCCGGCTGTGCATGACGAAGTCCGCTCTGTCGAAGTGCTTGCTCCTGCCGCTTGCCCGCGTTACCTGGGGCGTGTGATCCGCAATGTCGACCTGTCCCGCCCGACGCCGCTGTGGATGGTTGAGCGCCTGCGTCGCGCCGATGTGCGCAGCATCGATGCCGCTGTCGACATCACCAACTATGTGATGCTGGAGCTGGGTCAGCCATTGCACGCGTTTGACCTTGCCGAAATCAATGGCGGCATTCGCGTACGCATGGCTGAAGAAGGCGAGAAGCTGGTACTGCTCGACGGCCAGGAAGTTACCCTGCGCAGCGACACGCTGGTGATTGCAGACCATACCCGCGCCCTGGCCATTGCCGGCGTAATGGGTGGCGAGCACAGCGGTGTGACCGACACGACCCGCGACATCTTCCTTGAAAGCGCTTTCTTTGATCAGATCGCTGTCGCTGGCAAGGCTCGTTCCTACGGCCTGCACACTGACGCATCGCACCGCTACGAGCGTGGCGTGGACTGGAAACTGGCCCGTGAAGCCATGGAGCGCGCCACTGGCCTGCTGCTGGAAATCACTGGCGGCGAAGCCGGCCCGATCATCGAAACCGTTAACGAACAGTACCTGCCATCGATTGCGCCGATCACCTTGCGTGCCGCGCGTATCAGCCAGATGCTGGGCATGGAAATGGACTCGGCCGAAATTGAGCGACTGCTCAGTGCCCTGGGCCTGACCGTTGCCGCTGAAGGGGCAGGGCAGTGGCGCGTAGAGGTGCCAAGCCATCGCTTCGATATCAGCCTGGAAGTTGACCTGATCGAAGAACTGGCGCGTCTGTACGGCTACAACCGCTTGCCGGTTCGTTACCCGCAGGCCCGCCTGGCACCGCAAGCCAAGGCCGAAGCGCGTAGCGACCTGCCTGAGCTGCGTCGCCTGCTGGTAGCCCGTGGTTACCAGGAAGCGATCACTTACAGCTTTATCGACCCGAAACAGTTCGAACTGTTCAGCCCGGGCGTTGAGCCGTTGCTGCTTGCCAACCCGATCTCCAACGACATGGCTGCCATGCGTGCCTCGCTGTGGCCCGGCCTGGTCAAGTCGTTGCAGCACAACCTCAATCGCCAGCAAGATCGTGTTCGTTTGTTTGAAAGTGGTCTGCGTTTTGTCGGCCAGCTGGAAGGTCTCAAGCAAGAGCCGATGCTGGCGGGTGTTGTCTGCGGCAGCCGCTTGCCCGAGGGCTGGGCCCAGGGCCGCGATGTGGTTGACTTCTTCGACGTCAAGGCTGATGTAGAAGCTGTGCTGGGTTTTGCCGGTGCACTGGATGCATTCACCTTCGTGCCGGGCAAGCACCCTGCGCTGCACCCGGGGCAGACCGCGCGCATTGAGCGTGATGGTCGCGAAGTTGGCTTTGTTGGTGCCATCCACCCTGAATTGTCAAAACACCTGGGTCTTGACCGTCCAGTGTTCGTTTTCGAGCTGGTTCTGGCCGAAGTGGCACTGGGTAAAATGCCTAAATTCCACGAGTTATCGCGTTTTCCTGAAGTGCGACGTGATCTTGCGTTGTTGGCGGATCGTGATGTTGCAGCCAGTGCGGTACTGGATGTAATTCGTGAAAATGCAGGCGAGTGGCTCACAGACCTAAGGCTATTTGACGTTTACCAGGGTAAAGGTATTGATCCGCATAGAAAAAGCCTTGCAGTTGGCTTGACCTGGCAGCATCCATCGCGCACTCTTAATGACGATGAGGTGAATACCACGACACAAAACATCCTCACCTCGCTTGAAAAAAGGTTGAACGCCACGTTAAGGAAGTGACGTATGGGGGCTCTGACGAAAGCTGAAATGGCGGAACGTCTTTATGAAGAGTTGGGCCTGAACAAACGAGAAGCCAAAGAATTGGTGGAATTGTTTTTCGAAGAAATCAGGCACGCTCTTGAAGACAACGAGCAAGTCAAATTGTCCGGTTTTGGCAATTTTGACCTGCGTGACAAGCGACAGCGGCCTGGCCGCAATCCGAAAACGGGAGAAGAAATCCCGATCACGGCTCGCCGTGTGGTCACTTTTCGTCCAGGGCAGAAGTTGAAGGCCCGAGTAGAGGCTTATGCTGGAACCAAGTCATAACGACGAGCTCCCGCCGATCCCTGGCAAACGCTACTTCGCCATAGGCGAAGTCAGCGAGCTATGTGCGGTAAAGCCGCACGTGCTGCGCTATTGGGAGCAAGAGTTTCCTCAACTCAACCCTGTGAAGCGTCGCGGAAATCGCCGGTATTATCAGCGCCAGGATGTGCTGATGATCCGGCAAATTCGTGCTCTTCTTTATGATCAAGGGTTCACCATCGGAGGGGCGCGCTTGCGACTTTCCGGTGATGAAGCCAAAGACGACACCACGCAATACAAGCAATTGATCCGTCAAACCATCTCCGAATTGGAAGATGTTTTGCTGGTTCTCAAGAAATAATCGAAGCTTTAAAAATACTTCCGTATTTCAAAAGCTTAAGGTATATTTCTCGACGTTCTAGCAAGTTTTAACGCCTAGTCGGGGCGTAGCGCAGTCCGGTAGCGCACTAGCATGGGGTGCTAGGGGTCGAGTGTTCGAATCACTCCGTCCCGACCATATTTTTCAATGACTTAGCCCAACTTTCGCGAGTTGGGCTTTTTCATGTGCGTGACTTTTGCGTGACTTCTCCAAATTTTAAGCCTGCCTTCTCTTCAGAATCGTCAGCACCGGCCCACGTGAGTCAGTTGCTGACACCTTATTTGCAGCTTCTATCAGATGCCCCAGCTCGGCGCCGGAGTAGTGACTGGTGATGCTGCCGTTCTTGTGCCCGAGCAATGCCTTGCGGTCTTCCTCGGTTACGCCTGCTGCCCGAAGCCGCCGGCCAAACGTGTGTTTCAAGTCGTGAATCCGGATCGACTGATAGCCAGGGTGAGCGGGGCGAAGATTTTCCTCCTGCCAGAGTTTCGCCGCTCTCACCCGCGCCTTCTTCCAAGCTGAGTCATTCATCCGGTGCATTGCGGTGCCGTTGTAGGGGAATACCCATTCCTTGCTGATACCGCGCTGCTTCTCAATGATCGACTTGGCCACGTTGTTGAGCACCACCAGGCGCTCATCACCGTTCTTCACTCCCGACCGCTCATGCCGGCCGCCAAAATCTGCGGGTATCAGAAACACACTGGTACCCAGCTCCGGTACCGCAATTTCCCAATCCCATTTCAACTTGCACACCTCCTGCTCGCGACAGCCCGTGTTCACCTTGAACAAGGCCATCGTCTGCAAGTGGGCGGGCAACTCGCCAAAAAGAATCGACTGCTCTTCCCAGGACATAGGATAGGGCTTGCGGCTCGATTTCTTCTCTTCCAGTTTTGTGAGCATTGGCACGCTGTCCAGCCACGGCCGCCGCTCATCATCCCGCCACTTGCGTGCGCACAACGTCAAAACCCGTACTACACGCTCAATCGAAATGTTCACAGTTCGGTTGGCCACACCTTTCTTGATCTTCCCGTCTGGCAGCTTGTAGGTTGCCAGGCGGTCTTTGATGAAGGGCTCAAGCGCCTGGTCATCAATGTGAGTCAAAGGCATATCACCGATAAAGGGGTCGAGCTGCGAAAGGTGGTGAGCTGACAACTTTATCGATGGCTGATCGCGAATCTCCAGAAGGAAACGCATGGCTGCGTCCCGCCACGTTCTCACCTGTCTGACGCCATACACCTTCTGCTGCCGGATCTGTTCCAGCCTGTGGATCAGGTACCGCTCTGCTTCTTCCCGTTGACTAGTTCCAGTACTTTCGTAAAGTCGTTCGCCGTTGATTTTCTTGTCGATATGCCAGAGCCCGTTCCTTTGGGAAAGGCCCGTGATGGTTTTGCGCGCCATGTTGATTCTCCGATCTGACGCTCGCTGCGGGGCAATTGTTGCTCCGATGCGCCATTTTTATCAATTGCCCTGGATTCGACGTAGGAAGAGGCCCACTCATCGAGCTCCAGCCGGTCAAAGCCAACACCGCGCTCGCCAATAGGAAACTCACTGACGTAGGGGCGGACTATTTCGTTAAACAGGGCCAGGTTCATGCTGAGGTAGTCCGGTGCTTCACCGGCGCGCATGAACCGCGGTTGGATCAAGCTTTTACGGGCTACATTTTTGGCTGCCATACATCACCTCCCCACCGGCGGTGTTTTGCGAATTACATAAATGACGATTGAGGCGCCTGCAACCATCCACAGCGCGGTACCGCTAAATGCGCCGAAAAGCGCGATATCTGAGTCATGGTTCATCAGTGCCGGCATGACGAAGAAGAACCAGGCAACGCTCGCGATTAGGTAGAGCGTGGCAAACAGCAGGAACAGGCAAAGTCGCCCGGTGCTGATTGAAGGCATAGAGGAATCCTCCCCGCCGATTGCCGGCAGGCTGGTTGAGTTGAGAAGTTTGGGTTTACAGCTGCCGCTTGAAGTCAGTGCAGCGCACGATGACCGTGCTGGTGTCGCGCTGAATCGGCGGCATAGCCTTGAAGGGAAGGGCGCTGCAGTCGCGGCGGGCGTGCTGGCAGGCGCAGCACATGCGGCCTTTGGGATGGTGGGTCATGGCGTTACCTGCTGGCTACCGAAGCGCCCCAGTAGCTCTTGCTCAAGCTGCGCAGCAAGGGCGTCGTAGTCGTCGATCCGAGCTGTTCGCATAGACTTGTTTTGCTCGTCAAAGCCGCTCGGAACGCCGTGTTCTTCCCACCATTTGCGGGCAAAACGGAACACGTCCATGGTCGCTTCGGTGTGATATGCGTAGGCATTGCCTGGGCGCCCATGCCATTGCAAAGCACCGATTCCAATAAGGGCTTTCAGGCGGCGCGCAAGATGACCCTTACTCAGCGATATGCCGAGGGCTCCGCGACCGACCATGCTCAAGTATTGGGAGTAAAAACGATCCTGATCGCTGTCACCTTTGAGCCCTTTGCTGCCACCAATGTAGTTGTCGATCACACCCCTGGCGGTTCTTTTGACCTGCGCCCGCCAGATGGCTTGCAGTATTTCTGCGTCGGTTACCTTCATGGCTTAACCCTCCGTGCCGATGAGATAAGTCGGCTCAGTAGCTTCTGCCAGCCACTGACGCAGACACCCGCACTCAGCGTACGGAGGATCTTCGTCTACCCACTGCTTATTGAGTTTCGCTTCATCGACCAGCTCAACGTCCCAGTCCACGTAGCTCGACGGGTCGTCACCGTTCATTTCAGCCAATACTTTGCGGGCTTCGTCTTCATTGGTGGCGGCGACATAATCTGAATCGCCGACTTGGTAGCACTTCAAGGCTGTTTCTTCAGGCATGACTTCGTCCTTGCCGCTGCAGCGGCTGGTTTGTGAGTGGGGACGTGGCTAATTAGTAGGTTTGTGCTGATTTCAGCGTCCGATGTAAGTCAAACAGTCATGAGATATGTTGGTATCGAGGCAGAATGATATTGAAATGCCATCCTTCTGCTTTAAACTCTCTTCTTCACGAAAGAGAGAACAAACATGGACGCACACAAGATTGATGCTTTAAAGCTAGAAGCGCAGCGCGTTGCCCTAGAACGCTTCGGTGCTACTTCATCTGCTGAGATCGAATCGATTCTTGCGGTGCTGTCTTACGAGCAGACCTTGTTCCAAAAACATGGCAAGCGACAGCGAGCTGCTTACACATGGCGCATGCTGCAGGAGCACGGAATCATTGCAGGCGTCGAAAGAGTCGTAACTAGGGAGGCTGAAACGCAAGGCTACAAAGCTCTCACCAGCCTTGGCTTGAAGGAGTTTGCTTTTGAGGCCGTTGTGTCTAGGCACCCGGGTATTTTCTCTCCTAAGGCGGTAGAGAGTTCAAAATCACGTATACGTGATTTTGAAGAGGACTTAGCCTCGCCACATAATTACTGGTGGGTAAACCATAAACAGACCTTTAAAGCCGAGTTTGACGGCGGCTATATTTGGTCGCCGAAAGCCAATGCAAATGGTGCTCGCAACAAAACATATGACAATCTGACTCAAGTGGAGCCCGGAGATATTGTTATCTCTTACGCGGATGGGCTTATCAAGGCAATCGGTGTTGTCAGCAAGCGTCACTCTGAGTCTTTAAAGCCAGAGGCCTTTGGGTTGGCAGGTGCCAACTGGGCTGATAGCGGGTGGTTGGTGCCAATAGAATGGACTTCGTTGCCTTTGCCTGTTGCGCCTAAAGCACACATTGCCCATATCCAACCGTTACTGCCGCAGAAGCATTCTCCTTTGCAGGCTAATGGTAATGGGAACCAGGGTTGCTACCTTGCTGCTATTTCTCCAGTGCTAGGCCGTTTGATTCTTAATATAACCGGGGAACTGAGCCCTGATGCGGTAGAGGCTGTTCAGGACGCTACGCAACAGATAGAGACAGACCTCGCTGAAATTGAAATCCTGACTGCTGAAGAAATTCCTGAGGCAGAGAAGGATCAACTGATTCGGTCTCGTCGCGGGCAGGGGGTTTTTCGGCAGCGAGTTTTGCTGATCGAGTCGCAGTGCCGGCTCACAGGTGTTGCCGATCAGAGCTTTCTGATCGCCAGTCATATTAAGCCGTGGAAAGACTGTGCCAATGCTGAGCGACTGGATGGAAGCAACGGCCTGATGTTGGCTCCTCATATCGACAAGCTATTTGATCGTGGATGGATTTCTTTTAACGACAAGGGTGACCTGCTTTTTGCCCCAGGTGCTGAAAATGTCATGGCAGCATGGAATATCGACGCAATCAAAAATGTTGGTCAATTCCGCCCTGAACAATTCCACTACCTTGCTTACCATAGAAGCAAAGTTTTTAAGGGGGGCAAGGCCTGAAAGACCGTAACCGTCCGCCCAGTACCCACTCCTGAACGCCCTCAAAACTCTCCAAGATAGTGCCCACTATTTTTTTAGTGGACACTACATTGGCTACGTCTCTTTATCCGCGTCGACCCGGTCGGCGACCCAACTTCCCAGCGGAGTTCAAACGTCAGGTCGTTGAAGCAACGCTTCAGCCTGGCGCATCCGTATCGATCATTGCTCGTGAGCATGACGTCAATGCCAATCTGGTATTTCGATGGCGCCAACAATATCAAGACGGGGTGTTCGGCCCGGTAAGTCACGCAGCAACGCTGCTGCCTGTCCAAGTAATCGAGACGCCCGCCGATGTACCTCCAGCCGTTTTGCCGCAGATCGAACCCGTTTCCGAGATCGTTATTGAGACAGGAAAAGTCAGGCTGCGCATCATTGGCGCTCCCGATCCACAGACGGTGCAACTCGTCTTGCAGCAGTTACTGCGATGATTGCCCCACCTGCAGGTACTCGTATCTGGATCGCCGCCGGCGTTACGGACATGCGCCGTGGATTCGATGGACTGGCAGCCCTGGTGCAAACTCAGCTGGAAGCAGATCCGTTCTCTGGCCATATTTTCGCTTTCCGTGGGCGGCGTGGCGATCGAATCAAGCTGCTGTGGTGGGACGGTGACGGGCTGTGTTTATTCTGTAAACGCCTGGAGCAAGGGCGCTTTGTCTGGCCGCAGGCGAGCAGTGGCAGCGTGTCGCTCACGACTGCGCAGTTGTCGATGCTTTTAGAAGGGATTGATTGGCGTAGGCCAATTCGCACTGCCCCTGTCTTTGTGGTCTGACTGACTGCGCTGACAAAAATCAGTAGCATCCGGGCATGACTGACGCGACCGACTCCTTGCCCAATAATCTTCAGGTCTTGAAGGCTCTGATCGCTGCCCAGCGCGCAGAGATTGAGCGCCTGAAGATGATGATCGCCAAGCTTCGTCGCACGCAGTTTGGTCGCAGTTCTGAGCAACTGGACACAATGATCGACCAGCTTCAGTTAGGTCTTGAAGAGTTGCAGATCAGTCAGGCCGAACTGACGCCTCCAATCGAACCGACACCTCGCGCAGTCTCTCGGCGCAAGCCATTACCTGAGCACCTGCCACGCGAAATCCATATGCATCAACCTGACTCGCAATGCGGCGGTTGCGGTGGTGCGCTGCGTTATTTGGGTGAGGACGTGGCAGAAATGCTGGAGTACGTGCCGGCCCGGTTCAAAGTAATTCGGCACGTGCGGCCCAAACTGGTCTGTGGCTGCTGCGAGCATATAGCCCAAGTTCCCGCGCCCAGTCGACCTATTGCTCGCGGCCTTGCCGGGCCTGGGCTGTTGGCGCACGTGCTGGTGTCGAAATTTGTCGATCATTTGCCGTTGTACCGCCAGTGCGAGATCTACGCCCGCGAGGGCGTAGATCTGGAGCGCTCCACGCTCGCCGACTGGGTGGGTCAGTGCAGCCAGTTACTTCGGCCGTTGATCAACGCGCTTGAACGTCACGTGATGAGCGGCCATAAAGTTCATGCCGACGACACGCCAATTGGCGTGCTTGCGCCGGGCAACGGCAAAACCAAAATAGCTCGCTTGTGGACATACGTGCGAGACGACCGGCCTGCCGGTTACACAACACCTTCAGCTGTCTGGTTCGCCTATTCACCGGATCGTAAAGGCCAACATCCGCAGACTCACCTCAAGGACTTCAGCGGCATTTTGCAAGCTGACGGCTACGCAGGGTTTGCTCAGTTGTATGCGACGGGCGCGATTCAGGAAGCCGCATGCTGGGCCCATGCCCGCCGCAAGTTTTATGACGTATATAAAGACCTTGCCTCACCACTGGCCGGCGAAGCGTTGCAGCGAATTGCTGCCCTGTATGCCATCGAAAGCGAGATTCGCGGGCAACCACCAAACCTGCGAAGAACTGTTCGGCAAAGCCGGGCAAGCCCATTGCTGAAGCAATTAGAGGCCTGGCTCAACCAGACGCTGGCTCAAGTGTCGAAAAAATCGACATTGGGCGGTGCAATCCTTTATGCGCTCAATCGGTGGCAGGCGCTGACGCGCTATTGCGATGACGGCCGCATCGAAATCGACAACAACGCGGCAGAGAGGGCGCTGCGCGCCGTCGCTTTGGGTCGCAAGAATTATTTGTTCGTCGGCTCGAATGCTGGCGGTGAACGAGCGGCGGCTATTTATAGCTTGGTCGGTTCGGCGAAACTCAACGGTCTGAACCCGCAAGCTTATTTGACACATGTCCTGGAGCGCATCGCTGACCACCCGATCAACCGCGTCGACGACCTGCTGCCCTGGAACGTTTCTCTTAACTCTGTCGAACACTACGAGGCTGCTTGACCCATGCCAAAAACCTCTCGTCTGGCCCTGCTTAAAACCGACCAAGCTCTAATACTACACATCGAATTCAAGTGGATAAAACCATCAATCTGGCGGCGGGTAGCGGTGTCTGAAAACATCACATTGTGCAAGTTGCACCGTGTTATTCAGGCCGTATTTGGCTGGAGCGACACGCACCTGCACGAATTTGAAATTGATGGCGAAAGTTATGGTGTACCGGATCCGGGATGGGGCCCGGAGGTGGTTTCAGAGCAGCGCAAAAAGCTTATTAGCGTGTTGAACGGGAAGAAGACGTTTCGCTATGTCTATGACTTCGGTGACAACTGGGAGCTGCGCATTAAAATCGAAAAAGCCTTGCCTGCGATTATTTTCCCGCAAGTGCCGTACTGCATCGATGGTGCCAATGCACGCCCGCCGGAAGATATTGGAGGGGCACCTGGGTATGAAGATTTCCTGGCTGCATTGGCGGATCCAAATCACCCTGAGCACGACGCAATGTCGGAGTGGTATGGGGATGATGGGTTTGATCCGACGATGTTTGACTGCGACTGGGTCAATCAATGGTTGAAGCAGGCGAAGGTCTGATCAGCAAGAGGGTGTTGGGCGGACGGTTACGAATGTTCTTTTCCGGTGTTGGCGAACGTGACGATCAGATCGTTCAAGTGATGGTTGTTGTCCAGCACCTGGCGCAGCATGTATGCGCTGGTCCGCCCGCCGGAGAAGCTCACGACGGTCGTCCCTGAGATTTTATAAGGCGACATGGGATCCTCGCCGGCTGGCGTGATTCGTAGAAGTGGGGTATTTGTGTTCGGCCCGACATGGAGTCGGAATGGAGTAACTAATGACCCAGGATGAATTTGTTCGGCGTGCATTTAATGCCGCTGCTGCGATGTCGAGCGAGCCTGCATGGGCAAATCATGTCATTGCTGTAGATGACCGCTTCATACGCCTAAAGAATGGCAAGAATGTGAATGCAGCCTGTCTGGAGCGCATGTATCCAGACCTACTTGAGGTCAATCTAGCGGCGTCATCTGCGAACCCGATCATCATGGAAGCAACCAAAGGGCAGGGTTGCGTGAATGTCCCGATGCGCGAGATTGCGAGGCGCATCAGAGTTGGAGCTGGCATGCCTACCTGATATGGGGTATCACGGGTGACTGGTATGGGGCCGGATCAAGGAGATTTATATGGTTGACGTTGTTGAAATTGTTCTTGAGCTTGAGGCGTCAGGTTTCATCAATGGCGGGACGATCACTCGCGGGCGAGTTGTTCGGCGCATCCCAAGTGGAGAACTGATCTGCCAAGTAGATGGTGGTGTTAGGGGTGTTGCAGAGCCTAGTGCGGCCTTTGAAACGGTTGAAGACGCCCGTGATGCGATAATTTCCTACTGGGGTCAGTGCAATAAAGCGCTTGAATCCAACTTTTGGAAACCGAAAGCGCGGTAGATAGACGTCTTTCAGGCGCCGGCACTCATCAAGTGCGCGGCGTATCGATAGGTGTCAGGCAGAGGCACGCTTGAGCTGATCAGCGAGCTGAGTTGGCAGGCCGCGCAAAATAAGAGTTCCTGCCTCCTGGTCGAACTCGATCTTGGAGCCAAGCAGGTGCTGCTCGAAGCTGATTGACATACCTTCAGCCCGCCCGGTGAAGCGTCGGAACTGGTTCAGGGTGCGCTTATCGGCTGGAATCTCCGGCAACAGGCCGTAGTCCTTGTTACGGATGAAGTCGTAGAAGGCTTTCGGCCGGTCTTCGTCGATCAGCTCAGACAGTTCGTTGAGAGTGATCGGTTCGCCAATCTTGGCCTGGGCCATTGAGTAGCTGACCAGCGCCTGAGTCTTTTCGCGGGCGCTGTCTTCGTGCAAACCCTCAGCAGTTACAAAGTCGCTGAATGCCTTGAGCAGAGTTCGGGTTTCACCTGGCCCGTCGACGCCTTCTTGGCAGCCGATGAAGTCTCTGAAGTAGTCGGTTGCTTTGCGGCCCTTCGAACCTTTTAGGTACGAAATGTACTGCCGCGACTTCGGGTTGATGCGCCATTCCGAGATATTGATCCGGGCTGCCAGGCTGATGTTGCCGAAGTCCAGATGCTTGGAAGGCGTGACGCTGAGGTCAGCATTCACGGTGACCCCTTCGCTGTGCTGGAGCAGGCCAACTATCAGGTAGTCGGTCAGGCCTTGCTGGTAGTGGGCCAGCAGAACATGCCCACCAACACTCAGGTTTGATTCTTCCATGAGCTTTTGTAGGTGCTCGACAGCAGTGTGGCTGAACTCAATAAATTCGCCGCCATCGATGTAGGTCTGCAACCAGCCGCTGAAAGGGAAGGCGCCAGAGTGAGCATGAAAGAAGCCCCAGGCCTTGCCCGTCTTGGCGTTGTAGGCAACGTTCAGATCGTGCAGCAGGTTTTCAGTGGCCTGCGATTCGGCCAGTTCGGTGCCGCTGACGTGCAAAACTGCGGGGGAGCCATCTGGCTTCTTGTCGATCTGGTGGATGATGCTGTGGCGAATAGGCATGGGTTTACCTCGGGATGGCGCCGCCGTCCGCGACCGGATGCAGCGTAGTTATTTATCGTTTGTGACATTCAGGCGTGACAGTCACAGAAGGCGGATGAACTCCGCCAATTGCTGATCAGTTGTAGAAGTTCAGACTTGATCTGACAGTTACCGGATTTGCGGTCATGACTGTCAGGTCAAATTCAGTTGATCATCTTGGCCTGCCAGATTTTCTTTCCATCCTCAAATGTCTCAGCCGGCGTCCGGCCACAACACATTTTTCCCTGATGAGTCCGTTCATCATTGTAGTGGGTCATCCAGTGGTCAAGATCGACCTGCAACTGCTCCATGCTTTGGTAGATCTTTTTCCGGAAAGTGACCTGGTAAAACTCTTGCAATATCGTCTTGTGGAAGCGCTCGCAGATACCGTTGGTTTGCGGTGAGGCCGCTTTCGTCCGAGTGTGTTCAATGTCGTTCATGGCCAAGTAAAGCTGGTAATCATGCTGCTCTAGCTTGCCGCAATACTCCGTTCCACGATCTGTCAGAATCCGCAGCACAGGGACGTTTTGCTCTGTGAAGTACGGCAGCACTTTGTCGTTCAACAGGTCTGCGGCTGTGATTGGCGTCTTCGTTGTATAGAGTTTGGTAAACGCGACTTTACTGTAAGTATCAACGAAGGTCTGTTGATAAATACGGCCTACGCCTTTCATAGTGCCGACGTAA